>JABMOY010000182.1 GCA_013203955.1 Rhodospirillales bacterium | reverse complement strand
TCATGGTCTCATTATTCACCAAACTGGGGCCAAGGGAAGGTAAATGGGGGAAGGCGCTTATTCAAAGCCGGGCGGTGGCGGCAGCCCCGGAGAGGTCAGCGCCATGACCTTAAACATTTGCCCCATCCCGTCTGCCGATGTCAGCCGCACCAGCGCCGCCTCAATATCGGGCGCATGCGAGGGCGAGGCTGCCATTAGCGCCTCGGCCCGCTCCGTAATGCCCAGCGATTGCAGAAAGTAACCTTGCCCGATGGGACCATAAACACGCGCCCCCAAGCCAGCCGCCGCGCGGCCGATTTCGGCAAAATCGACATGTGCCGTCAAATCAGCCGTCCCGGGGTCAATCAGGGGGTTGTGGAATTCATGCGCCTTGACGGCCTGCAACGTATCGCCCGGCGCGCTTTCGGCATGGCCGTAATCGAGGATCAAAACCATCCCCGGCGCGCCGACCAGCCGTGCGCCTAAATCCCGGCCAATGGCCTTGGCCAAAGGGCGCACCTCGACGATGGCGTCAAGGTCGGCGTCTGCCGTTCCCGGCGGCAGCAAGGTTTCGTCGGCCGGATGATCGGCAAGGACAAAACAAAATTTCCCATCCTCAACCCCAACCAGGCGCTCGCGCCAGCCGCTTGCGGTCTTTTGAAACTGGTGCACGGGAAGCGCGTCGAAGAATTCATTGGCTACGGCCAACAGCGGCGCGTCGGGAACATCGCCCAAGTCGCTGACCCAACCGAGCGCGCGGGCCGCGTGGACGTCGGGTTGGCTGATCAGGGTTTCTTCCTGCAGGGATTTGAGCGCCGGGCTGACTTCGATCAAATATACCGATAGGGCGTCTAAAAACCCTTCCAATGAGCGGCCAGCACGCAGCATATCGGCCATCAGGGTGCCGCGCCCCGGCCCCAGCTCGACCAGGCTTGCCGGGTTCGGCGCGCCCATGGCCTGCCACCCAATAGCGCACCAAAGACCGATCAACTCGCCGAACATCTGACTGATTTCCGGCGCCGTGATGAAATCACCGCCGCGGCCAAAGGTGTCGCCCTGCATGTAATACCCAAGCCTTGGGTGGGTCAGGGCATCGTTCATATACTCGGCCAGCGTCATCGGGCCGCCCGAGGCAATACGGTCGCGGAAATTATCGGCTAAGGAGTTCATGTCAGGTGATTGCGCTGGTTTGCCCGGAAAATCAGATAGAGGCCAAAAACGATCAGCGGCGCCGACAGCCATTGCCCCATGGTCGCCCCGAAGCTTAGCAATCCCAAATGCGCATCCGGTTGCCGGAATAATTCAACCACGGTGCGCGCGAGGCCATAGCCGACCATGAAAACGCCGGTCAGCAGGCCGCTGCGGGTACGCATGCTTTCCCTGCCCGCCAGCCACCAAAGGATGCCGAACAGCACAGCCCCTTCCAGCCCGGCTTCGTACAGCTGGCTCGGATGACGCGGCGCTGGCCCGCCGCGGGGAAAAATAATGGCCCACGGAACGTCGCTGACGCGACCGAACAGCTCGCCGTTAATAAAGTTGGCGATGCGGCCGAAAAACAGGCCCAGCGGCGAAACCACGGCGACCCGGTCGGCGAAGGCCCATAAATCGATGCCGCGTTTTTTACAAAAGGTAATCGTCGCCACGATAACGCCGGCCAAGCCGCCGTGAAACGACATACCGCCCTTCCAGACCGTCAATATCGCCAGGGGGTTTTCCAGGTAAAAGGAAAAATTATAGAACAATACATAGCCCAGCCGCCCGCCAAGCACGATCCCCAACGTCGCCCAGACAATGAAATCGTCGGCGGCGTTCGCGTCAGCCGCTTCGGGGCTCCGCACTAGCAGCCGCTTGAGCAGCCACCAGCCCAGCAAAAGCCCGGCCATATAGGCCAGCGAATACCAGCGGATGGCCAGCGGCCCGATATTGATCAGGACGGGATCGATATTGGGAAAGGCAAGGGAGAAGAACATGGAAAAGGGGGCCTAACGATACGGATCGTCGGTGTTGAGGAAGTCGTTGACGTAGAGAGCGACGCCGTCTTCGAGCGAGGTGAAAGGCTTGGCGTAGCCGGCGGCGCGAATACGGTCCATTTTCGCCTCGGTGAAATACTGGTACTTGGCGCGGATTTCGACGGGCGTGTCGATGTATTTGATCTC
>JABMOY010000181.1 GCA_013203955.1 Rhodospirillales bacterium | reverse complement strand
GTCCTTGACACCGACTTCGGTGAGAAGCGTCGATAACGGACCGCCCGTCCATTCAGTCGTGCTGGTCAGGCCATGGGTTCCTTGAACCGTCTTCAGATACGGCTTTTTCCATTCGGTCAGGCCGTTGCCCGAACATTCAATGAAAAACTGCCGCGAGATCGACGGAAACCGCTTGATGTCGGCCATGGTGAACGTCTTGGCTTTCCCCACCATGCCGTGGATGGTCATGGTGTGTTTGGCCGGGTCGATGTTGGGGATGCCGCCGTGATGGCGTTCAAAATGCAGCCCCGACGGGGTGATGATGCCTTGGCTTTTGTCCAACGGCGTCATCGTCCATGACGATTCCTTGGTCGCCGTCGGGAAACGCCAACGGACTTCGCTCTCGTATTCAGAGCGTGAACCGTAACCACCGTCGTCGTTGGTCAAGCGGCCCTGTTCCTTGGTCGGGTCTTTTTGCTTCGGATAATCCATGGCGCCCGGGGGTGCCGCAGCGGCGCCACGGGTTGCCAGGGTCGCCGCGCCGACCGCACCGACTGCGCCGGCCGCGGCAAGAAAGCCCCGCCGGTCCATGGAAGGAAACATGCCTTCCTTGCATTCGCATTCTTCTTCGGCTTCGGCGCGTGCCGCGAGGGCGTTATTTTCAGCCTCCGCCATGCCCTCCATCATTCGACGGGTTTTGGCGTCATACCCGTCTAGATCGTTTTTATTACTCATCTGGTGTTGCCTCCTTTTAGGGTTAAATCCCAGCTTTAGATTGCGTCGCATAACGACAAATGGCCACCGGTCATACGCCGCATCGCTGTGTTATTGTTCAGCATTGTTGGATTGTGTGTCTGGTAGGAAATAAAAAAACGGTCCGGGCCGCAGTTTATCCGCGCGCCGTCAGGCGTTGAATTGCATCTCGGTGCAGATTTCACAGCATCCCCCCCGGTCAACTTCGATATAGCCGCCCTGTTAACGGCTTTTGTCTTTAATTTTCTTATTTAGCTTCTAATTATCATTACGGAATGGGGCCAGAGTACATTACATATTTTTAATTTAGTCATAGGCGATGCTTTAGTAGGATTTCCAAATGATTTGATAGAAATTTCATAACAATCATCAACCTATTGTTTTTATTGTCATATATACATTCAGGCATATGGCCGCCGAGTCCCGTCGGCGCCGTCCGCACAAGGCGGAGGCCGTTAAAAATTCTCTATTAAGTTGAACCGCCCCCCCTTAGAGGAGGTCAGAATTCGACGACGCTGCGAATGCTTTCGCCGCTGTGCATCAAATCGAAAGCGTTATTGATGTCTTCCAAGGGCATGGTGTGGGTGATCAGGTCGTCAATGTTGATCTTGCCCTCCATGTACCAGTCGACGATTTTCGGCACATCGGTGCGCCCCCTGGCGCCGCCGAAGGCGGATCCCCGCCAGACCCGACCGGTAACCAACTGGAAAGGCCGGGTGGCGATTTCCTGGCCGGCCCCGGCAACGCCGATGATGGTACTTTCGCCCCAACCCTTGTGACAGCATTCCAGGGCTTGGCGCATGATGTTGACGTTGCCGATGCACTCGAACGAATGGTCGGCGCCGCCCTTGGTCAGATCCACCAGATAAGGGACCAGGTCACCTTCGACCTCGTTTGGGTTGACGAAATGGGTCATGCCGAACTTTTTCGCCAAGTCTTCCCGTTTCGGATTGATGTCGACGCCGACGATCATCTTGGCGTCGACCATCTTGGCGCCCTGAACCACGTTCAGGCCGATGCCGCCGAGGCCGAAGACGATGACGGTGTCGCCGGCCTGGACCTTGGCCGTATTGATGACGGCGCCGATCCCCGTGGTGACGCCGCAACCGATGTAGCAGACCTTATCGAACGGCGCGTCTTCGCGGATTTTGGCGAGCGCGATTTCCGGGACCACGGTGAAATTGGCAAACGTCGACGTGCCCATGTAATGGAATATCTTTTCCTGGCCTAAGGAAAAGCGCGACGTGCCGTCCGGCATCAGTCCTTGGCCTTGGGTTTCGCGGATCGACTGGCACAGGTTGGTCTTGCCGGACATGCAGTATTCGCAGACCCGGCATTCGGGCGTATAGAGCGGTATCACGTGGTCGCCGGCCTTAAGCGATGTCACCCCCGGGCCGACCTCAACGACGATGCCGGCGCCTTCGTGGCCGAGAATTGCCGGGAACAGGCCTTCCGGGTCTTCACCGGAACGGGTGAATTCGTCGGTATGGCAAACCCCGGTGGCCTTGATTTCGACCAGGCACTCACCCTCTTTCGGGCCTTCCAGCGAAACGGTTTCAATGGAAAGCGGTTTTCCTGCTTCGAACGCGACGGCTGCTTTGACGTCCATGATGGCCTCCCCTTAATTTGCTTTTGCTCGAACTCCCGCATTTTAGCGAACGCAGGGTTAACCGCAAGAAAACCGGGTTAATTGCCGTTGCCTTTCAATAGATATGGAGTATTGATTCTCTGCGTCATATATTTAAAGTCACTCTGCAACCAAATATACCAAAGTCCAGTGTCATTGCGCCTTCGGGTATCGTGAAACGTGGATAAAAATTAAAAACCATCATCCCAACAAGGAGGATTTGCTTGATGAAACGACGTAAATTTTTGAAAACTGCGGCTGTCGCCGGCGTTGCCGGTGCCGCCGCTTCGACCCTTGCCGCGCCCGCCATCGCCCAAGGCCGCAAGGAAATGATCATCGTCTCGACCTGGGGTCGTGATTTCCCGGGCCTCGGCACCAGCGCGCAACGGTTGGCGGCGCGTATTCCGGAACTGACCGAAGGTCAGATTCAGGTCAAATATTTTGCTGGCGGCGAACGGGTTGGCGCTTTCGACTCTTTCGACGAAGTCGCTTCCGGCAACAGCCAAGCCTATATCGCCGCCGACTACTACTGGAAAGGCAAGCACCCTGGTTGGGCGTACTTTACCGCCGTTCCGTTCGGCCTCGTCTTCGCCGAAATGGAAGCCTGGATGAAATTCGGCGGCGGCCAGCAGTTGCATGACGAACTCGGCGACGGCTTCGGCATCAAGGGCTTCCCTTGTGGAAACACCGGCGTGCAGATGGGCGGCTGGTTCAATAAGGAAATGAACTCGGCGTCTGACTTCAAGGGCCTGAAAATGCGTATTCCCGGCCTCGGCGGCGACGTCCTGGCCAAGCTGGGTGCGTCGACGGTTTCGCTGCCGGGCAGCCAGATTTATGAAAACCTGGTCTCCGGCTCCATTGACGCTACCGAGTGGGTCGGCCCCTGGAACGATTACTTCATGAAGTTCTATGAAGCCGCCAAGTACTACTACTATCCGGGCATGCACGAGCCGGCTTCACAGCTGACCATGGGCATGAATAAGAAGTGGTGGTCGAGCCTGTCGAAGACCCATCAGGCCGTGATCGAAGCCGCGTGTAATGAAGAAAATACGCGCCAGATGGCCGAAACCAACTACAACAACGGTACCTACCTCGCCCGCCTGGTCAAAGATCACGGCGTCAAGGTGCGTGCCTTCAACGACGACATCTATGACAGCTTCGGCAAAGCCGCCGAGCAAGTCTTCGCCGAGGTGCAGGCGCACAGCCCGTTGGCTGCGAAGATTCACAAAAGCTTTGCGG
>JABMOY010000180.1 GCA_013203955.1 Rhodospirillales bacterium | reverse complement strand
GCCGGTGCGACATGGCCATGGCCTCGGCGGCGGCGGTGCCCTCGTCCAACAGCGACGCATTGGCCATTTCCATGCCCGTCAGGTCCATGACCATCTGCTGGAAATTTATCAGCGCCTCCAGCCGGCCTTGGCTGACTTCGGCTTGATAAGGCGTATAGGCCGTGTACCAGCCCGGATGTTCAAGCACGTTGCGCAAAATGACGCTGGGCAGTTTGGTGCCGTAGTAGCCCATGCCGATCATCGAGATGAAGACTTTGTTGCGCTCCGACATGCGGCGCAGGTAAGACAGCGCGCCGCGTTCGGTCTGGTCGCCGCCGATGTCGAGCGCCTTATCCGTGGTGATGCTTTCCGGGACGGTCTTGGCGATCAGCGCATCAAGGGACGAAAGACCCAATGCATTCAGCATTTCGGCGATTTGTTCCTCGCCGGGGCCAATGTGGCGGCGGATAAAATCGTTCCGTTGCTCGAGTTCGCTGAGCGGCGCTTTGGGCATTAGCCAAGGCCCTCCACGTAACCCATGTAATCGCCCTCGTTCAACATGTCCTCCAATTCGCTGGTATCACTTAGGGACACTTTGAACAACCATCCTTCGCCGGTGGCGTCGTCGTTGACCTTGCTGGGTTCCGCATCAAGGTCGCCATTGGTTTCGGTCACTTTCCCGGAAACGGGGGCGTAAATCTCGCTTGCCGCCTTGACGGATTCAATAACGGCGGCCTGCGAACCCCTTTCCAATTGAGTGCCGACGTCGGGAAGTTCGACGAAGACAATCTCACCCAATTGTTCCTGGGCATAAACGCTTATCCCAATCGTGGCGGTGTCGCCTTCAACCCTGACCCATTCATGTTCCTTGGTGTAATGCATGGATATCGAACTCCCTCGGTTTAGACCTTTAAATTTTGAAATAACGATGTTCAACGAAAGGTAATTTTATGACACGGCCAGGCAGGGCCTTGCCGCGAACCATTAGATTAACCCCAGTTTCCGGTTTTGATAAATCGGTTTTTACGTAACCCATGGCGACCGGGCCGCCGACAGAGGGGCCGTAACCGCCGCTGGTGACTTCGCCGATGGGATTGCCCTCGGTGTCCTCGATAATGGTGTGGGCCCGGGCCGGGGCTTTTCCTTCCGGTTTGATCCCGACCAGCTTTTTGGAGGCGCCGGATTTAAGTTGCTCTTGGATAATATCGGTGCCTGGAAAGCCGCCTTCTTCGCGCCTGCGCTTGCCGATGATCCATCCTAAATTCGCCTCAATGGGGGTCGTCGTCTCGTCGATGTCCGAGCCGTAAAGGCAAAGCCCGGCTTCAAGGCGAAGAGAATCGCGCGCGCCAAGACCTGCGGGTGCGACTTCCGGCGCTGCCAAAAGCGAGCGGGCCAGTTTTTCCGCGTCCTTGGCGGCGCATGAAATCTCGAACCCGTCTTCGCCGGAGTATCCGGACCGGGTCGCCAAACAGGGGGTCCCGTCGATTTCCATATCGTCGGCGGACATAAAGGCCTGGGTTTTTGCCTTGTCGGAGAAACGCCGCAAAACATCCATCGCCGCCGGGCCTTGGAGGGCGATCAGCGCCTGGGTTTCAAGAATTTCCAGCCCGGCTGCCTCACCGAGACGGCTTTCGATGTGGGCGAAATCCCGCTCCTTGCCGTCGGCGTTGACGACGAGGTACAGGTGGTCGCCCCGGTTTGTCACCATCAGGTCGTCAATGATGCCGCCTTGGTCGTTTGTCAGCACCGTATAGCGGGTGCGGCCCGCCTTTAAGTTCAGAATGTCCCCCGGGACTAGTGTTTCCAAAGCCGCCGCCGCGCCGCTTCCTGTAAGCCGCGCCTGGCCCATATGGGAAACGTCAAAAATTGAGGCTTTTTGGCGGGTATGAAGATGTTCGGCGATGATTCCATCTTGATATTGCACGGGCATGGAATAACCGGCGAAGGGCACCATCTTGGCGTTCGATTCGAGGTGTAGCGAATCAAGCGGGGTTTTTTTAAGGTTCTGAGTATCGTGAACAGGCACGTTATTTTACCAAGGGTTTATTTAAGTGTCTTTTGGCGTCTCTCCCGATTGAATTGAAGTTCCTCTCGGGTCATTTTGAAACCGGTTAGAATACGGTAATACTTGCTGGACCAACGGGGCGAAATGGGAATTACCAAAGTCACCGGGTCGGCGGAGAATAAGAGCCGGGTTTTATTCCCGGGAAAACCAATGTTGACCATCAGGTCCTCACCCCAAAGAATTTTTCCGGTGCGGTCGAGAACCCTGATAAAATACGGAAAACTTGCCTTGTGGTTCCGATTGGCGGCTCCCCTGGATGCTTTGAAAAGGACGGTAACGTCGATTTCCATCTTTCCGATTTTGGTCTTTTTGTCGATTTGGCTCTCACAGCCCAACTTTACCGCTTCAATTCCGCCTTCGTAATCTACGTCGATGAGATCGCGGCCGGGACCCTCTTTGAATTTGGTCAGGGTTAGCGCTTCGGCGACCACCCGGTAATCCGGACAGGGTAAAATGACGGGGTCGGACACAAAATCGGTGACGGTTTCAACGGCGGAGCAACCGGTAAGACTGCTGACCAAGACCACAGCCACATGAACCGGCCTCAAATTACGGAAAGGCTCGCAAAATTTATTTAAAGGCAGGGCTTTTAGGAGATTTTTCACTGGGCGCTGTGGCTACCGTCGCATAAGGGCTGGTTTTTGGTTTTTTTGCACCCGCAGAAGAAAACGGTCCCGGCTTTTTCTGCCGTGTACATAACCGGGGAAAAATCCGTGCCCGAATGGCTGCCGTCGCAAAAGGGTTGCGTGGCGCTTTTCCCACAGGCACACCAAGCATAGGTTTTGCCCTCTTCAACCTCGGTTTGGTAGGGGCTATCTTGAGCGACGACCGGCTTGTCCATGATTTCGTTTCCTTCCCTGTTTGTTCAGGCGACTGTAAATCAGTGCCCGATAGGCGGCAAGGTGATAGGGCGGTGTGTCATTTTTTTACCCGGGTTTTTACCGGGGAAGTTTTGCCGGGATTGACCAGTTGAATAAGGGTGGCGGCAAGCTTCCCGAAAGCACGGGCCCGGCCCCATGAGTTGCCAATGGATTGTGCTACCTGGTGCCCGTTGTCGAAAGCCGCCCATGCGGCCACATCCTCGTTTTGGGAGGCATGGCCGGTCGCTATTTCAGAGTACATCCAGACTTGACTGAGGGAGCTTTTGATTTCACCCGTAGCCTTTTTCGCAAGTTTTCGGGTTTCCTTGGCTCCGGCGTCGTCGCCAGAACGAATTTGTTCGGCGGCAATGGCCCAAAGGGTGTGTGCCCGTAACCGGTTATCATCAATCCTCAAAGCTGTTTCCCGGGCCTTTCTGAAAATCGCTTTGGCTTTGTCCCAGGATTCCGGAAATTTGCCGACACCGGCCATGGATACGGAAACCCTGCTGACCGCATAGGAACGGGCGTAGGGAAGTTTGATTTTTTCAACGGCGGCCAGCGCCATTTCGAGGGTGATATTGGCGGCGGCTTCCTCACCCGCTTCGGCTTGGGTCAGGGCGATTTGCCCCAAGACCACGGCGCGGAAACGAACGGCCTCTATGTTATCAGCCGTGGCCAGGGCCGCCGCCACATCGCCCGCTCGCGCCTGTTGGGTGGCGGCGGTTATCAGGACGGGCGTTCGGTTGGAATCCTCCGTGACGTCGCTCAAGACCGTTAATGCCTGGGCTAACTGTTCCGTTTCAGCCAATGCCTTGGCGACATGCCGCAAAGCCACGTCACGGTCCTTGCCGGCGATATTTTTTCGCACATACGCTTCCGTTTCTCTCAGGATACCCGCCGCTTTCGGTCCATTGCCGGAACGCGCTAAAATGACGGCTGCACGGGTTTTTAGAGAAATCCGTGTCAGCCCTTTTTCGATCTTGTCCAGGGTGAGAAGCAATCGTTCGGCGGTTTCGCGGGCATCGTCATTATCTTTGCGCTTGATTTGAATGTCTGCGATGGCGGCCAACGCCTCGGCCTGCTTCAAAAGGTCAGGGATGATTTCCGCGGCGCTGAGTGCCTTGGCGCTCAAACCCGAAGCGGCTTGTGCTTCGGCAATGTCCCTAAGGGCGATAACGATCAACCTGGGATCGCGGATGCGCCCAGCGGTTTCCATCGCCTCCTTGCCCAGCCCCGCCCGCGCCTGGGCGACTAAAATTTCACCCAACGCCCAATCACGTAGCTCAGGCTTGAAAACGGCCTTGGCGCTTTCCAAGGCTTCCTTCAGCAGGCAACGGACAGTAACGTTTTTCAGGCATTTTGCCGCATCACGGGTCGGGTCGGCGACTTCATCCGAGGTTTTGGCGACCAAATCGCGGGTTGCCGGGTGGCTCAGTAGGGCCTGACGGGCGGCGCTCATGTTCTCGATGCGGACTTTGTCCAACCTTTTTAGAAGGACCCGGACCTGGAGGCTGTTTTCCAGACCCTGAACAAGCGCCTCGGTGATGCGACCGGTGTCCTTGAGCCCGGTGCCCCGTTGATAGGCCCTGAGCGCCGATCTTGTCAGGGCGTTCATGCGCCCATCCTTAGGCCCCTGGTATATGCCCAGTTCGGCCAAAGCCTTTTGCACCCTGAGAACCAAATTGCCGGTTTTTCCAGGTTTGATTTCCTCAACAGGGGGAAATTCACCGGTCGGCCTGGCCGCAGGCGCCGGCAAGGAAAATACCAGCATGCTCAAAGCAACAAGGCCGGTGGTGCCTAAGCGGGCCACAAGAGGTTTTATTCCGAAGGTGCTTATTCGGCCAGGCATTGCGCGGTGCTCCGGCTAGTTGCCGATCTTGACGTATGGTCCCCAAAGGCGGGGGTTACATACAATCTTAGTTAATATACCACCCAGGGCGGCTTTACCCAAGGTCGAGATCATCCCTTGCCAGAACATGGACGGTTCCTTAAAGACATTTGAATAGCGGGCGGGGATAAGGCAATGGCTGTATATACCGAAGTCGGCGATGAGGAACTGAAGCAGTTTGCCGCCAATTATGATATCGGCGAGTTTTTGTCCTGTAAGGGCATCGCCGAGGGCATTGAGAACTCCAATTTTGCGCTGACCACGGCCACCGGAAATTTTATTCTGACGCTCTACGAGAAGCGCGTCGATCCCGACGATCTGCCGTTCTTTTTAGGACTCATGGACCATCTGGCGGAGGCCGGAATCCCGTGCCCGACCCCCGTTCACGGCAAGGACGGCGATGCGCTTCGCAGCCTCTGCGGGCGCCCTGCGGCTATCGTCACGTTCCTGTCCGGCATGTGGCCGCGCCGGGCAACGCCTGGACACTGTCAGGAAGTCGGCCGGGCCTTGGCTGAAATGCACTTGGCCGGATCGAATTTTAAGATGAGCCGCATCAATGCCTTGTCGGTGAAGGATTGGCGGCCGCTGCTGGCTCGGTCCAAAGACCACGCCGATGAAGTGGCTCCTGGCTTGGCTAAGGAGCTGGCGGCGGAGCTCGACGCACTGGAAAAAGGCTGGCCCGAGGGTCTTCCGTCCGGGGTTATTCACGCCGACCTGTTTCCTGACAACGTGTTTTTCCGCGACGGGCGCCTGACCGGCATGATCGATTTCTATTTCGCCTGCACCGACATGTTCGCCTATGACTTGGCGATCTGCCTGAATGCTTGGTGTTTCGAGACGGACCTGAGTTTTAACGTTACCAAGGCCCGGCGCATGCTGACGGCGTATCGCAAGGTTCGCGACTTTTCGACGGACGAGTTGGCGGCCCTGCCGCTGTTGGCCCGGGGCAGCGCCATGCGGTTCCTGTTGACGCGTCTTTACGATTGGCTCAACACGCCCAAAGGGGCCATGGTGACGCCAAAGGATCCGCAGGAATATCTGGCCAAGCTGCGCTTTCACCAAAGCGTCAAGGGCCCCGCCGATTACGGGCTCGACTGAATGGCGGACTCCGTCGAAATTTTCACCGACGGGGCGTGCTCCGGCAATCCCGGTCCCGGCGGCTGGGGCGTGTTGCTGCGCTGGGGCGGCCACGAGAAGGAGCTTTGCGGCGGCGAGCCCGATACCACCAACAACCGCATGGAACTGATGGCGGCGATCAAGGGGTTGGAGGCGTTGAAGCCGGGAAGTGCCGCCGACCTTTATACCGACAGCACCTACGTCCAAAAGGGCATCACCGAATGGATCGCCAAGTGGAAACGAAACGGCTGGCGGACGGCGGCCAAAAAACAGGTCAAGAACGAAGACCTATGGCGGCGCCTGGAAGCCGAACTCGAAGGCCACGACGTGAACTGGCACTGGGTCAAGGGCCACGCGGGTCATGAAGAAAACGAACGCGCCGACGAATTAGCGCGCCGCGGTGTCGAGCAGGCCGTCTAGAGCGCACCCAACATCGCCTCGGCGCTGGAAACCTCGAACGCGCCGGGCTCGTCGATAGAAATGCTTTTCACCACGCCGTCATCGACGACCATGGAAAACCGGCGACAGCGAATACCGTAGCCCTTGGCGCTCATGTCGACATCGAGGCCTGTGGCGCGGGCGAAATTGGCGGCGCCGTCGGCGACCATCTTGACCTTGTCGCCGACTTCTTGAATCGTGCCCCAAGCCCCCATGACGAAGGCGTCGTTGACGGAAATGCAGACGATGGAATCGATGCCCTTGGCCTTGAGCGCGTCGGCATTGTTGACGAAGCCGGGCAGGTGCTTGGCCGAACAGGTGCGGGTGAAGGCGCCGGGCAGACCGAAGACGGCGACCTTTTTTCCGGCGAAGATCTCGTCGCTGGAAATGCCCTTGGGCGCGCCGTCGGCCAGCACGTGAACCTCGACGGTGGGAACCTTATCGCCGACTTTGATGGTCATAGCTCGCTCAACATGGTTTCGGCGCTGGTCATTTCGAAGACGCCGTCGTCGATGTGGATGCTCAAAACCTCGCCGTCATCGACGACCATGGAAAACCGCTGACAGCGCAGACCAAGACCGCGTTCGGTTAAATCCAATTCCAGCCCCGTCGCCTTGGTAAACACCGCCGAGCCGTCGGACGCCATCATCACCTTGTCGCCGACGTTCTGGTCTTTGCCCCAGGCGCCCATGACGAAGACGTCGTTGACGGCGAGGCAGACGATGGTGTCGATGCCCTTGGCCTTGAGGGCTGCGGCGTTGTTGACGAAGCCGGGCAGATGCTTGGCCGAGCACGTCGGCGTGAAGGCGCCGGGCAGCCCGAAGATGGCGACCTTTTTGCCGGAGAAAATGTCATCCGTCGAAATGCCCTCCGGGCCGTCGCTGCCCATGATGCTGAGATCCACGGATGGGATTTTATCGCCGATGCTGATTGTCATGGTGTCTCCCTAGATTGAGTTAATTGGTTTTTTGGATGTTCTTAGAATACATAATCCTTACGCTCGGGAATTTCAGCCGCTTTTTTATGTCGCCCCCCCGGCTTCTTTCATAGCGTCCAACACCGCGTCCTGGCTCAGCAGTTCCGGCAGCATAATGCCCTTGGGTGCCTTCGGCCCATAGACGGCGTTAAACGGAATGCCATAGCGCTCATGGCGGGCAAGATAGCTGGAAATCGCCGGGTCGGGCCGCGTCCAATCGGCCTGCATGACGATGACGTTGTCGCGCCTCAGCGCCGCCAGGACTTTGTCGTTGCCCAGCACCAGGCCCTTGTTGACGAGACACGTAATGCACCATTCGGCGGTGACGTCGACGAACACCGTCTTGCCGGCCGCCACATGTTTAGGAATGGCGGCTTCGTCGAAGGCCGTCCACAAACCGTCGAATTTCTGTGACTGTCCGCCGTAGACGAAAAGTGATTCAATTTCTTTGGGCCCGGACCTTTCGCCGAGCCAGCCCGGCGCCAGAAACGCCGCCAGCACCGCCGCCGCCAACAAGGCGGAAGCGCTGCGCCCGGTTTGCCTGCGAGAAACAAACAACAGCGCCACCCCGGCCACGGTCAAGGCGCCGACAAAGGCGGCGGTCTGGAGTCCGGCGCTGACCGTCAGCACGCTCAACAACCACACCCCGGTGGCGGCAAGGGCAAAACCCAAAACGCGTTTCATGGTCACCATCCACGGTCCCGGTTTCGGCAATCGTGTCGCCATCCCCGGAAAGGCGGCGACGCAAAGATACGGCAGCGACAGCCCCAGGCCGAGCGCGGCGAAGACGGAAAATATCTCGACGCTGCCGCGAGCCAGGGCGAAGCCGACGGCGGTACCCAGGAACGGCGCCGAGCACGGCGTCGCCAAAAGCGTCGCCAACGCGCCTTGCAGGAAATGCCCGCCGAGGCCATGCACGTGGCTGGAATGTTCGCCCAGATCGCCGACCCACATGGGCAGGCGGAATTCAAAGAACCCCCACAGGTTGCAGGCAAACGCCGTGACCACCAGGACCATGGCGATCAAAAACCACGGCTGCTGGAACTGGATGCCCCAGCCGATAGCCATGCCGCCGGCTTTTAAAGCCACCAGCGCCGCCGCCAGAACCATAAAAGCAAAAACGATGCCCAAGGCCGAGGCGATGAAGCTCAGCCGCACGGTCCGGGTCTCGCCGCCGCCGTGGCCGACGACGCCGAGCAACTTGATCGACAGCACCGGCAACACGCACG
>JABMOY010000179.1 GCA_013203955.1 Rhodospirillales bacterium | reverse complement strand
CCGCCTTTTTCGGGGCCGTCTGTTTTAAATTCAACGGCTTACGGTGATCGCCATGGTTAAAACCGACGACTTTTGGACGACCGCAGGACGACCGCAGGACGACTTTTTGACGACCGGCCGACGACCACATGACGACCGCAGGACGACCGGGCGACGACCAGCCATCAGGCCCTTTCCATCGCCCTTTCCATCACACCCCAAGGCGGGTAAAAGTTTGACATGAGCGCTGCCAAAAACCCCGCCCCCACGCATGAGCAAGACCAGCTGCACGCCGACCGCGTGCTGATCGTCGATTTCGGTTCACAAGTCACGCAACTGATAGCGCGGCGGGTGCGGGAAAGCGGCGTTTATTCGGAAATCCACCCGTTCAACGCCGTCACCGCCGAGACCATCAAGGCGTTCGCGCCGAAGGCGGTGATCCTGTCGGGCGGGCCGGCGTCGGCGCATGATATCGAGACGCCCCGCGCGCCGGATGGCTTGTGGGAAATGGGGCTGCCGGTATTGGGCATCTGTTACGGCGAAATGACCATGGCGCAGCAGTTGGGCGGGCGGGTCGAGGCCTCCGACACCCAGGAATTCGGCCGCACCTTCATCGACGTCACCGAGCCGAGCGCCTTGTTCGACGGCGTCTGGGCGCCCGGCGAAACGCATCAGGTGTGGATGAGCCACGGCGACCACATCGACGCCATCCCCGACGGCTTCCGCTCCGTCGCCCGGACCGACACCGCGCCCTTCGCCGCCATCGCCGACGAGGAACGCGGGTTTTACGGCGTGCAGTTTCACCCCGAGGTCGTGCACACGCCCGACGGCGCCAAATTATTGCAAAACTTCACCCACCGCATCGCCGGTTGCGGCGGCGATTGGACGATGGCGGCGTTCAAGGACACGGAAATCGCCAAGGTCAGGGAACAGGTCGGCGATGGGCGCGTTATTTGCGGGCTGTCGGGCGGAGTCGATTCCGCCGTCGTCGCAGCCCTGCTGCAT
The DNA here is from genome assembly GCA_013203955.1 of Rhodospirillales bacterium. Taxonomy (GTDB): domain Bacteria; phylum Pseudomonadota; class Alphaproteobacteria; order Rhodospirillales; family Casp-alpha2; genus Casp-alpha2. The sequence goes on along the minus strand of JABMOY010000179.1, from coordinate 9,204 downwards.
GAGGCCATCGGCGATCAACTGACCTGCGTTTTCGTCGATACCGGGTTGATGCGCGCCGGCGAAGGCGACGAGGTCGTGGAATTATTCCGCGATCATTACAACATCCCGCTGGTGCACCGCGACGCCGGCGATTTGTTTTTGGGTAAGCTCGACGGCGTGTCGGACCCAGAGAAAAAACGCAAAATCATCGGCGCGACTTTCATCGACGTCTTCGAGGAAGAGGCCAAAAAGGTCGGCGACGCCAAGTTTCTGGCGCAAGGCACGCTCTACCCCGACGTTATCGAAAGCGTGTCGTTCACCGGCGGACCCAGCGTCACCATCAAATCCCACCACAACGTCGGCGGCCTGCCGGAACGGATGAACCTGAAACTTGTCGAACCGTTGCGGGAATTGTTCAAAGACGAGGTCCGCATCTTGGGCCGGGAGCTTGGCCTGCCCGACAGCATGGTCGGGCGCCACCCGTTTCCGGGGCCGGGGCTGGCGATTAGGGTGCCGGGCGCGATTACGGCGGAGAAAGTCAGCCTCCTGCGCCAGGCCGACACCATTTATCTGGACGAAATCCGCAACGCCGGGCTGTATGACGCCATCTGGCAGGCGTTTGCCGTGTTGTTGCCGGTGCAGACCGTCGGCGTTATGGGCGATGCCCGGACTTACGATTATGTCTGTGCGCTGCGCGCCGTCACCTCGACCGACGGCATGACGGCGGAATCTTACGCTTTTACCCACGAATTTCTGACCCAGGTCGCCGGCCGCATCATTAACGAGGTGCGCGGCATCAACCGCGTTGTCTATGACGTGACGTCGAAGCCGCCGGGGACGATCGAATGGGAATAGGCCGTTCGGCATAAGCCCCGTCCGTATAAATGGGTGCCAAAGGCCGTCATACTTTGATTGACTTTGCTTTTTTATATATTCACAATTTACATAATGGCATTGCATATCGGGGTATGCCATTATGGGGGACCGGTAAAAAAATAAAAAAATAATCGCTTTTTGGAAATGCCATGAAGTACCACCAATGGTCCAAGTCTTTCGAGACGGGCAACGCCGTCATCGACGCCCAGCACCGTGAACTGATTGACGGCGTCGGCGATATGGCGGATAAGATGAAAGACGGCCATGGCGCGGATGCGTTGGCGGCCTGCAAGGCCTTCCGCAAGCTTTTCGAGACCCATTTCCGGGACGAGGAGGAAATCCTCGAAGAAGCCAAGTTCCCCCGCGTCAAGGCCCACAGGGAGTCGCACGCGGACAACCTTGAGCAACTACAAAAAGTTTTTGACGGCTGCGGCGAGAAGTGCCTGAACGCCACGTCCAGCCCGTGCATCGAGGAATTATCGCACCTGGTCTACGAACATCTTTTGCGCGGCGATCTGGATTTCAAATCCCACCTGCAGACCAAGAAACTGGCGTCCGACTAGTAACGGGGTGGAGCTTAAGCGCGTTTTTTTAGGTACGTTCCCTAAGCGCAAACAGCAGGTCCGGAATTTCCTGGGCCAAGCCGCCTGCATCGCCTTTCAGACTCTGGCGGAACACCGCTTTCATCGCCAGGATGTGAATCTTAATCACCTCTAATTCGACAGACGACAGGCTTTTGCGCCGGTCGAGATACTTGCAAAGGGAATCGCCGATGCTGGAAATTAGCGGAAACCCGAAGCTGCCGCCTTGGCCCCGGACCTCGTGGACGATGTCATACATCTTGGACACGTCGGTGCCGGAAGCCGCCGTCTTTTGAAAGGCTTCCCACAACTTCTGAAGATCATCGACGGCCCAGCCCTGGTAGCCTTCCATCAAATCCTCGGCGGCGTTGACGGCGCGCAAGACGGCTTCTTCGGGCGTCGGCCCACCGGTTGTGCGAACCTTGTCGCGAAGACGCTTCTTCGGTTTTATCAGGGACGGTTTGGCCATACGCCTATGCCGGCTTCTTTTTCAAAGAGGGTCTCGAACAGCAGCTTTTGGTAGAGACGGACGTAAACTTAAGCGGCGGCTTGGCCGCGACGTTCCGGTCCTTCGGTTATGGCTGACTTGTGAAACCGCCGATCCGGACCGAAGAAGTCGTTGCTACGCACGAACATGCGTTCATCATCAACCAGGGAAACCAACCGCTTGTAAAGCGAATCCGCACTCAACGGCTTAGCCAGGAAAGAAGACACACCGGCGTCGCGCGCGGTAACCACGCGATCCATTTCCGTATACCCGGTCAACATGATGACCGGAACGTAAGGGTTGGGCGCTTCCAGGCTTTGGCGGATGCGTTTAACGAAATCGAGACCGGACACTTCCGGCATATTCCAATCGGTGATCACCAGGTCAGGGTTCGAATCCAACAATTCCGCGAAACCCGTCTCGGCGTCACAGGCTTCGTGAATATCCTTGATGCCGAAAGCGTGCAGAAAGGTTTTCACCAGGGCGCGTATCTGAAGGCTGTCGTCACAGACAAGCACCCGCAATCCTTGAAAATCATAATTAGACATTTATTTTTTCGCCCCAGTTTCCCCAATACGCCGGGCTGGACCTCCTTTGGCCCAGCGGCTGCTTCTCCATGCGCCGGATACTATGAAATGAACCTGACGTTAGTCTTACATTTTAAATAATATACGATTAATTGAATATGTCTTCCGGCTAGGTATATATTGGTTTTTTGGGTCCACCACTCCCCTAAACCCCTTGTTAGCCCTATATAGTAAAGCGATACGCTGGGACTAAGGATAAACGATGCGAAGCATGGAACCGGGCCCCGATAAAACCGGCCCCAGAAACGATCTGGCAACGATCAGGACGTTATTGCCTTACCTTTGGCCCAAAGGGGAAACCGAGCTCAGGGTTCGCGTCGTCATCGCCATGATGCTGCTGGCGCTGGCCAAGGTAACCAACGTCGGCGTACCCATTTTCTACAAACACGCCGTCGACGCGCTGAGCGCCGACGCATCGATCGTATTGGCGGTGCCGGTGGCGTTGCTTGTCGGCTACGGATTGGTCCGCATCCTCTCCCAGGCATTCGGCGAACTCCGCGATGCCGTCTTCGCCAAGGTCGCCCAACGGGCAATCAGGTTGGCGGGATTAAAGACCTTCAAGCACCTGCACCGCCTCAGCCTGCGCTTTCACATGGATCGCAAGACCGGCGGTATCAGCCGCGCGGTCGAGCGCGGCACCAAGGGGATCGAGTTTTTGCTCACCTTCATGCTGTTCAACGTGTTGCCGACGTTGCTGGAAATCCTGCTTGTCTGCGCCGTCATGTGGACCCTCTACGGGGTCCTGTTCGCCCTGGTGACGTTCCTGACCACGGGCTTTTATGTCGCCTGGACACTGGTCGTCACCGAATGGCGGATCAAGTTCCGCCGCGCCATGAACGAAAGCGATTCGGATGCCAACACCAAGGCCGTCGATAGCCTGTTGAATTTCGAAACGGTCAAGTATTTCGGCAACGAAGCCCACGAGGCCCAACGCTTCGACTCATCGCTCCGGGGCTACGAGCAAGCCGCCGTCAAAAGTAAAACGACGTTGTCATATCTAAACATTGGCCAGGGGGCCATTATTTCCGCCGGTGTCGTCGTCGTCATGCTGATGGCGGGCGCCGGCGTCGTCGGCGGCACCATGACCATCGGCGATTTCGTGCTCGTCAACGCTTACCTGATCCAGTTGTTCCTGCCCCTGAATTTCTTGGGGTTCGTTTATCGCGAGATCAAGCGGTCGCTCACCGACATGGAAACCATGTTTGAGCTTTTGGCCGAAAACGAAGAAGTCAAGGACGCCCCAAATGCAGCCACGCTTTCGCAAAAGGGCGGGCAGGTGGTTTTCGAGGAAGTTTCTTTTGCCTACGACAAACGCAGGCCGGTCCTGGAAAACGTCTCGTTTACCGTCGAGCCGGGGAAAACAGTCGCCATTGTCGGCCCATCAGGGGCCGGGAAATCGACTATTTCCAGACTTTTGTTCCGATTTTACGACATCACCGGCGGGCGCATCCTGATCGACGGCCAGGACATCCGGGACATCACGCAAAGCTCCCTGCGCGCGGCTATCGGCATGGTTCCCCAGGATACGGTGCTGTTCAACGATACCATTTATTACAACATCGCCTATGGCCGCCCCGGCGCAACGCCGTCGGAAATAGAGGATGCCGCCCGGGTCGCGCGCATCCATGATTTCATCATGAGTCTGCCGGATGGTTATTCGTCCACCGTCGGTGAACGGGGCCTAAAGCTCAGCGGCGGTGAAAAGCAGCGCGTCGCCATTGCCCGAACCATCTTGAAACACCCGTCCATCCTGGTCTTCGACGAGGCGACATCGGCCCTGGATACCCACACCGAACAGGAAATACTGCAAAGTCTGCGTGAAGTTTCCGCCGACCGGACGACGCTGACCATCGCGCATCGGTTGTCGACCGTCATCGATGCCGATGAAATTCTGGTCCTCGATCAGGGCCACATCACCGAACGCGGGCCGCACGCGGCCCTGTTGGAACAAGGCGGGACCTACGCCGGCATGTGGGCGCGCCAACAAGAAGCCCAGGAAGCCAGGAAAACCCTCGAGAGGGCCGGCGAACTGCTGGCGCTGGAGGAAGAGGCGACGACCGAGCCGGCGAAGTAGCGCCCCTGTTAATTACCTTCTAGGGAAAGCGCGTCAGGGACGATGACGGCGAACCGGTCGGACAGTCCCGCCAGCGCCGCCCGATGCAGGTCCGCTGCCTTGATAACACCGTCGCCGCCCAGACTGTCCGGCAGGTCGCGGGTCGCACAAGCGCCGGCCACCACCGTACAGCCGTAGTTGTGATCAAGCGCCGAACGGACGGTGGAACTAACGCACATGTGGGTCATCAAACCGGCGACAATCAAGTTCTTGCGGGCAAAAGGCTTGAGAACCTCTTCAAGCTTTGTTCCGGCGAAAGCGTTGGGCTTGGTCTTGGTAACGACCATCTCGCCGTCTAGGGGCTTTACCTGGTCGCAAAGGGTGTGTTTCGGGCCTTCGGGGTCGAACAGCCCGCCGGGGTTGCCGTTATGTTGAATATGAACAACGGGAACGCCTCGGTCGCGGGCCAGGGCCAACAAAAGCGCCCCTTCGGCCAACGCTTCTTCGACCCGGTGAAGCTTGAGGCCTCCGTCCAGGTACTCCCGCTGGCAGTCAATCATCACCAACACGCAGTCACCTAACGGCGCCGGCTTGGGGTCCGCCCCGGCCATCTGCAAAAGCGTTTTCGCCTCGGACATATCTCGCATCCCTTTGTTAAGAGTTTTTGATCACACAAAAAAAACCGCCGCGTCCGGCGGGAAGTCGGTTTTGGGAGGATTCATACCCCTAATAAGAGTAGAGGGCGAAAGCATACACCGGTAAGATTAATATCCCCCCCTGTGAATAACGGGGAGAACGAGGATAAATCGATTTTTTTGCATTTAAAGACGCCGTTATTGAACCAAAACCGAATTGAAAAGCACATTTGTTACTTCGATGGGCGAGACCGCCAATCTAACCCGGTACAGCAACCTTTCACGAATCCGGTAAAAATTCGCCGACCCGGACAGTTCCTCGGGTCTCAGTTCCCGCAGGTAAGTGGCAACATAATCGGTTATCCGGGGCGCCAGGGCCTCGACCCGCGCCACATCACCGCTATGCGCCAGCACGACGGTCAGACCGACTTTCAAAAATCTTGATTTTTTACCCTCGGCGTTGAGGTTCAGGGTGATTTCTTTCAGCGGGAAGAAAACATTTCCCATTTTGGGGCCGGCATCTTCCTTGACCTCTGTTTCCAGGCCGAGAAACTCGTCAAGAATCCCCGAAAAATAGACCCCGGCGCCAGCGGCGATCAGAAAAACTAAAACCCCCCCGATTATGATGAAAAGCTTGGCCTTGCCGCCTTTTTTTGGCCCTGCCCCGTCTCCGTCTCCCTCTTCGTCATCGCCGTCCCCGGCATCATCCGGCTCTTCGGCTTCTTCTTCCACTTCGTCGTCGTCTTCGTCGGCCATCGTCGTCTCCTGGACTCTGGGTGCCATTATGGGGCGAAGCGGCGCCAAGCCAAACAAAATCCCCGTGGCGGACGCTTTTGACCTTCCCTATTCACGGGTCCGACAAAGGTATTTTTGACCTGGGTCATGGCTAAAAATTGCATACGTGACTATGTTATCAAAAGAATTAATTAGAAGGCCTAAGCATGAGCAACACGGAAATTTTGCAAAGCAGCGGTCAATCACAGGTGAGCCTGCCTGACGGTTTCCCGCTATCGGAAGCGGAATTCACCCGCGACGGTGGCGATCTCGTACTTGTCGGGCCTGACGGTGAAAAGGCCGTCGTCGAAGACTTCTTCTCCGGCGATGCACCGCCGGCTTTGGTAACGCCGGAGGGCGCGCAGATTTCCGGCCCCCTGGCCACTCGGTTGGCGGGACCGCTCAGCCCTGAGGCGGAACTTCTGGCGGGAACGGATGGGGCGAGCGAGCCCATCGGCGCCATCAATACCGTCAGCGGGAAGGCCTTCGTCATTCGCGCCGACGGAACCCGCGAAGAAGTCTCCCTGAACACGCCTATTTTCCCCGGAGACATCCTTGAAACCACCGAAGACGGTGCGCTCGGGGTTGTTTTGGCCGACGAAACGACGTTCGCCATGGGCGCCGATGGCCGCATGGTCTTAGATGAGATGATTTACGACCCGACGACCCAGGAAGGGTCCCTGTCACTGTCCGTCATGAAGGGTGTCTACACCTTCGTCAGCGGCATGATTTCCAAAACCGACCCCGATGCCATGGTCATCGACACCCCGGTCGGCAGCATCGGCATCCGCGGCACCCAGATCGGGATCGAATTTGCCGACGGCCAGGATTTGACCATCGTCATGATGCAGGAAGCCGATGGTTATGTGGGCGAGGTATTCCTTCGCAACGACGCCGGAGTCTTGGTCATCAATCAGGCCAACCAGGTCCTTTTTACCAGGGCCTTTAGCGTGATGCCGGTCATTCTGGCCTCGGTGGATAACGCCACGCTTGTCCGCATGTTTGATACGACGCTGGTGCACCTGCCACAGACGACGAACCCGCCCAACGATTACGGCACTCAGGAAGCCGTCGGCGGCGACTTGGACGAATTCGTCACCGAAGCCGGGGTCCCAGAGGAAGAGCCGCCACCACCGCCTGACGAACCCATCCGGGTCACTGCTGAGGAAGACACCGGGGTCAAACAACCCCCTGCGCCCGAAGAACTCGCGGTCCCCGTGCCCGAAAAGCCGGTGGAGCCGCTACCGGTCGAACCCGCCGCCGCACCCATCCCCACGGAAGAGAGGCGAGAGGAGGTAACCGTTCCGGTTGCCGAGGAACCCACTGAGCCTGTCGTCCATGTTCCGGTCGTCAGCGTTTCCGCCGCATCGGGCGCCGAGGACACCGCCATTCCGCTTGATGTCTCGGTGGCCGTCGCGGAAACCGGGGAGATCGCATCCATCACCATCGGCGGCCTGCCCGAAGGCGCTGTTTTGTCCGCCGGCACCGACAACGGCGACGGTACGTGGTCGCTGACCCCGGATCAGTTGGCCGGTTTGACCATGACCCCGCCCACCGATTGGGCCGACGTGCTGACGCTGTCGGTCAACGCCACGACCACCGACGGCGGCACAGCAAGCGCCGATTTCGGCGTCGCGGTGATCAGCGTTCCCGATGTGCCTGTGCTTAGCGTCACCGGCGTGGCCGGCGCAGAGGATACGGCCATACCGCTCTCGATTTCGGCGACAGTGCCGGGAACCGAAGAGTTGGCTTCGGTGATCATTTCCGGCGTTCCGGAAGGATCCACCCTTTCCGCCGGCGGCGACAACGGCGACGGCACCTGGACTCTTGCCGGGTCCGATTTGGCGGCGCTGGGTTCGCTTACCCTGATTCCACCCGCCGACTGGTCCGGCGACCTTTCGCTTTCGGTTTCGGCGACATCGACCGACGGCGGTACGTCGGCAGCTGATTTCAGCGTCTCGGTTGCGGGCTTGCCCGACCTGCCGGTGATCGGCGTGACGGCGGCCTCCGGCGCCGAGGATGCGGTGATTCCGTTGACCATCACCGCCGAAGTCCCCGGAACCGAAGAGGTCGCGTCCGTGACCATCTCCGGCGTTCCCGAAGGTGCGGCCTTGTCCGCCGGTATCGACAACGGCGACGGCTCGTGGACGCTGACGGCCGAACAGCTGGCCGGTTTGGCCATGACCCCGCCCGCCGACTGGTCCGGCGATATGACGCTCTCGGTGGCGGCCACGTCTACCGACGGCGGCACGGCTGAGGCCGGTCTCAGCATCCTGGTGACAGCGGTGCCAGATTTTCCGGTCATCAGCGTGACGGCGGTCTCCGGGGCCGAGGACACGACGATACCGCTGGCGATCACGGCAGAGGTGCCCGGCACCGAAGAGATCGCGTCTCTGACCATCTCCGGCATTCCAGCGGGCGCGGAGTTATCGCTTGGCACCGACAATGGCGACGGCACGTGGACGATTTCGGGCGCCGATCTCGGCAGCCTCGACACCCTGACTTTGACTCCGGCGCTCCATTCGTCGGACGACTTGGCGCTCTCGCTGACCGCGACCTCGACTGACGGCGCCACGGCGACGGCCGGCTTCGAAATCGGCGTGACCGCGGTTGCCGACCAACCGGCGCTTCAGGTCTCCGACGTTACCGTGACCGGCGAAGGTGGCGAAGGTGGTGAAGGTGGCGAAGGCGGCGAAGGCCAAGTCATTAAAGGCACGGGCCAGGACGACACCCTTGTCGGCGGCGCCGGCGACGATATCATCAAAGGCAAGGGCGGCGATGACGTGCTCTATGGCGGTATCGGCATCGTCGGGGCGGCGACGGTGCCGCTTGATATCCAGGCTTCGCTCACCGACACCGACATGTCCGAAAGCCTGAGCATCGCCGTTACCGGCGTGCCGGACGGCGCGACCTTGTCCGCCGGGATGGACAACGGCGACGGCTCGTGGACGTTGACGCCCGATCAACTGACCGGCTTGAACATGAACCTGCCCGAGGGCTATCAGAGCGATTTTGCCCTCCAGGTCACGGCGACGACCACCGACATCGATGTTGACACCGGCATCGCCGACCAAGCGGCCACATCGGGGACCATCAACGTCACCTTTGAAGCCGGCGGCGGCGAAGGCGGCAACGACGCGCTCTACGGCGGCGGCGGCGACGATATCCTGTATGGCGGCGGCGGCGATGACCTGCTGAAAGGCGAAGGCGGCGAGGATGTCCTGTACGGCGG
>JABMOY010000178.1 GCA_013203955.1 Rhodospirillales bacterium | reverse complement strand
TTTAGGGCGGCGAATGTTTCCCCCCAAGGGGTGATTTCAAACGGGAACAGCAGCGCCAAACCGGAAATGGAAAGCGTTGTCCCGCCTAAAATAACAATCCAGAAAATGCATTTCTGGCCGAAATTGAACTTCTTGGCCGGCGGATGGTCGCCTGCTTTCAACAGACCGCCGCCGTGGGCGATCCACTTCAGGTCGGTGCCGTCAAAAATGTTGGCCCGCACCCACTGCACGAACATCAGCGCCAGCCCGACCATGAAGGCGAAGCCTATATAATGGTGGACGAGGTGGCCGTAAGAGGCCAGCGTCGAGAAGGCGCCCTGGCCGATAATCGGCATTAAAAAGTATTTGCCGTAAAGCGTATTCAGCCCCGTCAATGCGAGCAGAATGAAACTCGACGCCGTCAGCCAATGGGTGGCGCGCTCAACCGCGTTAAAGCGTTCGATGGTCTGCCCGGACGCGCCGGAATCGATTTTGACCTGGCCGCGAACAAGGCGGAAACCCGCCAGCACAACGATAATCGCCAGCATCGACCAGCCGCCGATCTGTGACAGGGTGCCATTGCGGAAGGCGCGCCAGTTGTCGCCTTCGGACTGCACCAACGTCGCCGCCTTCTTGTCGGGGATGGAAACCGTGCCTCGAACCCCCTTGCGGACAGCGCGCCAAAGCTCGGCGTCGCTGACGCTGCCCAACGACTTGCCGGGAACGTTGCCGCCGGTCTGCGCCTGTGCCGTGTTGTCCAGAACCAGCGACCCTGTAAGCCCGACCCCGGCGCCATAGGCCACGAACAGAGCCAGAATCATAACACCCAGGATTTTTCGGATATTTGACCAAGTCATAAAACTAAACCCCTGTATCGATTGTTTAAATGATTAAACCCCAAAGCCGCCTCAGGTTCTTAGGGATTGCCCTGTTTAGCCCCGCGACTGGCCCCAGGTTTACGAACATCTGATTTTTTGGCGGAACCGCCGCCACTCGCCCGGTAAATGGGGTTGCCCTGCATGGACGCACGCGAGCTGAGCCGGCGCACCTGCTCGGCTGACAGCTTTGTGTCCGGCTTTCCAAGATAGACGCCGGGCTTGTAATGAGTAATCCGGCCCTGTTCTTCCGACTTACAAGCGGCCAGGACAAAGACGGAAATTGCTAACGTCCCAAAAATTGCAAAACTTTTTCTGATCGTCATGAATATTCTCCAATTTGGGGATCGCCCGGGGATATTGCCCCAGAAGCAAGGTAACGAGAAGGAGGCAGCGCTGCCTTTAAAACAGCGCCGCCAACCCTCATTTTACCCAGCCTGGGACTTAAGAACCCGCCTTCAATTGATAGGCGGTTCCCCAACCCCAAGCACCGGAGCCGAAGCCACGGCCGACAACACGCTCGCGATAGATATTCGAGACCATGTCACCGTCACCGCCCAAGAGCGCTTTTGTCGAGCACATCTCGGCACAGATCGGCAACTTGCCCTCGGCCAAGCGGTTGCGTCCATACTTCTGGAACTCCGCAGCAGAGTTATCTTCTTCCGGACCACCAGCGCAGAAAGTACACTTGTCCATCTTTCCGCGCGAGCCGAAGTTACCGGCTTGCGGGTATTGCGGCGCCCCAAAGGGGCACGCGAAGAAGCAATATCCACAACCGATGCAGAGATCCTTGGAATGCAGGACCACGCCTTCTTCGGTCTGATAGATGCAGTCCACAGGGCAGACCGCAATGCACGGCGCATCAGAGCAGTGCATGCAGGCCACCGATATGGACCGCTCGCCGGGTTTGCCGTCATTGATGGTGACAACCCGGCGCCGGTTGATGCCCCAGGGCACCTCGTGCTCGTTTTTACACGCTGTAACACAGGCGTTGCATTCGATGCAGCGTTCGGCGTCACAAAGGAACTTCATACGTGCCATTTTTTTTACTCCCTCAGCCTTATGCTGCTTCAATGCGACACAGGGTAACTTTCGATTCCTGCATCTGGGTTACAGAGTCGTACCCGTAGGTGCCGCACATGTTGGATGCTTCACCCAACACATATGGATCACTCCCTGCGGGATACTTGTCTCTCAGACTCTTG
>JABMOY010000177.1 GCA_013203955.1 Rhodospirillales bacterium | reverse complement strand
CGCCGGCTCGAAATCAGCACCGGGCTCCGCCGGGCGCTGGAAAATAACCAATTATCCCTCGCCTATCAGGCAAAGGTCGATCTCGACACGCATAAGATTACCGGCGCCGAAGCATTGCTGCGCTGGGAATCCCCGGAACTGGGCCGGGTAACGCCGGACGTATTTATCCCCATCGCCGAGGAAACCGGGCTGATTGTCCCCATCGGCGCATGGGTGCTGCGCACCGCCTGCGAGGAAGCGGTAAAATGGAGGGAGTTGCGCGCTGACCCGGTGCAGGTGAGCGTCAATTTGTCGGCCATTCAATTCCTGCAAGGTGACCTGCTTTCTACCGTAGAAAATATACTCAAGGATACGGGCCTGCCGGCAACGCTTTTAGACCTGGAACTGACGGAAAGTATCCTGGTGCGAAACCCGGAAGAAACCATCCGCACGCTGAAGCAGTTAAAAAAACTGGGCGCGTCCATTTCCATCGATGATTTCGGCACCGGCTATTCGTCGCTCAGTTATCTCACCCGCTTTCCGTTGGACACTTTGAAAATCGACCGTGCCTTCGTCACCCACCTGCCCGACGACGAAGACGCCGTCGCCATCGTCCGCGCCATTACCTCCATGGCCCAAAACCTAAGTCTCCACATCGTTGCCGAAGGCGTGGAAACGAACGACCAAGTCAGCTTCCTGCACGAACTCGGCTGCCATACCGGTCAGGGATACCTGTTCTCGAAACCGGTGGCGGTGGAAAATTTCTACGTGCTGTTGACGCAGAACCGACCGATCGTTAGATCAACCCAATAAATTGTCGATTTCCGATTGGTCCATGGTCTTGTGACTGCCATGGATGATGGCGGACGCCGTATCCATCAAGCGTTGAATTAACCGCGACAAAGTCTGGGCATTGTCCTTCAGGACATCCATCTCACCGTTGCCCAGGTTTTTTTCCAGCCGCTCGACCGCAGACGGGATCATGGCGTTTATCTGCTCAATGGTCTGCTCGAACGGCTCGCGGTAAATGGCGGGAACAAAGTCATAGGCCTCGATCGCCAGGTCTTTTTCGGCGATGGTGCTGTCCCGGAAATGGTCCTTATAGGCCTTGGGTTGCCATGCCTTGACGTCGTCCAGAATCTCCGGCATGTCGGCAATCATCTCTATCAACATGACGATTTCGTTGAAGTGGTTGAGGTAATCCGTCGCCAACAGGGTCGTGGCGTCGATGTTCGACCCTTCGACCTTCCGGCGCATGGCTTGCGTGCCGTCTTCGCCGGGGGCAGAGTCCACAGGTGCTTTTGCATGCTCAGTCATAATAATTTTCACGTGCCGAAAAGAGACTAAGTTTTTTTCCAGACCGTCTTTCGGTCAACCCAGGGCCGCATACAATAGTATTTGGCTTTCCTTGACCATAGTAATTTATAACTTCCGAGCCAAGACTTTAAGGAAACCGGGGTTTTGGGGAATTTAAGGGTAATCCTTGAGAAATGGTTCTGAATTAGTCATTCTCCGGCCTCCATACGAAAAAAACGGGCCCAGAGATGAGCGATAAACGCGTCTACTTATACGATTCGACCCTGCGCGACGGCGCGCAGACCCAGGGCGTCGACTTCAATGCGGCCGACAAGTCGCTGATTGCGCGCGAACTGGACAACGTCGGTATCGATTATATAGAAGGCGGCTGGCCCGGGGCCAACGCCACCGATGACGCCTTTTTCGCGGCACCCCCTGAACTCAACCGCGCCAGACTTACGGCCTTTGGCATGACGCGCCGGGCCGGGCGCAGCGCCGACAACGACCCCGGTCTGACCGCCGTGCTTTCGAGCCCGGCGAAAGTCGTCTGCATCTTCGGCAAGACCTGGGATTTCCAGACTGAAGTCGCCTTGGGTGTCGAGCTTGAAGAAAATATATCGATGATCGCCGACTCTATCCGCCACGCCTGCACCAAGGCCGATGAAGTCCTATTCGACGCCGAGCATTTCTTCGACGGCTACAAGGCCAACCGGGATTTTGCGCTTGATTGCCTGAAGGCGGCCTATGAGGCCGGGGCGCGCTGGATCGTGCTCTGCGACACCAACGGCGGTACCCTGCCCGACGAGATCGAGCGCATCGTCGGTGAGGTCACGGAAATCATTCCGGGCTCTCACTTGGGCAT
>JABMOY010000176.1 GCA_013203955.1 Rhodospirillales bacterium | reverse complement strand
GGCGGCGGCGGCGGCGGAGGTGGAGCCGGTTCGGGCTCTGGTTCCGGCGCCGCCTCAGGTTCCGGTTCCGGCTCAGGCTCTTCGGTCAAATCAATATCAAGCCCGGCCCCCGCATCGACGGCCTGGGCTTCGGCTTCTTCTTCCTCCTCGGACAATATCCGGCGAATAGACGCCAGAATATCTTCCATCGAAGGCTCTTCGCCGTCGGCTCCTTCAGCAGCTGCTGCCGGTTCCGGTGCTTCTTCTTCGCTCATAGCCCATCCACCAACGTGTTATGGGATGCCCCTCTAAAAGAATGGTCCATAGAATGAACTAACCCCCAAACATTAACAAAAGGTATGACACCGGAAACGGAAACACCAGCGCGATTACGCTGGGCCCGCCATTCCGAGTGATTTACCTTCAAACGACCCCACCCCAAATCCATGTCAATTCGCCCCGCCCTGAGAGCTGGCGCCAAACCATTTGTCGCGCACTTCACGGTAATGTTTTGAAGGATCATAGGAGGTTGCCCGCAACCCTATTTCTTTGGCCGTCAATTTCCCCATGGCCTCTTTCAATTCAAAAACCGCAACCAGTTCATCGCGTTGCGCACGGACGTGTGCGACGCGGGAATCCAGCAATTCCTGCTCGGCATCCAGGACATCCAGCACCGTCCGGGACCCGACCTGGGTTTCCCGTTCCACACCTTCCAGCGCGACCACATTGGCGTCGATCTGGGTCTTCAAGGCTTTGACTCTGGCCCGCGCCGTAACCAGCGTTTCCCACGACTTGGTGGCGTCCTCGACGGCGTCGCGGCGGGCTTGGTCAATGGCCTGCACCTGTTTAGCGACGTTTTGTTTGGCTTCGCGCAAGCGCGAGAAAACTTCGCCTTGTTGATAGAGCGGCACGGTCAAATTCAGTGTAATTTCGGCCGAATCGATTCGACCGGTTTCTCCCGAAGATTCCAAATCCCTGGAAACGCCCGTTGAAACGCTCAGCTCCGGCAACAATTCGCCCTTAACTTCATCGACGTTATCCAACAGGGCTTTTTTGTCGAATTCGGCGCCGAGGACCGAAGGGTTGTTGTTGATCGCCGTCTTGACGGCCTCGTCCAAGTCGGTGGGTTGTTGCCCGGGCAGTTCTGCGGGGTGCTTAAGATTTCTCGGCGCCGTAATGCCGACAACGTTACGGTAGGCGGCTCGGGACGCTTCCAAATTGCCTTCCGCATCGATTCGGTCGGCGGCGGAGCCGGCCAGACGGGCCTCGGCCTGATGCACGTCGGTGCGGGTGATTTCCCCGACCTCGAACCGGTCACGTGTGGCTTCCAATTGACGCTTGAGAACCTGTTCGTTGTTGATGTTGAGCTTGAGCACGGCTTCGTCTCTGAAAACATTCAAATAAGCCGTCGCCGCGGACAGCAGCACTTCTTGTTCGGTCTTCAAAAGGCTCTGGCGTTCGGACAGAACGGTATTTTCGGCGGAGCTTGTCGCGGCCAACGTCCGGCCGCCCCGGAAAAGCGGCTGGGTAATGGTAAAGCCGATGCTGCGGGGTTCGCGGTGCTGATTGCGAGCGGTGGTGCTCGTTGTGTTCTTGAGACCCCTAAGGCCTGCGCTTCCCGTCATCTCGACACTGGGACGCCAGTTGGAAAGGGCTTGCGGGACTTGTTCGTCGGTCGCGCGAACTTTCGCCCGTTGGCCAAGCAGTGTCGGATTATTGAGGTAAGCTGAAGTCAATGCGTCCTCAAGAGTTTGGGCCTTAGCCCCGTCCTGCCAAAACAAGCTCAAACAGAGAGGGAGAATTAGGAGCCCCAAAACGCCCAGCAAACGCAAGATCATGTCGTTTGCCCCCCTGCCAGGCCAACATATAGTGTTCATAACTAGCATACTTTACCTTTCTCCCGACTCGCAGGTAAAGCAAGGTTGTGCTGCCGGCCCCGGCTAAGGGCGCAAAAAACAAGGGAATTCCGGTACTTTTCAAGTGAATTAAGGGCGGGCCTCGGGGCGCGTCTCAGGGCTTGAATTCAGCCGCCGTGGTAGTTTTCCGCCATTTTTCGAAAAATCGATTCGCGGCTCGGGACGCAGAAGCTAGAAAACGAACGCCTTTTGGGGCTCGAACCCCGCCAGATATGGCGTGCTGGCGTTAAACAATTCCAAGCTGAAAATCTCGTCCCCATGGCGCTTCGTCAGCATCGCCTTGCCGATCCCGTCTTTGGACACCACGGCGACCAGGCGCCCGCCATCGGCCAATTGCCGGGAAATGGCATCGGGGATCTCGGCGACGGCGCCGTCGATAAAAATGACATCGTAGGGCGCCTGTTCCGGGCAGCCTTTTTTCAGGTCGCCTTGGATCACGGCGACGGTGTCAATGCCCAACGAAGTCAATGTTTCGGAAGCCTTGGCCGCAAGCCCGGCATCGCTTTCGACGGCGACGACGGTGCTGACGGTATGGGAAATAATGGCCGCCCCATAGCCCGTGTTGCAGCCGACGACCAACGCCAGGTCCGAGGCTTGCGGTAAAGCCTCTTGAATCAGACGCCCCATGACCATGGGTTTCATCAGGAAACGCCCGCCATCCAGCGCCACCGCTTCATCGACATAAGCGATGCCTTGAAATTCCGCCGGCACGAACACCTCGCGGGGCAGCCTCGCCATGGCGCCGATGATCCGCTCGTCGGTGACGCGGTTGGGAAGAAGCTGGCTATCCACCATATGGCGGCGGGCGAGGTCGAAATCCATCGGGGAGCCTCCGAAAATGGTTTCACCACCTACCGTTATAAGGCGCAAGCGGGTCCAAGACAATGGATTGGAAATACATGAGACGGGTGTGAGACGGGTGTGAGACGGATGTGAGACGGGCACTTTGCGCTTGCTTGACCGGGCCAAAGGCAGGGTCTAAGTTCCCTTTCCTGCCGTCGGTGCGGGTCGCGCTATACCACACAGGCGCGGTGGCGGAGTGGCTACGCAGCG
>JABMOY010000175.1 GCA_013203955.1 Rhodospirillales bacterium | reverse complement strand
CGTGATGTCTTTATCAATCTCCTGCCAGGCCGCTTCGTGGGTGATCTTTGCTGCGATCAGCTGGTCGCGTAGGTTGTCGATGGGGTCGCGTTCCTTGCGCACCTTGGTGACTTCTTCCTTGTCGCGGTACTTGGCCGGGTACGACATGGAATGGCCGCGATAACGGTAGGTTTTCATTTCCAGGATGTATGGCCCCTTGCCGGCGCGGCACCATTCCGACGCCAGACTGCCCGCCAGGCGGACGGCTTCGACGTCCATGCCGTCGACCTGGGCGCCTGGAATGGCGAAGGACGCCCCGCGCTTGTAAAGCTCGGTCGTCGCCGAGGCCCGTTCAATCGCCGTGCCCATGCCGTAGCGGTTGTTTTCGATGACGTAGATCACCGGCAGCTTCCAAAGCTCGGCCATGTTGAAGACTTCGTATATCTGCCCCTGGTTGACGGCGCCGTCGCCAAAATAGACCTGACAGACGCCGCCGTCTTTCTTGAATTTGTGGGCGAACGCCAGCCCGGTGCCCAGCGGCACTTGGGCGCCGACGATGCCGTGGCCGCCGTAGAAATTCTTTTCGCGGCTGAACATGTGCATGGAGCCGCCCTTGCCCTTGGAATAACCGCCGCGCCGTCCCGTCAGCTCCGCCATGACGCCCTTGGCATCCATTCCGCAAGCCAGCATGTGGCCGTGGTCGCGGTATGACGTGATGACGGAATCATTTTCGCCCGCCGCCGCCATCATGCCGACGACGACCGCTTCCTGGCCGATGTAAAGATGGCAGAAGCCGCCGATCAGACCCATGCCGTAAAGCTGCCCGGCTTTTTCTTCGAAGCGGCGGATCAGCAACATTTGGCGGTAACATTTGAGAAGGTCTTCGGAGGACGCCCCGGAGGACATCCCTGCCGATTTTTTGGTTTTCTTCTTAACAGCGGGCTTTTTTGCCGCTTTCGGGGCTTTCGTCGGCTTTTTGTTGGATGCGGGTTTTGACGTTTTGGCGGTCTTTGCCATTGGGGGGCCCTCCAGAGAAGTTAAAAATAGAGCCTCATTCCCCTCTTTTCAAGCAAACAGGATTGCGAAAAGCCATTGAAATGGCAAATAAAATTACGCTTAACCCATATTTAGTTAAGCCATATTGCCGAAACGCGGGCTTGGCACCGTCAGGCGACTTTTCGGGCGGCGTTTTCCAAATAAGCCTGGCGTTCATCCAAAAGCCATGGCCACAGACAGCCCGTGGTGCAAAGCAGCTTATCCAGGCTCGGTTCGCCCGGCGTCCACTCGGCTGCCTTTTCCGTCCAATCGGCCAGGGCTTGATAGCTGTCCCAGTAACAGACGGCGACGGTGCGGTCTTCGGCGGCCAGTTCGGTTTCGAACCCCAAATAACCGGGCTCCGCCGCCGCCAAAGCGACAAGCATCGACCCGGTTTCGCCGAAGTTGGTGCCGACGTAATCCTTCGGCGGCGAGGTATAGACGACCGCAAAAAACGGCGGTTTATCGGTTTTATGCAGCATGCTCATGGCAACAATCCCGTCAAGCTGCTGACGCCTGCCAATACGAAGGCGCTAACGCTTCGTGACAAGCCTTGTTTTTTGGTGTTGCCGTTTTTCTCGACCAGCGAAATTTGGATGCCGCACGTGTCGGCCAAGCTAATGCCAAAGCGTTCGTTTATTTTTTCGTCTCCGGCGTTGATCCAACCTTCGATGGCGTCGATATCCTTCCAATAGGAAACGATGGGTTTGCCCTTTTTCTCCTGGGATGTTTCGAGCCCCAGAAAGCCCGGTAGTCTCGTCGCGATGGTCACCATTTCGTCGGCGGGTGCGATGTGTTCTTGGTCTTCAAGGCCGTGTCGAGTTTCGTTCAATGTGGCCTCGTAGTATGGCGGGATCAGGTTTTCTTCCAGAATTCCCATTACTTCCTCCTTTTCTTCTCCTCGTTAAAATAACGATTTCGTCTGCGTGTCCGTAATTAAGCATTAACCGGGCGCGTTCCTCGAGCATGTCGGGGTCGAGGCTTCCGGGATTAAGCAGCCTGACCCGGTTTTGAATTTTCTCTCTTTCCGCCGTGGCCACCGCTAGCGCTTCCTTGGCTCCCGACACCCGTTGCTTAATGTTCCACCAAGCGATCAGGCCACGGTCCCCGTGGACGACGTGGAAGCCGAAATACCCGACCATGCAGACCCCAAGAATCGGGCCGATTACATGGCCGAGACGGCCACGAATTTCCTGTATCAAACTCAATAGACTGTGAACCCCGGGTTCTTATGGTTGCCGTTTAATTTTTATTTTCCACAGTTCCAAACCCACGATGATGATTACGCGCCAATCGTTAACAAGCCGTTAGCGTGGGAATCGGGGGGATGAAAAAGCTGTTTTTAAGTGCGGGGGGGCGCAGCCTAGCCCAGGGCGTCGCGCCCTGCGTACTTCGCCGCCCCACCCAGTTCGTCCTCGATGCGGATGAGCTGGTTGTACTTGGCGAGGCGGTCGGAACGGCTGAGCGAGCCGGTCTTGATCTGGCCGGCGTTGGTGGCCACCGCGATGTCGGCGAT
>JABMOY010000174.1 GCA_013203955.1 Rhodospirillales bacterium | reverse complement strand
GTTGTTGGTAACGTTGATGGTGACGTCCTCGCCTTCCTTGAACCGCAGAACCGGCCCCGGCGACGCGCCGTTATAACCGATGCCTTCTTTTTTGAAGGCACCGGTGTCGATGATCACGCGGTCGACGCTGATGTCATAGACGCCGGCCTTTGCCGCCAACGGCGTTATCAGCCCGACAAAAGCGGCAAACGAGGCGCGGGTAATCCAAGATAAATAATGACTCATTTTTCGTTCTCTCATGTTTCTTAGGAAGTTGATTTCAGGAAGCGGACCTTGCCCATCATTCCGGCGTCGTAATGCCCCGGAATGTTGCAGGCGAATTCAAGCTGGGCGATGGCTTTTCCCGGGAATTTCCAGATGATCTCGGTGGACTTACCGGGCTCCAGAAGAACGCTGTTGGGATCGTTGTGTTGCATCGTTTTGCCGTTGCCCATATCCATTTTCATCTTGTCGCGGTTGATCTTGTCCGGTTCCAGCACACCGTGCTCCATCATCTTCGTCATTTCCTTGAAATGTTCGCCATGCATGGCCTTGGTGCCGATATTGAATTCGTGAACGAATTCCCCGGCGTTCTTGATCACGAACCGGATGGTTTCACCGCCTTTGATCGACAGGTTTTCCAATTCGAAGAAGTTGTCCTGCATCACCACCTTGACGGTGCGGGTGACGTCCGAGACCTTGCCGGCTTTGCCTATGGTGGTGAAATTGCCATGGCCGCCGCCGTGGGCGCCCGCTGCAAACGATTCAGAGGCGTTGAGGGCGATGAAGGCGGCGAGCGAGGACACGATAGCCAGTTTGACGATGTTACGATTGCGTTTCATTTCAGTTCATTCCTTACTTAGTGCACACCGTCGAGGATTCCGTAAAACACCGGTTCCGACGCGCGGAGTGCGTGTTGGTTTGAATTATTGTTGTCTAGAAGGGGAGGGCGTGAATGCCCGAGCTAGGGACGGTTCACGCTATGCAAAAAACCTTGGTGGGCGCAAAGGCGGAGCGGAAAGAGCCTTGACCAGGTTTTTTGTCATCATTTTCCCAAACATATTTGCCGGATCAACCGGGTCGGTATGGGACAGATGGGAAGGGATCGGGTAACATTCGTTTGCGTGCGAATGCTGGGTTTTGCCGAAAGTGCAGTGATTTTTGTGCCCGTTACAATAGACATCTTGGCTGTTTGAATCGGCAATGGATTGATCAGCCAGGATCAACTGCGCGGTATGTTGACCATGATCTTTAGAAACGGCTTGGACGGTGGAAGGCCCGAACGAAAGAAACACCGCGATGACCATTACCAGGGTCTGAAACTTTAACAGTTTTTTCTTCATTTTTTAACATTCGCACCCAAAAAAAGCTGGCGATTGCTTTCGCCAACTGCATAACGGCTGGGATATAAGCATGTTATTAGGGAAAGTAAAATAAAAAAAATCCAACCTTCACGGTTATTTGAACCAGGGGTTTATAAAGCTTCTAATCTCCGGCCTTCGGCCTTCCTCGCCTCTTGCATCACCGAAAGATGTAGACCGGGCTCGACCAGGCGAAATGACCGTCCTCGAAGGTAACGCGGACGTAAAGCGCGTTATCTTTGTCATTATTGAGCTTGATCCGCCGTTCCACCGTGACTGCGGTGTGGGGGTTAACGTCGGGCAGGCGGAAAATGCGGATGCGCCGGTCGATGCCGCCATTGGCGAAGATCATCTCGTCGAAGCCGATGTCCTTGACGGCGATTTCTTCTTTGACCAGGGCGGTGTCGATCTTGAGGGTGCCGGCGGCGGGGTCGCCCAAGGTGGCGTCGAAGCCGCCGAAACCGCCGGTGGTCAAAGCCGCCCATTGCAAGCGCCCGGGCGCCGTCTGCTCGAATTTTTTATCCAGGTTGTAGCGATTGATGGCCTCAAGGCGCTCGAAGGTATTGCCTTGAAGCTCGGCATGGCCGTCCCAGACGGTTTCGCGACCACGGCCCCGGTATTCCGACCCTTCCCAGAGGACGCGAATGCGGGCGCCTAAGTCAGCGTCGCCGTAGGGCCGGAAGACCTCGAGGGTTTCCAGGCCGTTGCGGATGTCGATGCGCTCGACCGGCGAGGTGCCATGGACATCGATCTTGAACGTCACCTCGTCATCGGTTGATTTGAGGATATCGCCCATCATCGCCCGGCTGGCCTTCACCGATGTCGCATCGCCGAGTTTCGGATCATCGGAAAAACAATCCGCCGGGTTATCGAACAGCGCGCGTGTGTCGAGCACCACCCGGTTGCCGGTGGTGCCGTAATGATGGCGCTTCTTCAAGGCATCCATCAGCTCTTTGCGGGTAAACGCGCTTGCCAGGGTGCAGGTCAGCCCGCCGTAAGAGCCGAACTTGGTGGCGCCGGGGTGTGAGGCGCCGGGGCGGCCCTTGTGGCCGTCGGAGTTCGACACGATGCCGACCCGGTAGCCTTGCTCGAAGGCATCGTCGATCAGCCATTCGAACGTGCCCCAGGCGGAATGCACTTCGACGGCGCGCTCCAGGCGATCATCGTGGGCGATCTTGATGTCGGCATAACGCCCGCCGATGTGAGCGAAAACGACGCAGTCTTCGTCTTTCAGGACGTCGAACAAATCGTTGGCGGAATTACAATCGCTGTCGATGTCGGACAAATCATCGACCAGCGCATGCGACGAGCGGTGAATTTGGCGGCCTTCTTTCATATGCAGAATGTTGCGGTCGCCGCCGAGGCCGGTGTTGCCCGACCATTCCCAACCGGGGAAGACGATAAATTTGTCGTCCTCGGTGAACTCGGCAGACAGCTCGTTCAGCCATTGCCAGAATTCGCTGGTGATCTGAAAATCGTTGCCCTGGTGAACACAGACATCGAGAAACGCCTTGTCGCGGGCGAAGTCATAAAAATCCCGGGCCGAGTTGGTGCCGATGGTTTCTTCGGACTGGCCGTGCAGGTCGCCCCAATAGGGCAGGAGTTCGGCTTCGGTTTCGAAGCGGCAGAGGTTCGAGGTCGCCGCCACCCGGCCGCCTGCGTCCACCAACTCAATCACCAAATCGCCAACTTCTAAAACCGTCAAGCCATCGGCGATTTGAGCAAATGCGCCTTTTTTGAACGTCACCGTTTCGGGCAGGCCGCCGACGTCCATGTTGGGCTTCAGCGTGAACGTCCCGTCACAGAGATCGGACGGATTTCCCCAGCGGTCCTCGCCCTTCATGCATAACCTGAACGATTGGCCTAAACGCCTGAGCGTCGGCAGGATGACTTTATATATATGCGCAGGCCCCGGAACGATGGCGATGGTCGGCTGGGCCGGTAATTCGACGTAGTTGTAGGTGGCGATGGCATCGACGAGGACGCGAAACTCAAAGGTTTCTTCGCAGAACGTCTGCACGCGCATGCCGGGCGAGCCTTGGCGCTTATCGCCGAAACGAACGATGATCTCGTCGCCTTCGCGCAGAAACCCGCGCACGACTTTTATAT
The DNA here is from genome assembly GCA_013203955.1 of Rhodospirillales bacterium. Lineage (GTDB taxonomy): Bacteria > Pseudomonadota > Alphaproteobacteria > Rhodospirillales > Casp-alpha2 > Casp-alpha2. Next base: position 2,328 of record JABMOY010000174.1, on the reverse strand, counting down.
AGAGCGTCTTGTCCCAGGGCCGGATGTTGCGCTTCATATCGTATTCGACATGCAGGACGGCGCCGTTGGACGCCTCGACCGTGGTGTAATTGGGGGCTTCGGCGTCGGTGAATTGCGGGCGCCCCATATCGGACGCGAAGCGATGAACGATTTTGATCGACCCGGTGTCGTCGATGCCGAAATAGCCGGCGGTATACGTCACCGTAAATTCATGGAACGAGCCGGCCTCGAAACGACCTGTTGGCGAAACGGTGGCCGATCCCATTTTTTCGGGCAGATAGGTCGAATGCGACATCGTTTTGGCAACTCCCCTTCAAGTCGACCGTACCCGAGTTTCTCCGCCAATAGAAGGCGGCATTGGGGCAATGGGGGCCTTGTTTTAAGGGGCTGCACGCCTTATCTCTTTGCCAGTGATTACATTCAGGAGCGGGCGACAACATGCGAAAATATCTTCATATCAATCTCAGCGATCAATCGATCAAGACCGAGGAATTGGAAGGCGAGGCCATTGTCCGCGCCGGGCGTTATTTCATCGCCAAGACGCTGCTCGACGGCGGCGTCGCCACGGTCGATCCGTTGTCGCCGGAAAACCCGCTGATCTTTTCCGCCGGACCCTTCGCCGGCAGCAATTTCTCCAACGCCAACCGCATTTCCGTCGGCTGTAAAAGCCCGCTGACCGGCGGCATCAAGGAATCCAACGGCGGCGGCACCTTTGCCTTCGCCCTCGGCCAATTGGAAATCGCCGGCTTTACGCTGCTGGGGGCGTCCCCGGATTGGACCGTCATTCGCATTGCCAAGTCGGGTGACATCACGTTTGAAGACGCATCGCCCTATATGGGTAAATCGAATTTCGAGGCCGCCGTTTTGTTGCACGAAAAATACGGCGACAAGGTATCCCTGGCGCTGTGCGGCCCGGTCGGCGAATACCAAGGGTTGATTTCCGGCATCGCGTTTAGCGACGTTGAGAACCGCCCGGTGCGCATTTCGGCCAGAGGCGGCGTCGGCGCGGTGATGGGCTCGAAAAAGGTCAAGGCCATCGTCTGCGACAAGGCCAAGATGCCGACGTTTTCCGACCGCAAAAAAGTCATGGGCACGGTGCGTGAATACGGCAACCAGATTACCGCCGACCCGTCGGCGCAGGCCATGGGCCGCAACGGCACCGCACAGGTCGCCGACCTGACCAATCATCTGGGCGGTTTTCCGACCAACAATTTTTCCAAGGGCCAAGTGATCAGCCGGGAAGAAGGCACGTTGAAACTCGGCGGCGATTTCATCCGCGAACAGAACATCGCCCGCGGCGGCGAGCCGACGCACGCCTGCATGCCCGGTTGCCTGATAAAATGTTCCAACATCTATGTCGACAAAGACAGCAAGGAACTGGTCTCGCCCCTGGAATACGAAACCATTTGTTTGCTGGGCTCCAACGTCGGCGTCTTCGACCCCGACGACGTGGCGCGGCTGAACAACGTCGCCAACGACTTGGGCATCGACACCATCGAAGTCGGCGCCACCTTCGGCGTCATGATGGAAGCAGGCGAGGCCGACTTCGGCGATATTGCGTTCATGTTTGCGGCCCTCGAAGATATCCGCACCGGCACCGATCGCGGCAAACTGCTGGCCCAAGGCACGGCCCGCGTCGGCGAACATTATAAAGTCGCCCGCGTGCCGGTCATCAAGAAACAGGCGCTCAGCGCTTATGACCCCCGCGTCATCGAAGTCACCGGCATTTCGATGATCTACTCCGCCCAGGGCGCCGACCACACCACCGGCAACCTGCCGGGGTTCGAATGCAAGGGCAAGACGACGGAAGAACTGGCCGCCCACAGCTTCGAGGTGCAGGTCAACTCGGCCGCGGCTGACTCATTGGGCCTCTGCGTCTTCGGGCGCACCGTCACCAACCCCGGCCACAAGATGCTGATCCAGGCCTTAAAAGACGCCCACGGGGCCGACCTCGACGCCAACTTTATCAATGACCTGGGGCTTGAAACGCTGAAACTTGAAAAAGAATTCAACAAACAAGCCGGCTTCACCGAAGCCGACGACGCCCTGCCGCAATTCTTCCACGACGAAGCCCTGGCCCCCACCGGCAAGAAGGCCCGGCACTACGGGCCTGAGATCAACAAGGCGATGGATGCGTTGATGGCGAAGGGGGCGGGGGAGCTTAATCCGGGGAAGTAGGGGTTATTCGGGGTTGGGCTGGTGTTGGGGGTGGTTGTTGGGTGAGGAGTTTAAATAACCAGCTTGTCCGCTTTCGGGGGTAAAGTGGACGTAAATCACAGTCTGGTAAAAGGTCCGCTAATAGCCATGTGTGGACGGCTCCCTGTTGGC
>JABMOY010000173.1 GCA_013203955.1 Rhodospirillales bacterium | reverse complement strand
TGGCGAACAGGTCCATTTCCTTGCGCAGCTTCAACAACCCGGCTTCCGGGCGCCGGTCGCGCTCGACGTTGTCCCACTTGGGTCCGCCGACGGCGCCCAGCAGCACCGCATCGACGGCCATGGCGTCGGCCAGGGTGTTGTCGGTCAGCGAGGTGCCGTGCGCGTCATAGGCGCAACCGCCGACCAGGTCTTCGGCGATGTCGAACGAGACATGGCGCCTCTTGTCCATCCAGCCGATGACGCGCTTCACCTGGTCCATGACTTCCGGCCCGATCCCGTCGCCGGGCAGCATCAATAATTTCTTGTTTGCGGCCATTTTAATCCTCTCTGGTTTCTTCAAGTGTTTTAAAGGGGGATGGAATATTTTTCCACCGCCTCTTCGTTCCATTCGATGCCGACGCCGGGGGTGTCCGGAATATGGACGTAGCCGTCGGTGACGCAAGCCGGGGTTTTCTGGATCGGCGCCGCCCAATCGGTGAATTCCAGCCAGTGCGCCGTCGGCGTCGCCGCCAGAAGGTGTGCGGAAAATTCCGGGAACAGGTGCGACGATACCGGGACGTTTGCGGCTTCGGCGATTTTTGCGCATCGCATCCATCCCGTCACCCCACCAATACGTTCGACATCCGGCATAATGTAATCGAGCGCCTTTTCATCAATAGCGCGGCTTGCGGCCTCAGGGCCGTAGAAGTTTTCGCCGTTTTGGATGGGCGTTTCGACCTCTGCCGCGATGCGGGCGTTGCCGGCATAATCGTCATAGCGGGTCGGCTCCTCGATCCAATAGACGCCCTCATGGTCCAGCGCCTTGCCGCGTTTGACGGCTTCATCGACGGTGAGGCACTGGTTGAAATCGACGGGCAGGATGACGTCCGGGCCGACGGCGTCGCGAACGGCGCGGAAAACCTCTAGGTCTTCTTCCAAAGTGTCGCGGCCCAAGCGTACCTTGACGGCGCGATAGCCGCCTTCGGCGAGCAAGGTCTGCGCCTCTTCGGCCGCCGCTTCGGCGGGGATAATGCCGAGGCCGTTGGAATTGTAGGCCGGGACCGGCGCATTTTTCCCGCCCAGCACCTCGACCAGCGGCTTGTCCTGGGACTTTGCATAGGCGTCCCAGCACGCCATGTCGAAGCCCGACACCGCCATCATGGCGATGCCCTCGTGGCCCATCAGGGTCAGGACTTTGCGCGCCTTATCAAACAATGTTTCGGGATCCAGCTTTTCGCCCGCCATGGCGTCCGACAGCCAGTTGAGCGCCGGGATCATGCAGGCGTTGCCGGGGGCTGAATAGCCGAACAGGTAGCTGCGCCCGGTGATGCCTTCTTCGGTTTCCAGGTCGATCAGAACGAAGGCGGCTTTTTCGATGGTGACGACGCGGGTGATCAGGGGCCGGCGCATCGGCACGGCGACGGAGCGTAGGCGCAAGCCGCGGATTGTCAGGGCGTCTCCGCGCATCGATGGATTAGCCGGCTAGCCAGGGTTGAGAGGCTTTGAGGCCCTCTTCGAAGCTGGTGATCTTGTCTTCTTTTTCCATGGTCAGGCCGATGTCGTCGAGCCCGTTCAACAGGCAATCCTTTTTGAACGCGTCCAGCTCAAACTTGATCTCGCCGCCGTCGGGTCCGGTGATGGTCTGGCTTTCCAGGTCGATGGTGACGGTGGCGTTGGCGCCGCGTTCGGCGTCTTCCAGCAACTTTTCGACGTCTTCGCGGGGCAGCCGGATCGGTAAAATGCCGTTCTTGAAGCAATTGTTATAAAAAATGTCGGCGAACGACGTCGAGATGACGCAACGGATGCCGTAATCCAGCAGCGCCCACGGCGCGTGTTCGCGCGACGACCCGCAGCCGAAGTTGTCACCGGCGACCAGGATCGAGGCATCCTTGTAAGCGGGCTTGTTGAGCACAAAATCCGCATTGTCCGAGCCGTCGGCGTTGTAACGCATCTCAAAGAACAGCCCTTTGCCCAGGCCGGTACGCTTAACCGTCGTCAGATACTGCTTGGGGATGACCATATCGGTGTCGATATTCATCATATCCATGGGCGCGGCGACGCCGGTTAATTTGTTAAATTTTTCCATTTTTTGATCTCCCCCTAATCCAGATCGCGCACGTCGGTCAGCTTGCCGGTGACGGCGGCGGCGGCGGCCATCGCCGGGCTGACCAGATGGGTGCGGCTGTCGGGGCCTTGGCGGCCCTTGAAGTTGCGGTTCGATGTCGCGGCACAGCGTTGTCCCGGTGGCACCTTATCGGGATTCATGGCCAGGCACATGGAACATCCTGGTTCGCGCCACTCGAACCCGGCTTCGATCAGAATATCGGCGAGGCCTTCTTCTTCGGCCTGTTCCTTAATCAGCCCCGACCCCGGCACGATCAGCGCGGTGACGCCGGGAGCCACCTTGCGGCCCTTGGCGACCGCGGCGGCGGCGCGGATGTCTTCGATGCGGCCGTTGGTGCAGGCGCCGACGAAGGCATAGTCGATGGCGATGTCGGTCATCGGCGTGCCCGGTTTCAGGTCCATGTAGTCGAGCGCCATTTGCGCAGCGTCCTGTTTCGCCGGATCATCAAAATCTTTCGGGTCCGGCACATTGGCCGTGATGGCGATAACGTCTTCCGGACTAGTGCCCCAGGTCACCTGCGGCGCGATATCGGCGGCGTTCAGGGTCACTTCCTTGTCGTAGGTCGCACCTTCGTCGCTGGGCAACGTCCGCCAATAGGCTTCGGCGGCTTCCCAGGCGCCGGCCTTCGGGCTTTTCGGGCGGCCCTTCAGATATTCAAAGGTTTTGTCGTCGGGCGCAATCAGCCCCGCGCGGGCGCCGCCTTCGATGGTCATGTTGCAGACCGTCATGCGGCCTTCC
>JABMOY010000172.1 GCA_013203955.1 Rhodospirillales bacterium | reverse complement strand
GTCGGCTGAACACCGGAAAAAATACGTTCCATTTAAAACTCGCTCCCCATCGGCCTTATTCTTTAGGGGGTCGCGCCGCCCCGATAAAGACTTTTCAGATCATTCGGGCTGGCCGCGCCGAACAACCATGCCGCCCCGGCATAAATCGCCACGCCAAATAAAATGACCAGCGCCAGCGCCGTGGCGCGGATCGGTTCTGTGTCGGCAAGCTGGGTTGACGCCAAACCCGCCAGCCACCACACCGCCCCTGCCATTAAAACACTGGCGGCAACGGCGCGGGGAAAGCGGCGGCGTAGCCGGTCGTCCAGTTGCAACTGCCCCCGCCGACTGAGCACAACCGCCAACGTCAGTGCATTCACCCAGGCCGATATGGCAGACGCCGCCGCCAGCCCGACATGCAAAAACGGCCCCATCAAGGCAATGCTGAGCACGATGTTGACGAGGACGGCGGCGAACCCGATCTTGATCGGCGTTGCCGTGTCTCCCCTGGCGAAAAATCCCACCGCCAGGGACTTGACCAGCACATAGGCCGGCAGCCCCGATGCGTAAAGAACAAGCGCCGCCGCAGTCGCCGATGTCTCCCCCGCCCCGAACGCGCCGCGCTCAAACAAGGTGCGGATCACCGGCTCGGCAATTACCATTAATGCGGCGGCGGCCGGTAATGTCAGTAACAGGGAAAATTCCAATGCCCGGTTCTGGCTGTGAATGGCGGCTTCGTGCTCGCCCCGCTTGACCTGCCTGGACAACAGCGGCAACAACGCCGTGCCGACCGCCAAACCGATGACGCCCAAGGGGAACTGGTTTAACCGGTCGGCAAAAAACAGATACGAGATGGAGCCGTCCGGCAGCAACGACGCCAGGATAGTATCGATCAACAGATTAACCTGATAGATGCCCGCGCCAACGGCCAACGGCAGCATGCGAAACAACAGCGTCTTTACCCGCTCCGTCATTCTGGGCCGGCGAAAACGGAGCCGCATCCCGGCGCGGGCGCAGGCCTGATATAGCCAGACGAATTGAACCAGACCGGCCCCGGCAACGCCCCATGAAAGCGCGTGCGCAGCTGTCGGCATCATGGGCGTGAGTACAAGAATGGCGCCGATCAGGCAGATATTGAGAAAGATCGGCGTCGCTGCGGCGGCAGCAAAGCGGCCCAGCGAATTCAACACGCCGCCCATTAACGACACCAGCGAAATAAATAACAAATACGGAAAAGTAATACGCGTCAGCATCACCGCCAGATCGAATTTTGCCGGATCACCCATAAACCCCGGTGCGAACCCGACCATGATGAACGGCATCAGCAATTCAAACAGCACGACAAAGCCAAGCAGGGTCCATAAAAGCCCGGCCAACGCTTCTTCGGCGAAGTCCTGGGCAGCGTCTTTGCCATCTACCTCGATCAGGCCCGAAAAGATCGGCACAAAGGCTGCGTTAAACGCACCTTCGGCAAACAGCCGCCGGAACAGGTTCGGCAACTTGAAGGCGACAAAAAAGACGTCGGCTAATGTGCCTGCGCCCAACAACCCGGCGATCAGGATATCCCTGATAAAACCAAGAACCCGGCTAACCAGGGTGAAACTGCCGACGGTGGCAATGGATTTAAGAAGCCCCATGCCTGTTCTATTAGCGGTTTTTTGTGGCAGCGAAAAGGCGGCGGTTTTACCCGGCAGCCTTCACTTCATCCTTGGCAGCGGCTTTGCCCTGCCCGGGGCCCTGCCCAGAGTCTTGCTTGGACGCGGAGGAGGAAGAAACAATTTCCAGAAGGCTGGCGTGCAAAGCCTTGGTTTTTTCTTCGTTGTCCACTTTCAACCCGAAGATGTCCTTGATGTAAAAAACATCGACGACACGCTCGCCATAGGTGGAAATATGGGCGCTGGCGATCTGCAGGCCCGATGCGGTCAGGGCCGTGGTCAGATCATGCAGCAGGCCGGGCCGGTCACGACCGTTGATTTCAACGACCGTATGGCTGTTGGACGCCTTGTTGTCGATCAGCACACGCGCCGGCACCTTGAAAGCCCCGATCCGGCTCGGCAATGCTTTTTCCTGTGCGCTCTTTAGCTCGCGGGCCGGTTTGATGCGCCCGGAAAGGGCGTCTTCGATGCGGGCAAGCAACCGCTTCAACCGCCCCTTGTCGGCAAAAGCATCGCCGTTTGAATCCTGGACCCAGAACGTATCCAGCGCCATGCCGTTCGCTAACGTGGCGATTTTGGCGTCGACGATGGAAGCGCCGCTCAAGGACATGGCGCCGGCGATGGCGGCAAAAACGCCCGGATGGTCCTGGGTGTAGATCATAACCTCGGTAACATCCCGGTCGGCTTCCACCCGGCTTTCTATATGAAGCATCAATCCCTTGGCTTCGGTGTCACGGATCATATTGGCGTGGTGGGCAAGGGTATCGGCATTGAATGACAACCAGTATTTTGCATGCCCGCGATCAAGGTGCGCCTGGATATTGTCTTCGGGCCAGTCGGAAAGCGTTTCC
>JABMOY010000171.1 GCA_013203955.1 Rhodospirillales bacterium | reverse complement strand
GAGCGGGAGCCATCCACCCCATCTGTATTCAACAGCCCCCTATTGCTCGGTTTCGATCATTTCGAACGCATACTGGACCGCGCGTCGAAGGCGTCCGCCGAAGGCTATCCGCCCTACAACATCGAACAAATCGGCGAAACCGCCTTGCGTATCACGCTTGCCGTCGCCGGGTTTTCCATGGACGACCTGAACGTCTCGGTGGAAGACAACCAATTGGTGGTCCGCGGCCGCCTCAAAGACGGGCTAGAAGACGGGCCTGAAAACGATCTTGAAGCCGGGGACCGCGTTTTCCTGCACCGTGGCATCGCGTCCAGGCAGTTTCAGCGGAGCTTCGTTTTGGCCGAAGGCATCGAAGTGCAAAGCGCCAGCATGGACAACGGGCTGTTGTTTATCGAGTTGGAGCGCATTGTTCCGGAACCGGAAGTCCGCAACATCAAGATCGACGGCGGAAATTCCAAGTCACAAGGAAAGCGCCCGAAAACCATCGACGTCAAACCGGACTAAAGGCGAAAGTTAGAAATCCCAACACGACATGCCCGCTAAAAAGGGGTGTCCAGACAAAGGGAGTTTCAAAATGAACCACGAAACCCAGAAAAACCAAGCCACCAAGACCATCAAAGCCCCGGGGGCCTCACCGCCGATGTCGGCGAAAGACTTCGCCGAATGGGGCTCGGGCAACGTCGCTTATATCAGGCCGCTCGATCTTAACGGCAAGACCATCTATGCGATGTTTTCCGCCAACGGCCAGCAGTTGGGGCTTGCCGAAAGCCTCGACCTTGCCCATGCCGCCGTGATCCAAAACGACCTGCAGCCCGTCAACGTGCACTGAGTTGGCCTTGGGGGACAACGCTGGATTCCCGCCTGCGCGGGAATGACGGAACTTTGATTCCCGCGACCCCTCTTCCGTCATTCCCGCCCCCGCCTTCGCGAGGACAGGCTCCGGCGGGAATCCAACTTTAGGCATCGTTTGGGGGACGCCCTTAAGCGGCGCGGTCTTCTTCCGATTCCGTCAGGATGGCATACAGCGCTTCGGCGTTGTCGGTGCCCCTGAGCTTGTCACAGACGGCCTGATCGCGGAGAAGTCTGGAAATGCGGGCCAAGGCCTTTAAATGGTCGGCGCCGGCGTTTTCAGGCGCCAGCAGAACGAAAATCAAGTCCACGGGCCGCTCGTCGATGGCTTGGAAGTCGATGGGGGTTTCCAGCCTGGCGAACAACCCGTACAGGCGGTCCAGGTTGGGCAGTTTGCCGTGGGGAATGGCGATGCCGTTGCCGACACCCGTGGTGCCCAGGCGCTCGCGTTCCATCAATACGTCAAAGACGGCCCGCTCGTGCAGGCCCGTCACCGCTGCGGCACGGCGCGCCAGATCCTGAAGCCCTTGCTTCTTGCTGGTCGCCTTGAGATCGGCGTCAACGCCGTCGGGAACGAGAAGATCGTGGATCTCCATAACACTTCCTCACTCTTTATCAGGGCCGCTACCCGGACCCAGTTATTAGCCGGCGTCTTTTTCGTCCGCCGGGTCTATCCAGCCGATATTGCCGTCGGCCCGGTGGTAAACGATGTTGAGCCGCCCAGACGTGCTGTTGCGGAACATGTTGACCGGCGCATCGGCCAAGTCCATCCGCATGACCGCCTCGCTGACCGAAAGCGTCGAAATGTCGGTTGGCATTTCGGCGATGATCACCGGCTGCGCGTCAACGTCGACCTCTTCTTCCCGGTCGGGCTGAATAACGTATTGCAGGGCCGTCACGACGTCTTCTTGTTCCTGGTTGCCTTTGTGGTGATCGTTCAGCTTTCTTTTGTAGCGCCTGAGTTGCTTGGATATCCGCTCGAGCGCGCCATCGAAGGCGGCGTAGGCGTCGCCCGAATCCGATCCGCCCTGAACCAGCATGCCCCGAAACCCCGGATGAACGGAGATATCGGCGGGCATCCCCTTGCCTTGGCGGGTGAAGACGACGTTGGCGTCAAGCGCGCGCGCAAAATATTTGGTGACGGCGGAATTCAGATGGTTCTCGACATGCCCTCGCAAGGCGTCGCCAACATCTAAATTTTTACCTTTTACAGATATGTCCATGCTTTGGTTGGTTGCTTTTCCACCTTTGTAGGCATCAAATTCTTCATTCGCGCCAGGGCATTTTGATGCGTTTTGATGCGTTTTGACACGCTTTAATCTTGTTCCCAGAAATCGGACAAGCGCCTCTTCTCCGTTCGGAGGCTATAAATGGTGTTCCTTGCCGGTGAAGGCCGGGAAGTTAGTTGCCGGACGATTTAGAGTCAATACACCTGATTTTTTTGATTTTCTATCTTGTTTTTAGAAAAAATTCAGCTAGGGGCAGATTTGTCCCGACGGCGCTGTACGGACGACGGGATTTTCATTGATTCTCGATACTTAGCCACCGTCCGCCGGGCGATTTCAACACCTTCGGTTTTCAGAATATCGACGATTTTGTCGTCCGAGAGAATCTTTTTCGGCTCTTCCTCGTCGATTAAAGCCTTGATACGGTGGCGCACAGATTCGGCGGAATGAAAGCCGCCGCCGGTCGCCGAAATCGCCTGGGTGAAGAAATACTTGAGCTCGTAAATGCCCCTGGGCGTGGCGATGTATTTGTTCGACGTCACGCGGCTGACCGTACTTTCGTGCATTTCGATGGCTTCGGCGATGTCACGCAACACCAAGGGGACCAAGTGCTGCACCCCCTTGGCGAAAAAAGCGCTTTGCTGGATGACCAATTCGCTTGCCACCTTGAGAATAGTCGTGGCGCGCTGGTGCAGCGATTTGACCAGCCAGTTTGCCGAGTGAAACTGTTCGGTAATGTACTGTCTTTCCTTTTTCGAACGCGCCTGGCTGCTGACCTTGGTGTAGTAGACGTTGTCGACCAAGACCTTGGGCAGCGAGTCCGAATTCAATTCGACGATCCAGCCGCCGCCGGGCGCCGGGCGCATCAAGACGTCGGGTGTGATCGGCTGCGTGATCGAGTGATCGAAAGCCAGCGCCGGCTTGGGGTCCAGCGCCTTGATTTCCTCGGACATGTCGGCGACATCCTCGGCGTCGGCGCCGCAAATCTGGGCCAGGCCGGTAATATCGCGTTTCGCCAACAGATCCAGGTTCTCTAAAAAAGTCTGCATGCAGGGGTCCAGGCGGTTCTTATCCTTGAGTTGCAGCCCCAAACATTCGGCCAGGCTGCGGGCGAAGATGCCGGGGGGGTCGAACTGTTGGACCTTCGCCAGTGTCGCCTCGATGCGCTCAATCCCGCATTCCAGCAAGTCGGCGACCGCCTGCAGGTCGCCCGAAATATATCCCGCTTCGTCCAGCATATCGATCAGATGCACGCCGATCAGCCTGTCAACGGGGTCATCCAGGTCCATGCTCAATTGGCTGTTCAGATGGTCGCGCAGCGACACCCGTTCCGATAGCGTTTCCTCAAGGTCGGGATCAAACGCATCGAACCCGCTGGCGCCGCCCATGCCTGTGTCCTGAAACTGGGTTGCCTGAAAAGGTTCTTCGCCGCCGTCGGCGGGGCCATCGTCGGAATAGGTGTTGTCGTAATCGATGTCACGGGCATCGTCGCTGATTTCCGCCGCTTGTTCCTTATCAAAATTAATGGAATCAAGGCCTTCCGAGGCGGCGTCCGGGGCGCCTTCCGGGCCGGGAGCCGACTCCCGGGTGCTGCGCTCGGCGTCCCTCCCGGCATCCACGTCGTCGTTTCCGTTGTCCCTTTCGTCGCGCTCGAGCATGGGGTTTTTTTCGAGCTCTTCCTCGACGAACTCCGTTAATTCCATATTGGAAAGCTGCAGCAGCTTGATCGCCTGCTGCAATTGCGGCGTCATCACCAGCGATTGGCTTTGACGTAGATCGAGGCGCGGCGTTAATGCCATGCCAAGTTCCTCTGACTGAATTCACTAAAAAAATTAAAGATTGAACCGATCGCCCAGGTAAACCCGCCGGACATCCTCATTACCGACGATTTCGTTGGGCGAGCCCTCCATCAGCATCATGCCGTCGTGAATAATGTAGGCCCGGTCAATAACGTCCAAGGTCTCGCGGACGTTATGATCGGTAATCAAAACCCCGATGCCGCGGTCCTTAAGGTGGGCGACAAGATCGCGGATATCGCCGACGGCAATCGGGTCAATGCCGGCGAACGGTTCGTCCAATAAAACGAAATGAGGGTTGGACGCCAAGGCGCGGGCGATTTCGACGCGCCGGCGCTCGCCGCCCGACAGTGCCAAGGACGGGGTCCGGCGCAAATGGGTAATCGAAAATTCGGCGAGAAGCGCTTCCAAGATCGCCTCGCGGCGGTCGCGGGATTTTTCCACGACTTCCAAAACGGCACGGATGTTGTTCTCGACGGAGAGCCCGCGGAAAATAGAGGCTTCTTGGGGAAGGTAGCCGATGCCGAGCCGGGCCCGGCGGTACATGGGCAGATCGGTAATGTCTTGGCCGTCGAAAATAATGTTTCCATAATCCGGCGGCATCAACCCGGTAATCATGTAAAAGCACGTCGTTTTCCCGGCGCCGTTGGGGCCGAGAAGGCCGACGACCTCGCCCCGCTGCAGCGACAGGGATACACCCCGCACCACGGGCCGCTTCTTGAAACGCTTGCCCAAATTTTTCGCCACCAAGCCGCGATTGTGGGTCACCAGGCGCGGTCCCGGCCCCGCTTGCCCCAAGTTTTGACCAGGGGCTTGACCAGGGGCTTGCGTTGTTCCCACAGGCCGCACAGGAGGCCTTGGGGGGTTATTCGTGTCGTCGTTCATGAAACCGGTATAGAACCCTTTGATTAAAACTTATTTACCTTTTTTACGGTTCGGTCGCAGCACCCCCGTGGCGCGGCCTCCAAGGCCGCTGGCCGACGGCGGGCAGCTAAACAACTTGCTGACGTTTTTATCCAGATTGATCTCGGCGCTACACCCCCTCAGCACGTTTTGTCCGCGCACCAACTTAACCGATCCGGTTAAGGTGGCAATACCGCTTTCGACGTTATAAACGCCGCGATCAGATGTCGCCGTGTCCAATTTGGTGACGATCTTGACGCCATCGAAGGCATCGACGCGGTAAACCTTGCTTTCGCCTTTCTTGTCGGGACGGAAGTATGCGGCCAAAACATCGGCCCGGATTTTCTTGTTATCGCGGACCGCATAGGCGTTGCCGCGGGCCACCGCCATTTGTTTCTTTTCCCAGTATTCGAGTTGCTTGTCGGCGGTAATTTCATCCGTCGCCGTCACCAGTCTGACCCGCCCGCCGGACAAAACCAAAATTCCGTTATCCACCTGATAGATGGCTTTTTTGCCGAAGGCGGTTTCCTGGGGGGTCTTGATCCGGACCTTGCCATAGGCGTCCAAGCGCCAAATGTCCGTCGTCCCATCCTGATTTTCCCGGTAGTACGCCCGCAATTCATCGGCAAAGACGGTGACCTCGCCGCGAACCGCCCGGGCGTTGCCACGGGCCAAAAAAATCAGGTTTTCCTGCTGCCATTCGATTCCGTTATCGGCGAAAATTTCGATCGGCTGGTCGGAATTGCCGGCGCCGAAATTAAGGCTCTGGCCAAGGGCTGTTCCGACCCCACTAGGCCACCCCGAAAGGCCCAGCAGCAGAAGCGCCATCATCGTCATCGCCGTCTGCATCGCTTTCTTCCGGCTTGCCGACATCATGTTCATTTACCCGGCCTTTTCTGGCCCGGAAAAATCCGCAGTTTTGCCTTGCCGGTAAAAAGGATGGTTTTTCCCTTATTGATCATTCGGAAACCTTGGGCCTGCAAATCACCGAACGGTCCCTGGCCGCGAATGGGGACGGAGCCGCTGGCGGCCCCCTTGCCCAGGTCGATGCTGGCTTTCGCGGTGCGGAACTCAAAGCCGCTGTCATGGAACAGATTGACCGCGCCGGCCAGATCCAGGGTTTTTTTCAGCCGTTTGAAAACACCGTTTTCAGCCGTCAGCACCAACCAAGTGCCGTCATCGAGCGTTATATCGGCCTTCGGCATTTCCAATTCGACATCGCTGTCGCCGGCCGCCAACTTGCGGGCAAGGTCGGCGGTGATGGAAAAAGCCTGGTTGTCTTTGTCGATGCCTAAATAACGGGGGTTTACCATGGACGGGTCTTGCGTATCGCCGACGCTGAGGGCGGAGAAATTCAGGCGGAAGCGAAGGTCTTGCGTCTTAAGGTACGGCCACACCATGATCAGTACGATCAGCAACAAGGCGACCACCGGCAACAGCACCTTCATCATATTGACGAAGTGGCTATACCATTTTTTCTGTTGCGGCCTCTCCCGATTGGCGTCCATGGCGTAACGCCTGATCGCCGAAGGAGACGCCGGGGACGTTGCGGGGCTGGATGGCCCGGACGAATAGCTCGAGGTGTTTTCCAAGGTGCTCATATTAACCCGGCTGGCTCTTGCGTTTAGGCAACGCCCGCCCGCAAACAGTCGTGAATGTGCAGGACGCCTACGGCGCGCCCGTCGTCGACGACGAAAACATTGGTGATGGCATTGGCGTTCATGAACCCGACGGCTTCGATGGCCAGGATGTCCGGGCGGATCGTCTTGGCGCCCTCGGTCATCACGGCGTCGGCCTTTTGGCTCAATAATTCGGCGCTCATGTTGCGGCGCAAATCGCCGTCCGTAATAACGCCTTTGAGTTGGCCCTCGGCATCGATGACGCCGACGCAGCCTAGGCTTTTGGCGGTCATGACGATCAACGCCTCGGGCATGTCGGCGCCGGTCAAGATCACCGGCAGATCGTCGCCGCTGTGCATGATGTCGGCAACTTTAAGAAGCCGGCGCCCAAGTTTTCCGCCCGGATGAAAAACATGGAATTCGTCGGGCGAAAATCCCTTGCGCTCCAACAACGCCACCGAGATGGCATCGCCCAAGGCCAACATCACCGTCGTCGATGTCGTCGGCGCCAGCCCCATGGGGCAGGCCTCTTCGCTTTTTGGAAGCATCAGAGAAATATCGGCGGCCAGGGCCAGGGTGCTGTTTTCACCGCCGGTCACGGCGATGAGCGGAATCTCGAAGCGTTTCGCATAGGCCACCAAATCGGCCAGTTCATCGGTTTCACCGGAATTCGACAGGGCGAAGATCGCATCCTGCTTGGTAATCATGCCGAGATCGCCATGCGACGCTTCCGCCGGGTGCACGAACAACGCCGGCGTTCCCGTCGAGGATAAGGTGGCGGCAATTTTGTGGGCAATGTGGCCGCTTTTACCCATGCCGGTGACAACGACGCGGCCGGTCACCCCGGAAATGATGTCGAGCGCCTTGCAAAACGCTTCGCCAAGGCTTTCCGCCAAGGCCGTAATGGCTTGCGCTTCTATACCGAGAACCCTTTTCGCCGATGAAACATCGCCATCAGCGTTTTGGTCTTCGGGGTCCTGGTCGGATGTGGGGCGGGACATTGCTGGGGTGGAACTCATCATCAAGGTTTTTCGATTTTTCCTTATTGTTTTTGGTTGTTATTGGCAGTTTTCGGCTCGGCAAGACCCCTCGCCGCAAGGCAAATCGACGATATTTAATAAGAGCAAATAAAAACTTACCCCCTGCCTTGGGAATATGCCCCTCAGGTAAGGAAAAGTCAACAAAATCCGAAGGTTATAGGGGTTTGGCGGGTATAAAGAAGACTTCTAGTGGGCAAAAATATCGAAGTCTTTCCAACCCGCAAGGTCCAATTCGACCCTGGTTTCGAGAAAACCGAAACACGCTTGCGCCAAATCGGTGCGGCCTTCCCTGGCCAGCATGTCGATAAATTTGTCGCGAAGGGCGTTTAAATAAAGGACATCCGATGCGGCGTATTCGATCTGTTCAGGCGATAGCGTCGCCGCCGCCCAGTCAGACGACTGCTGCTCCTTGGACAATTCAATATCCAAAAGCTCCTTGCAGACATCCTTCAGGCCATGGCGGTCGGTATAGGTTCTCGCCAGCAGGGATGCAATTTTCGTGCAAAAGACAGACCGGCAGTCAACGCCCAGGTATTTCTTGACCACCGCCATATCGAATCTGGCGTAATGAAAAATTTTAGTGACGCCAGGGTCTTCCATCAGCGCCCTCAGGTTGGGGGCATCAAACTCGGCGCCCGGAAACTGCACCAGATGACAGTGACCATCGCCGCCCGATACCTGCGCCAGGCAAAGCCGGTCGCGCTCCAGGTTGAGCCCCTGGGTTTCCGTATCGACGGCGACGGCGTCGCCAAACGACAAGCCGTCCGGCAGGTCGCCTTGATGCACCTCGATGGATTTTGCCTTTGATTTCAACAGATAACGTCCTCAAAAAAAATGGTGCCCAGGAGAAGACTAGAACTTCCACGACCTTGCGGCCACTGACACCTGAAGCCAGCGCGT
>JABMOY010000170.1 GCA_013203955.1 Rhodospirillales bacterium | reverse complement strand
GTGTTGGTCGGTGCCTTCCAGGTACAGCGACACCGGCCATTGCAGGTCGTCGCGGGCTTCCAAAACGAATGTGTGGGTGCAGCCGGAATCGAACCAGACGTCCAGGATGTCGGTGACTTGCTCGTAATCCGCAACGTCGTGTTCGTCGCCAAGGAATCGCGACGGGTCCGACGCCAACCAGGCGTCGGCGCCTTCGGCGTCGACGGCCTCAACAATGCGGTCAAACACGGCTTGGTCGCGCAAGGGTTCGCCGGTTTTTTTGTTGACGAACACGGTAATCGGCACGCCCCAGGCGCGTTGGCGCGACACGCACCAATCGGGGCGCCCCTCGATCATATCGTGGAGCCGTTTCTGACCCGAACTCGGGTAAAAGCTCGTATCGCCGATGGCCTTCAGCGCCTTGTCGCGAAGCCCGGTTTTTTCCATGGAAATAAACCACTGGGTGGTGTTGCGGAAAATCAGCGGCGCTTTCGAGCGCCAGGAATGGGGATAGCGGTGCGACAGCTTACCCTTTGCCAGCAAGCTGCCCGCGTCAGCCAGTGTATCGGCGACGACGTCATTGACCTTGTAAACATGCTGGCCAGCGAACAGCGGCACGTCTTCGTAAAAACAACCGTCCTCGCCGACGGTTTGAGGGACGTCGAGACCTTTCAATTGACCCAACTCCCAGTCATCGGCGCCGTGGCCGGGCGCGATGTGGACGATGCCGGTGCCTTCTTCCGTGGTGGCAAACCAAGCCGGAAGAACTCTCACATCTAAGCGGCCGTAGTATTCGTCCTGTTCGGCCAGCGGATGGCGGCAACGCGCGTTCTCAAGGTCGGTGCCCTTGACGGTGGCGAGCACTTCGTAGCTGGTAACGCCAATCTGGGAAAATGCCGCTTCCAGGCGCGCTTCGGCGATGACGAGTTTCTCGCCGACCTTGGCCAGGCTGTCCTCTGCCGTTTCCTTGACCTCGATCACGGCGTAGTCGATGTCGGGGCCAACTGCGACGGCGCGGTTACCGGGTATGGTCCACGGCGTCGTCGTCCAGATGACGATGTTCGCGCCAATGGCTTCGGGAACCTGGGTGTCCGCCACCGGAAAGCGCACGTAAATGGTGGTCGATGTGTGGTCGTGGTACTCGATCTCGGCTTCCGCCAGGGCGGTTTTCTCGACCGGCGACCACATCACCGGCTTGGCGCCCCGATACAGCGAGCCGTCCATCAGGAACTTGCCCAACTCGCGGACGATCTGCGCTTCGGCGGCGAAGTTCATGGTCGTGTAGGGGTTGTCCCAATCGCCGATCAGGCCAAGCCGCTTGAATTCGTCGCGCTGGATGTCGATCCATTTTTCGGCGAATTCGCGGCACTCTTGGCGGAATTCGATGATCGGCACCTCGTCCTTGTCTTTCTTTTTCTTGCGGTACTTTTCCTCGATCTTCCATTCGATGGGCAGGCCGTGGCAGTCCCAGCCGGGAACGTAGTTGGCGTCCTTGCCCATCATCTGTTGCGAGCGCACGACGACGTCTTTCAGGATTTTGTTGAGCGCATGGCCAATGTGCAGGTGGCCGTTGGCATAAGGCGGCCCGTCGTGAAGGATAAATTTTTCTCTATCCTTGCCGGCATCCCTGAGCTTGGCCTGAAGGTCCAGGGATTCCCAAAATTTGAGCATTTCAGGCTCGCGCTGGGCCAGCCCCGCCTTCATGGGAAAGCCGGTCTCGGGCAGGAACACGGTCGATTTATAGTCTTTAGTCATAATTCTTCTTCGTGTCTTTGTGTCTTCGTGGTTCACCTTGTTTTTGCGTCTTTCGTAAGAACTTCTTTGGCTTTTTCGCAATCCAGGGCGATTTGTGCCTTTAAATCATCGATCCCGTCAAACTTCTTTTCCGGGCGCAGGAAATCGATCAGCCGCACGCGCAGGCGTTTTCCGTAAATGTCGCCGTCGAAATCGAACAAATGCGCTTCCAGCACGACCGCATCGCCGCCGAAGGTCGGGCGGATGCCGATGTTGGCGACGCCGTTTTGCCACGTTGGCTTGTCGCCGTTCTCGAGGGCCGCCTTGACGGCGTAGACGCCTTTAATTGGGCACATGGCTTGGCCCGGCCTGATGTTGGCGGTCGGAAAGCCGATGCCGTGGCCGCGCCTCTCGCCATGAACGACGCGGCCTGAAATTTCATAATCCCGGCTCAAAATGCCCTTAGCCCCGGCCAAGTCCCCCACAGACAAACAATCGCGGACGCGGGTCGACGAATAGATCGCGCTGGTTTCGTCTTCGACCGCACTGACGGCGGTGAAGCCGAATCCATGCTTAGGCCCCATCGACAGCAGCAAATCGCAATGGCCGCTTCGTTTGTACCCGAAAACGAAATCGTATCCCGACACCACGTGCGCCGCCTCAATGCCGCCGACCAGGGCTTGGGTGACGAAAACTTCTGCTTCGAGGCTGGAAAAGGCTTTGTTGAATCGCTGCACGATCAATATATCGGCGCCCAGGGCGGCGATTTCCCGGGCCTTGGCGCGAAACGGGGTGAGCCTGAACGGAGCCTGATTTGGGTCGAAGAATTTTCGAGGATGCGGCTCAAACGTCAAGACCGCCCACGGGCGGCCCAAATCACGGGCGATCAGGCCGGCTTCGTGAATGACGGCTTGGTGGCCCTTGTGCACGCCGTCGAAATTTCCGATGGCGACAACGGCCCCCTTGGCGTCGTTGGGAAGGGTATCGTAATGGCGGTAGAGGCGCATGGCGGGAAAGTGTCAGCGCCCCCCTTATTGGTCAAGTTTTAAAGGGGAGGGAAAGAGATTCCCTAAATTTTTTCGGGCCGAGCCGGCACCATGATCATCGCCTGGCCTTCGAGAACCGGCTTGCCGCCGACGGAACAGATCGTATCCATTTCGATCATGCGCTTATCAGAGATCAGCTTTGTTATCGTGCATTCGGCGGTGACCGTGTCGCCGACCTTGACCGGGGCCTTGAAACGCAGGTTCTGGGACACGTAGATGCAGCCCGGACCGGGTAGTTTGGTGCCGATGACGGTGGAAATGAAACTGGCCGTCAGCATGCCGTGGGCGATCTGGCCCTCGAACATGGTTTCGCTGGCGAATTCGTGGTTCAGGTGGACCGGGTTGGTGTCGCCGGAAATGCCGGCAAATGTGATGACATCGGCATCGGTGATGGTCTTGGCATAGGCGTCCTGCATGCCTTCCTTGAGGTCTTCGAAGTAAAATCCGTGCAGTTTTGCGTTGGCTTCCTTAACCCTTTTGGCTTCTTTGGCCTGTTCCAATTCCATTGGTTTTTCCTTGTGCGCTGCAAAATGATATATTGCATTGCAATATAAAGCCCGGGCCCGGTTTCGACAAGCACGGCTTTTTATTGAGCCCGGAAGTTGCTATGCAATTGCATGGACGCAAACCGGCAAATCCTCAGGGTTTCCTTTGTTCCCGGTGCCTTTCGGGCTTTTCTGGTGGTGGCCTTTGTGGCCCTGGGGGGGGCCGGGCCCGCCTTCGCTCAAGCTGCGGCTGAAAGCACTAATGCGCCCAGTTTGGGGCTGCCGATTCGCTGCCAGCTAGGGCGCGACTGTTGGCTGGTCAATCTTGTCGATGTCGACAGCGGCCCCGGCAGACGCGATTACACCTGTTCCAAGCGCACTTATGACGGCCACAAGGGTGTCGATATCGCCATCCGGGATTTGAAGGCGATGAAAAAGGGTGTCGCTGTCCTCGCCTCGGCGGAGGGTGTCGTCAGGGGGGCCCGCGACGGCATGGCGGACATCGACTTTACCCGCAAGGACGCGCCCGAAATTAAAGACCGGGAATGCGGCAACGGGGTTGTTCTTATTCATGACGACGGCTGGGAAACCCAGTATTGCCATATGCGCCGGGGCTCAGTCACCGTCAAGACGGGCGACACCGTCAAGCGCGGGCAGATGCTGGGCTTGGTCGGTCATTCCGGGCGCGCGCAATTTCCCCACGTCCATCTGTCGGTGCGCAACAACAAGCAAGTCGTCGATCCATTTTTGGGTTATCAAGCCGACATTGCCAGGGGCGGTCAAGACGGTGGCAAATGCGGACTGGGGGCGGCGCCGCTTTGGGATAAGGGGGCGCTGGCAACGCTCACCGGGGAAATGACGGCGCTCTATAACTTTGGTTTCGCCAGTGGCGCGCCGAAACCGAGGGCGGCGCGCGCCGGAATTCTGGACACCGCCAGCCTGTCTCGGAAATCGGCGGCGCTGGTGATGTGGGTTGATGTGTACTGGGTCGAAGTCGGCGACATGTTGACCATTGAAATCACCGGCCCAGACGGCAAGTCCCTGGTCAAGCGGGACACTATCATTAAAAAAACCCAGGCCCGTAATTTCTCCTTTGTCGGCAAGAAAAGAAAAATACGCTTGTGGCCGCCCGGCGCTTATCGGGGGCGGATCGAACTGGTTCGTGGGAAGGGCGCAACGAAGCAAATGGTCTTTAAGGCCGAGAGAATGCTCGACGTCCGCTAGACCATCTAGTCCTTCAATTTCCGTTTTGAGATCAGCTTTGGCCCGGCGCTCAGACCTTTTAGGGTTTTCTTTTTCGTCGTCGGCGAAGGCTTTTTCTTGATCGTGTTTTTTTTCGGCGCTTCCGGTTTTCCCGTGCCGATGATGTCGTCTTCGGGGAACAGCGCCGCCGGGGCGTCCTTGGTTTTCTTTTTGGTGCGCGCCCGGGTTTCGATCAGGCGCAGCGTCCGCGTGACCATGGGATGGCGTTCCGGTCGCTTGCGCGATTTCGAGGTGTGTATCTTGGCGATCGCCTTGATGGTTTTGGCGAGGGCCGGATAGCGCTGGTGGGGTTCGCACCAGCGGGCATAGGTGGCCAAGGTCCACGGATTGGTCGGCACCGCCGTCAGGTTGCGCGCCTTGCACCAGGAAACGAAATCAGCCCAAGCCTTTTCCTCGGCGGATTTCGCCGCCGTGCTTTTCGCCGCCGGTCTTTTGCGTGGCCGTTTTTTGGGACTACTGAAGCGCTTCATTTTTCAAAGGTACTGGATTCCCACCTTCGCGGGAATGACATGAAAGGAGCGTGGGATGACATGAAAGGAGCGTGGGATGACGGTAAAGAGAGAGCGCGCTCCTTCTCCGTCATTCCCGCGAAGGCGGGAATCCAGCCCTGTTACACAATCGTCGGGAATAAATCTTTTCAATCCAGTTTGGCCTCTTCGAAAACCGTAAATGCCGGAATCCCCAAGGATATAACCCGCATTCCCGGATGTCATCGGATAACGTCATCTTGAATGGCTCGGGCTCGGGGTTGAGGGTAGTCTTTGCCATGCCCGATGTTCTTTTTAACCCGGCCCCTACGGAATCGCCGCTGCACGCACTGGCGGACAAGGCCGAACGCGCTCAATGGCGGGCGGCGGATGTCGCCGGCTGGGATGAAGATATGACCCTGCCTTGGTGGCTGCCCCGGAAATTCTGCGCCGCCGTCGTCAGCCAGCTTTTTCACGGCGAGCAGGCGACTTTAAAAATGTGCCACAGGCTGTTGGCCGAGATCGAGGCGCCCGCCGCCCGGCGTTGCCTGGAACTTCAAATCGCCGACGAGGAACGTCACGCCCGGGTCTTTTTGGATTATCTGTCGGGTATCGGCGGCCTACAGCCCATCGACCCGGTTCTGGCGGCGGCTTACGATAAGGCATTGGCGTGGACGGGCCCGCCCGAAGGCTTGATCGCCGCTTTTAATATTATTTTGGAGGGCGAGGCGCTTTATGCCCTCGACTACCTGGCCGGTTGGATCAAGTGCCCGCTGTTTCGCCGCATCAAGGGGCAAGTAGCAAAGGACGAGGCCCGGCATTTGGCCTTCGGACGTCTTTATTTGGAATCCACCCTGGGCGCGTTCAGTCCCGATCAACGCCAAGACCTCTATGACTGGCTCAAAGACCTGTGGCATGACACCGCCTTTGGCGTCTTAGGCAAGTTTAGAATCCCCAATTTTATTCTGCGCCGCCGTTGCCGGGCCTGGGCGACAACCGGTTGGCGCGATCAGCAGCGGGTGCTGGCCGGTGTCGGGCTTGTTGCTCAATGATTTCCGTTATCATCCCAACCTTGAACGAGGCCAAAAACCTGGCAGCCCTTATCGGCGTCTGGCGGGCGGAATTGGTGACCTCTGAAATCATCGTCGCCGATGCCTACAGCCTGGACGGTACGGCGGCGGTTGCCGAAAGTTTTGGTGCGCGCGTCGTCTTGTCGGAACCGGGACGCGGGCGGCAGTTGCATGAAGGTGCTAGGGGCGCCAAGGGCGACGTTTTGTTGTTCCTGCACGCCGATTCTGTTTTTCCCGAAGGCGGCCTCGGCGCCATAGACAAGGCGCTGGCCGACGACCCAAAAATTCCCGGTGGTAATTTCCGTTTGTTGTTTGATGGCGATGACGGATTCAGCCGTTGGCTCGAAGGCTTCTACGCCTGGATCCGGGCACGCGGAATTTATTACGGGGATTCAGGGATATTCGTGCGCCGCGATGTCTATGAACGGATAGGCCCCATCCGCCCGCTGGCGTTGATGGAAGATTTGGATTTTGTCCGTCGTTTGGAAAAATCCGGGCCGACGTGTTGCATTTCGAACCCGGCGCTGACCACATCGTCGCGCCGCTTTGAAGGACGTAGACCCGCGGCCATCGTCTGGGGCTGGATCAAAATTCACGCGCTTTATTATTTGGGCGTTAAGCCCGAGCGCTTGGCGAGACTTTATGATTCCGAGCGCCTCCGAGCAGCCGTTTAGGGCGCTCCGTTTAATTTCCAGTCGTATTCGTAATCGTCGATGGTGCCCCGGCCTTTGAGCGCTTTGATTAAGGGTTCTTCGCCATAGCTTCTAAGATGGGCGATAACGCCCTGGTCGCTGTCGCCGAAGTCTTCCGCATACCAGCCGTAGATTTTCGACACGATAAGATTACCGTCTTCGATGCGCGCCCCGCGCCGGTGATTGACATAGGCATTGGCCGCCAGCTCCAACAACGTATCTTCGTTGTCGCCGGTAAAAGCGACGGGCAGCAGATTAGGGCAGCCGATGGACGCACAGTTGACGGCGTAATGGATGCGCGGATCGCGCCAGATGGGGCGCAGGATGCGGTGTTCGATGTCGTTGAGGCTGACCGGCTCGCCATCGATTTCCAAAAGCTTGCGGTCCCACGGGCCGCCGAACGGGCTTGAGGAAACCTCGATGTCCTTGATGCTGGCGACGGGGAAATATTCAAGCACCAACCTGACCGTCAGCGCGTTATAGAGGTTAATCCAATAGGCCTTTTGTTCGCGGCGGTTAAAAAGCTTGATTGGTGTTTGGCGTAGCCGGTCGAGGTAGGCGTGCAGGGCTTTTTTGGATGTCTCGGTGACGCGCCCGTATGGGATACGGTTGACGCCGTCCTTGCCGGGTTTGACATAGGATTTCAAGAACGCGTCCCAGTCCCGATGGTCGATGCGGTCTCGGGAAATTGCGGAATAGGCCTGCCAGCGCGGCCACAACTCAGCCTTCGGCGCCAGGGTGGATTCCAGGAACATGAACCCGGCCAAGGCGATGACTAGGAAGACCGCTAACCCGGCTCGCACTGTCTTCCCTGCTGTCATGGCGCGGCGATCGGCAGCGCCGTGCGATAGGCGACTTGTTTCAAGGCGAACGAGGATTTTATGGAGGCGACACCGGGAATGCGGGTCAGGCGGTCCATCAAAAAATGTTCATACGCCGTCAGGTCCGCCGTGACGACGCGCAACAGGTAATCGAAATCGCCGGTCATCAGATAACATTCCATGACTTCCGGGCAGGCCTTGATTTCTTTCTCGAAAGTTTCGAGCGCATGTTCGACTTGTTTTTCGAGCGTCACGTTAACGAAAATGCTGACCGGCAGGCCGACAGCCTCGGCATCGACCAACGTCGCGTAACCGCGGATAACACCGCTGTCTTCCAGATGGCCGACGCGCCTAAGACACGGGCTCGGCGACAGCCCGACCTTCGCCGCCAGGTCGACGTTACGCATGCGCGCGTCATGCTGGAGATTCTCAAGGATACGCCGATCTATCGCATCCAGGCCTTGATTTAGCATAATTATCTATTTTCTAATGTTTAAATTGCTATTGATTGCTTAAACATCGCATTTTTCAGCTATTTTCGCAAGGACATGCGGTTCAGTCAGGCGTATACAAGCTCTATGGCACCCCTCGATGAAAACACCTCGGGCCACCCCGGCAAGGACGACATCGCCACGGCGCTTCCGCATCTTCGCCAACTCGAAAAGAAGGTGTTGTGGTTATCGACGTGGATGATCCACCACGCTAATCACCTGCGCGACAAGGCCAGCCTCAAGGTCGGCGGCCATCAGGCATCGTCGGCGTCGGTGGCGGCGCTGATGACGGCGCTTTATTTTCACACACTGCGTCCGCAGGATCGGGTCGCCGTCAAGCCGCACGCCAGCCCGGTGTTTCACGCCATCCAGTATCTGTTGGGCAACCAAACGCTCGACAAGATCAAGAACTTCCGGGCCTTCGGTGGCGCACAGAGCTACCCGTCCAGGACCAAGGACACCGACGACGTCGATATTTCCACCGGCTCGGTTGGGCTCGGCCCGGCGATGACGGTGTTTCATTCCCTGGTTCAGGATTATCTGCGCCGTCATACCGAAACCGTCGCCGCCCGCGAACCGGGCCGCATGATCGCCGTCGTCGGGGATGCCGAAATGGACGAAGGCAACATGTACGAAGCGTTGTTGGAGGGCCGCAAGCACGACCTCAGGAATTGCTGGTGGATTATCGACTACAACCGCCAGAGCTTGGATGGCGTCGTCTCGGATCGCATGTTCCGTTGGATCGACCGCACCTTCCGCGCCACCGGCTGGACGGTGGTGACGCTGAAATACGGCAAGCGCATGATGGAGGCTTTTGCCAAACCCGGCGGCCCAACCCTGAAGCGCTGGATCAAGGATTGCCCCAACGATCTTTATTCGGCGCTGACGTTCCAGGGCGGCCACGCCTGGCGTCAGCAAATCACCGCCGACATCGGCGGCGAAGATAACGTCGCCGATTTGATTGCATCCTATGATGACGCTGCGCTGCAAGATCTGATGACCAACTTGGGCGGCCATTGCCTGGAAACCATCCTCGAAGCCTTCGCCTCAATCACCGACGACAGGCCAGCGTGTTTCATCGCCTATACCATCAAGGGCCACGGCCTGCCGTTGGCCGGGCACAAGGACAACCACGCCGGTATCCTGACGCCGGACCAGGTCGCGAGTTTCAAAGCGGCGCAAGGCATTGATGACGGCTTGGAGTGGGAGCCCTATGCCGGGCTCGGCGGCGATGCCAATGAGTTGAAGGCATTTCTCGACCGCGTTCCCTTCAATGCCATCAACGGGCGACGAAAATCTGCGGCCCCCATTGCGATGCCCGACAGCCTGCCCAAGCCTGAATCCGAAAGCATGAGCACACAAGAAGCCTTCGGCAAGATTCTCTTTGATTTGGCCGGCAGTGGCGAGCCGCTGGCCGACCGCATCGTCACCACGTCGCCGGATGTCACCCAATCGACGGGTTTGAGCGGCTGGGTCAACCGGCGCGGCCTTTTCGCCCGCGATATCGTTCCCGACACATTTCGCGACCAGCATGTCGCCTCGACACAAAAATGGGCGGCCGATGACGCCGGCCAGCACATGGAGCTCGGCATCGCCGAAAATAATTTGTTCCTGATGCTGGGCGCCTTGGGGTTGGCACACGAACTGTTCGGCGAACGTCTGTTCCCCGTCGGCACGTTGTACGACCCGTTTATCGAGCGCGGGCTCGATGCGCTGAATTATGCCTGTTACCAGGACGCGCGGTTCATGCTGGTGGCGACGCCGTCCGGCCTGTCGCTGGCGCCCGAAGGCGGCGCCCACCAATCCATCGCCACACCCTTGATCGGCATCGGCCAGCCGGGGCTGGCTTATTTCGAGCCGGCGTTTGCCGACGAGTTGGCGGAAATCATGCGCTGGGGGTTTGACTATATGCAGGCCGCCGAAGGCGGGGCCGTTTACTTGCGTTTGTCGACCCTGCCGCAAATCCAGCCCGTGCGCAAAATGACCAAGAGCCTGCGCGGCGATCTGCTGGCCGGGGCCTATTGGCGCCATGCACCCGGCAAAAAGGCAAAAGGCGCGATTATCTATGCCGGCGCGATTTCGGGCGAAGCCGCCCAGGCGCATAAAAATCTCGGTGGCGAGGCGGCGGGCATCGGCCTGCTGGCGGTGACCTCGCCGGATCGGCTTTATAAGGACTGGCTTGGGCTGGGCGACAAATCACATCTGGCCAAGCTGCTGGATGGTCTTGGGCCCAAAGCGCGTCTGGTCACGGTGATGGACGGCCACCCGGCGTCTCTAAGTTGGATCGGGTCTGTCATGGGCCACCGGGTCCGCGCCTTGGGCGTCGACCGCTTCGGTCAATGCGGCGACGTGCACGACCTTTACCGCGCCTATGAAATTGATGCTGGGGCTATCGAGGCGGCGTTTGGGGGTTAGGGTCTAATCAGGTCTCATACCAATCGGACGAGTTCTGGAGTTCCTTCAAGGTCTTCAGCTTGTTCTGCCAGATTTCCAGGTCTTCGGGATCGGCGTCTTCGTCTTCGTCCTTGATTAATTGTGCATGCAGGGCGACCTGGCCTTCGACGGCGGCGACCACTTCTTTTAGCTGCGGCTCGGTAATGGCGTTAATCGAGACCTTGCCGTCGAACAGCATGTCGGCCCGGGGCATCGGCTCCAATTCCTCGAGCCGCTCGTCGAGCGTCTTCCATTGCGGATACCATTCATTGTAAATCGACCCCTCGGGGCCTTTTTTGCCGGCGAGGGCTTCATCGAGGCTGCCCATGATGGCCATGAACTCGTGGACGGTAAATTCGAGCTTATCCAAGGTATTTTCCTTTTACACACCGGGGCGCCGGTGCTTTATCCTGCGTTAGTGAACTGAGAGCATTTTTTAATGGATCATAGGCCGATACTCAACCTCGGATCGAAAATCGGGCCTGCCTGGAAAGGTGTGCGGTCATGAGCGATGCCATGAACGATGCCGGCGGGCTTGACCCCAGAACCCACCCTTTTCGAGGCGATATCGCCGCCGATTTCCTGGAAGGCAAGGTCGAAGCCCAAGCCTTTGTCCCCGGCAAAAAGCACAGGCTGGGCGTTGCCTGGGCCCCGGTGATGACGAAGCCCGGGCCTGTGGAACTGCAGGCGACGGAGCTTCTATTCGGTGAGGCCTTCACCGTTTTCGATGACAAGGACGGCTGGTCCTGGGGCCAGTGCGGGCACGACGGCTACGTCGGGTACGTTAAGACCCGGTCTATTTACAGCAACCTGCCGGAACCGACCCATTGGGTGGCGGCGATGCGCTCGCTGGTATTTCCCGACAACAAGGGCGAATACCCGTCCTTGATGAGCCTCAGCATGATGGCTCGGGTCTCGGTCGAGGCCTCGGTGGAGGATGGGGAAGGCGATTACGCCAAGCTGGCGTCCGGCGGCTGGGTATTCAAGAAACACTTGGCGGCCTTAGGCGACAGCCGCCCTGATTTCGTCGCCACGGCGTCTGTTTTTTCGCGCACGCCTTATCTTTGGGGCGGCCGCGGCGGCCAGGGCATCGACTGTTCGGGGCTGATCCAAGTGGCGCTTGGGGCCGCCGGCATCGACTGTCCGCGCGATTCCGACCAACAAGCCGAGGCCATCGGCGTTGATGTCGATGTCCCCGAAGATGGTTTAGGGCTTGAGCCCGGCGATATCGTGTTTTTCCCCGGCCACGTCGGCATTCACCTGGGCTCCGGCGCCTTCCTGCACGCGTCGAGCGCGGAAATGATGGTCGCCACCCATTCGCTGAGCGAGGTTATTGAGCGCATCCGCAAAAAAAAGGGGCAAGGCATTACGCGGGTTAGAAGGCTTGGCGCTTAATAAGGGTTGAGGTGTCTTTCAAAGGGACTGGATTCCCGCCTGCGCGGGAATGACGGGGTTTTGAATCCCGCGCTTCTTCTTCGTCATTCCCGCGCAGGCGGGAATCCAGCCTTCTTACACAATCGTCGGGAATAAATCATTCCAGCCCGGCCTCCGGTCACGGGAAATTTACCGTTTTTTCGGGTTCATCGTTTGGCTTGGCGGCGGCGATGCCCATATAATCAATCGAGGGAGTAATTTCATGAGTCTCGAAGATCATCTAGCGGCGATTCGCGCCAAGGGCGCATCGAAACCGCCCGAGGTGCGTGAAGCCCTGGGCGCCGCCATCAAGGATTTGACCGAGTCCGGCATCTTGGACGATGTCATCAAGGTCGGCGATACGTTGCCTGCGTTCGCGCTCAAGAACCCCGACGGCGTCGAAGTGACTTCCCAAGACCTGCTTTCCCAGGGGGCTGTGGTGTTGACCGTGTTCCGTGGCCATTGGTGACCCTATTGCAATGCGGAGCTGTATGCCCTGCTTAACATCACCAAGGAATTG
This sequence comes from Rhodospirillales bacterium, assembly GCA_013203955.1. Classification (GTDB taxonomy): domain Bacteria; phylum Pseudomonadota; class Alphaproteobacteria; order Rhodospirillales; family Casp-alpha2; genus Casp-alpha2. Next base: position 830 of record JABMOY010000170.1, on the reverse strand, counting down.
AAGGCGGAGGGTGTGACCCTGGTGGCGCTTTCACCGCAATTGCCGGAACACAGTTCGGGCATGATCAAAAAACACGCTTTGGATTTCGAGCTGCTGCACGACCCCGGCAACGAATACGCCGCTCAGTTGGGCCTGCGCTTCGACGTGCCCGCCAACGTCGTCGAAATCTATAAAGGTTTCGGCATCGACCTGGAAAAATCCAACGGCGACGACAGCTTGACCCTGCCGATGCCGGCGAGGCTCGTCGTCGATGCTTCCGGCATCGTGCGCGCGACCGACATCAGCCCTAATTACACGCAGCGTCCCGAGCCCGAGAAGACCCTCGACGACGTCAAGGGGCTCGGTTGAATGGTGAGAAGCGGCTTAAAGACCGCCATCCTGGTCGTCGCGCTCAGTTTCCAAATGCTGCCGTTCTTCATGCTTCTGGTCGTCGTCGCCCATACCTTGGGCGTCACCGGCGGCGGCTTGCTGGTGATGGCGCCCATCTGCTTTTTCGTCATGGTCGGTGCTGCTTGCTGGCTGGCTTCGAAGCGCGCCTCGATATCCCCGAGGCCTTCTCCCGCCTGGATACAACCCAGAGAACGGCGAGGCCCGAACAGGTCCCGGCAGGATACGGCTGTATTGATGAAGTCCCGGGCCGAGCATTATCAGGATTTAAGGGAAATTCTGGGCCGGGCTTGGCGTTAGCCAGCTGGTACGCCTTCGCCGTCAACCTTCGCCAGAAGGCTTCGGTTGACACTCCTACGCCTAAGCGCCTTCGTGTGGCTTGCCACCCGAAGCCGAAGGCGAAGGGTGGTGCCCCCGGGGAGAATCGAACTCCCACTCCCTTG
>JABMOY010000169.1 GCA_013203955.1 Rhodospirillales bacterium | reverse complement strand
GGTGGTTCACCGTCGGGTTGACGTTGGAATAAAACCCGTATTCCCGGGTCGACGCCATGCCCCACGATGTCGGCGGCATGTCTTCGACCAACGACATTTTGACGATCGATTTGATGCTCTTGAAGCCGTACTTCCACGGCACCACTAGCCGGATCGGCGCGCCGTTCTGGTTCGGCATTTCCTCGCCGTAAATTCCGACCGCCAGGATGGCAAGCGGGTTCATGGCTTCGTCGATGCGAAGCCCTTCCCGGTAAGGCCATTGCAGGACCGAGCGGCGCTGTCCGGGCATGCGTTTCGGGTCATTCAGGGTCTCAAACGCGACGTACTTGGCTTTCGACGTCGGCCCGAAGCGCTTGATCACGTCGCCCAGCGGAATGCCGACCCAGGGAATAACCATGGACCAAGCCTCGACGCAGCGCATCCTGTACACCCGTTCTTCCAATTGATGCGGTTTGATAAAGTCTTCAAGGTCTATGGTGCCCGGTTTTTCGACGGCGCCGTCAACGGTCAAGCTCCACGGCCGGGGCTCAAAATCCTGGGCGTTCTCAGACGGGTCGGTTTTGCCGGTGCCGAATTCATAAAAATTGTTGTACTTGGTAACCGGGCCATATTCGGTCAGCTTTTCGCCGCCGAGCGATTCAAGATTCCATTTCGACTTTTTGACCCCGGAAATCTTGACCCGGGCGCCTTTAGCGGCGAATGCCGGCGGTGCGATGGCGCCGAACGCGGCGCCGGCGCCGGCAAAGGCAGCCGTTTTCAGGAACCGCCGACGGTCCAGATACACAGATTTAGGGGTGATTTCCGAAGGCTCTACGTCGGATGCTTTTTTGAACTTGATCAACATGGCGGTTTTCCTGATTTCTTGGGGTGCAGTCGTTTTGCTGAAGACCTTGTTCGCATAAACATGGGCTCTAGTCATATAAAACCTAGATCACATTTTAGAGAGCTAATATTCAAAAACCGTGACTTGCCCGGCCAACATCGGCCTTTTCCGCCTGCGTTTCTGGTATAGGGTAGGGATCATGCGCCTACTTTATCACTTTTGGATGTCGCCCGATTGCCGCAAGGTTCGGATCGCGCTGTTGGAAAAAAAGCTCGATTTCGAGCTTCGCGCCGAAAACGTCTGGGAGCGGCGGGAAGAATTTCTGGCCTTAAATCCGGCGGGCGAAGTGCCGGTGCTGGTCGAATCGGACGGAACGGCGCTATCGGGCGCCGATGCCATCTGCGAATTTCTGGACGAGGTCCATCCCGACCCGCCGTTGCTCGGCCGCCAAGCCCTGCAACGGGCGGAAGTCCGCCGCTTGATTCATTGGTTCGACAACAAATTCAACACCGAAGTAACCGAAAATCTGGTCGGTGAGAAAATGATGCGCAGGTTGCTGGGTCGTGGCGCGCCCGATTCAGCCGCCGTGCGCGCCGGCCATGCCAACATCCATACCCACCTTGATTACATCGGTTATTTGACCGAGCGGCGGACCTGGTTGGGGGGCGGGAATTTCTCGCTCGCCGATATCGCCGCCGCCGCCCATCTTTCGGCCATCGACTACCAAGGGGACGTTCCCTGGAAGGAGCACGAAGAAGCCAAGGATTGGTACGCCCGCGTCAAATCGCGGCCGAGTTTTCGGACGCTCCTGGAAGACAACATTCCCGGCGTGCCGCCCCAGGAACACTACGCCAACCTGGATTTTTGACGATGTCTTATTTGCTTAGCCCCGTCCCGCCGAACCGGTTGGGCGCCCCCGCCTTATGGTTTTCCCGTAGGTTTATCGTCGGCTTTAACGTCCATTTTCTCGAGATTGGCGCGCGCCGCTTCGGCGGCAGGGCTCTCGGGTGCGATGCGAAGAACGCTCAACCAATCGCGCCTGGCGCCGACGTTGTCGTGGCGAAGGCGTTTCAGGATGCCGCGTTCCAAAAGCGCATCGGGGTGGTTGGGCGACAGGGCCAAGGCGCGTTCCGTATCGGTGATCGCCAAGTCGAACTGGCCCAAGAACCGGTTGGTAGTGGCGCGAAAGGCATAGGCGTCGGGCCGCCGGTCTTCCAATTCAATGGACCGGTTGAGATCCCTGAGTGCGCCCTGGTAATCGTTTTGCCCGGCCTTGGCCTGGGCGCGGTCGATATAAAGGGCGCTGTCATCGGGCGTCAATTTCAAGGCGACCGTCAACATCTGTTCGGCGCGGCTCGGTTGTTCCGCCAAAAGCCAAGCGTGCGCCGCCTGCGCCAGAAGCCCGCCTTTGACCGGGGCTTCTTCCTTGGCCTTTTGGGCCAGGGCTTCAAGCCGCGTGGCGGCTTCCCGGTATTGTTTAAGGCCGATCAGCGCCGCCGCCAGACAATGTTCGGCGGCATCCCCGCCACCCAAATCACGCCAGCCAAGCGCCTTGTCGAACGCTTCCTGGGGCGCCTCTCGGGTCAGCGCCATGCAGGCCTTGTACTCCCCAGGGTGGTTGATTTCCTTGGCCTGGGCGGGTCTCATAGGCCAAAGACACAGAAGCCCAATCGTTACAAAATGATGTGCAGTCTTCAAAACTCTGTCCTCGGCCTCATCCTCAATTTTTCTTTGGATATGAATTCTATAAAGCATATTTTTCAAGGAATCGAATTAACCGGATATCCGGTGGCGGAGGCGAGTCGATGATTGACCCCAACGCAACGCAACGCTTGTTCTGTTTCGGTCTCGGCTATACCGCGGGCCGCCTGGCGTCGTCTCTGTTGGCCGATGGTTGGACGGTTGGGGGAACCTGCCGCACGGAAGAGCGCCAGCGGGCGCTTAAGGATATGGGCATCGACGCCCTCGTCTTCGATCCGGAGCAGCCGCTTGCCGACGCCGGCGCGGCCCTGGGCGGGGCGACGCATCTTCTCAATTCGGTGCCGCCGGGGCGGGACGGCGGCAGCGAAATCGAAGGCGACCCGGTGCTGGCGGCGCATAAGGCTGACATCGTGGCTTTGGCTCCGTCCCTGGTTTGGGCGGGCTACCTTTCGACCACCGGCGTTTATGGAAACACAGACGGCGCCCTGGTCGATGAGACGGCGCCTTTAAACCCGACGTCCGATCGAAGCCGCCAGCGCGCCGACGCCGACGCCGCTTGGCAGGGGTTGTTCGAGAGCAACGCGCTGCCGGTCCATGTTTTTCGCCTGCCGGGCATTTACGGGCCGGGGCGAAGCGCGCTCGATCAGGTGCGGGCCGGGCGAACGCGGCGCATATTGAAGCGCGGACACATGTTTTCCAGAATTCACGTCGACGATATCGTTCAGACCCTTCGGGCATCCATGGACCGGCCTCATCCGGGTGGCGTTTATAACGTCGCCGATGACGAACCGGCGCCGTCTTCGGACGTCATTGCCTTTGCGTGTGAGCTTTTAGGCATGGAAGCGCCCAGGCCAATTCCCTTCGCCGAGGCGGCCAAGGATATGTCGGAAATGGCTTTAAGCTTTTGGCGGGACAATAGGCGCATCGACAACACCCGTATCAAGGAAGACCTCGGCGTGGTTCTTCTGCATCCTACTTATAAAGACGGGTTGCGCGCCCAACTCGGTGCCGGAGAATAAAAAATGGAATCGGTCTTTACAGTTGATCCAGCAAGCGCTCGACGGTCTTGCACAACCGATTCAGGTCATGCGGTTCGGACAACCGGTGATCGCCGTTTTTTACCAACAACGTCTCGACGTCGGTGGCGCGGAGCTTTTCGGCGATTTTCAGGGCCGTGCGCCAGGGAACGTCTTCATCTTTGTCGCCGTGGATCAGCCGCACCGGACAATCGAGCGGGATTTCGCCGCCCAGCAGCAAATGATTGCGCCCGTCGTCAAGCAGCGCCTTGGTTATCCGGTAAGGTTCTTCGTCATAACAGTTGGGGATTTCAACGAATCCCTGTTGGTCCATTTGCTTTTTCTGTTCGGCAGAAAACTGGTCGTCGAGGAGGTCTTCGGTGAAATCGGGAGCCGCCGCCGTACCGACCAATCCGGCAATCCGGTCCGGCCGAGCCAGCGCCGCCAGCAGCATGATCCAGCCGCCCATGGAGGATCCGACCAGGACTTGCGGGCCTTCGGTCAGTTTGTCGATGGCGAGAACGGCGTCTTCGGCCCAGCGACCGATGGTGCCGTCTTCAAAATCGCCGGACGATGCACCGTGACCGAAATAATCGAAGCGAAGAAAAGCCTGGCCGCGGGCTTGGCAGAATTCCTCCAACGCCAATGCCTTGCCGCCGGTCATGTCGGACTTGAAGCCGGTCAGGAAAACCACCCCCGGCGATTTCCCGGAGATACGATGGTAGGCGATGGTCGCGCCATCGTCCCGTGTTAAGGTGTCGGGTGCTTTGTCCATGACAGGCCCAAAAGAATGAATGCGGGAATGAACCATAACACTATCATGGCGGCGCCGGAACAGGCGGCGCTGGGCATGGCGGGGCCGGAACAGGCGGTGCAGGGTCCTGTGAAATCGGCGACGATTTTACAAATTCTCCCGGCGCTCGGTGCCGGCGGCGGGGTCGAACGCGGCACCGTCGAAATCGCCGAAGCCATCGTCCAGTCGGGCGGTCGGGCGCTTGTGGTTTCATCGGGGGGGGCGAGCGTCCATGAGTTGAAACGAGTCGGCGCCGAGCACCTGGAACTACCCGTTCATTCTAAAAACCCTTATGTCATGTACGCCAACGTCGGGCGATTGGCCAAGGTCTTCAAAGACGAAGGCGTGGATATCGTTCATGCCCGGTCCCGGGCTCCGGCGTGGAGCGCCTATTTTGCCGCTAAAAAAGCGGGGGTGCCTTTCATGACGACTTTTCACGGCACCTACACGGCGGCAAGCGCCCTCAAGCGTAAATATAATTCGGTCATGGCCAAGGGCGAGCGGGTGATTGCGATTTCGCGTTTCATCGGCGGCCACGTTCATCAGACCTATGGCACCCCCGTCGCCAGAATCCGCATCATCCCCAGGGGCGTCAACCTGGACCGCTTCAACCCGGCTAAGGTTTCCGCCGAACGGGTGGCGGCGCTGGCCGAAAACTGGCGGTTGGGGGACGGCTTGACGGTGGTCACGCTGCCGGGAAGGCTGACGCGCTGGAAAGGCCAGACCATGTTCATCAAGGCCATCGGCAAATTGGACCGCCGCGATATTCGCTGCCTGCTGGTCGGTGGCGACCAAGGCCGCACCGATTACCGCCAAGAACTGGAAAATCTGGTCAACGAGCATGACCTGGGCGAAATCGTCCGCATCGTCGATCATTGCGACGACATGCCTGCCGCTTACATGCTGACGGACGTGGTGGTGTCGGCGTCGACGGACCCGGAAGCCTTCGGTCGTATCCTTGTCGAAGCCCAAGCCCTGGGCCGCCCCGTCGTCGCCAGCGACCACGGCGGCGCCAAGGAGACGGTCATCGAAGGGAAGACCGGCTGGCTGTTCCCTTCTGGCGACGAGGACGCCTTGGCGGCGGCGCTTGAGCGTGTCTTGAGCCTGAATGAGAAAGACCGCGCCGCCTTGGCCCAGGCCGCCATCGCCAATGTCACGGAAAATTTTTCCAAGCAGGCTATGTGCGACAAGACCTTGAGCGTCTACAAGGAAATCCTGGACGAAAAGGCCGGCGTTTAAATGACGCTGGCGGCTCCATCTGGCATTCTGGTTATCAAGTTGGGGGCGTTGGGCGACTTCGTTCAGGCGCTGGGCCCCTTCGCCGCGATTAGGAACCATCACAAAGGCCAACGGATAACATTATTGACCACCGGCCCTTTCGAGGAATTTGCCAGGGCGTCGGGTTATTTTGATGACACCTGGACCGGCGGCAGGCCGGCCACGGCGGATGTCGGCGGCTGGTTAAAGTTGCGCCGCCGTCTGAGGGCGGGCGAGTTCGAGCGCGTCTATGACCTGCAGACATCGGACCGCAGTTCGTTTTGTTACCGCCTGTTCTGGCCTGGGCCGCGCCCTGAATGGTCCGGCATCGCGGTGGGTTGTTCGCACCCCCACGCAAATCCCAAGCGGGATTTTATGCACACCGTCGAGCGCCAGACCGAACAACTGGCGATGGCGGGTATTTCAAATGTCCCCGCACCCGATCTGTCGTGGGTGGCCGCCGATATTTCGCGCTTTGGCCTGCCTAAAACTTATGCGCTTCTGGCGCCCGGCGGGGCTATACACCGACCGGGCAAGCAGTGGCCGCCGGAGCGTTTCGGGGATTTGGCCCAAAGACTGGCGGGGCAAGGCATTGCGCCTGTGTTGTTGGGCTCAAAAGCAGAAGCCCCGATCATGGCGGCTGTGGCCAAGCGCTGCTCCGATGCCCGTGATCTTTCAGGGCAGACGAGCTTGCTAGAGTTGGCGGCGTTATCGAAAGGCGCTCGCCTCGCCGTCGGCAATGATACCGGGCCCATGCACCTGACGGCGCAAATGGGTTGTCCGTCGGTAGTGCTTTATTCCGGCGTCTCCGACCCGGCCCTTTGCGGGCAGCGGGGCCGGGCGGTGACGATCATCCGCCGCGAAAAACTATCCGATCTTACCAAAGACGACGTTTTGGGAGAGCTCGGGTTATGATGGGAAGGCCAGGAACCGACGCGGCTTCCTTGACAGGCGGGCCAATCGTCTTACATTGCGGCTCCTTCTCCTGGTGCCTGTTAAGCGTGTGATTTAAATGGTCAAAATTACTCTTCCAGACGGCAGTAATCGCGAATTCGACGGGCCCATTTCCGGTGCCGACGTCGCCGCCGATATCGGGCCGGGCCTTGCCAAGGCGGCGCTGGCCATTCGCGTCAATGGTGAGGTGAAGGACCTGAGCACGGTCATCGAGGCCGATGCCGAGGTCGCCATCATTACGTCAAAGAACGAAGAGGCTTTGGAGTTGCTGCGCCATGATTGCGCCCACGTCATGGCCGAAGCGGTGAAGGAGCTTTTCCCCGACACGCAAGTCACCATCGGCCCCAACATCGAAAACGGCTTTTTCTATGATTTTGCCCGCGAGACACCGTTCGTGCCCGATGACCTGGAAAAAATCGAAGCCCGCATGCACGAAATCGTCAAGCGCGACGAGAAAATTACCCGCGAGGTCTGGGACCGGGCCGAAGCGGTCAAGTTCTTCAAGGATGCGGGCGAAGACTACAAAGCCGAAATCATCGAAGGCATCCCCGGTGACGAAGAAGTCTCGCTTTACCGCCAGGGCGATTTCATCGATCTCTGCCGGGGCCCGCACCTGCCGTCGACAGGCAAGCTGGGCAAGGCTTTCAAGCTGACCAAGCTGGCCGGCGCTTATTGGCGGGGCGATTCCAAGAACGAGATGCTGCAGCGGATTTACGGCACCTGCTGGGCCGATGAAAAGCAGCTCAAAGCGCATCTGCTGATGATCGAAGAAGCGGAGAAACGCGACCATCGGCGCTTGGGCCGGGAAATGGATCTTTTCCACCTGCAAGATGTCGCCGCCGGTTCCGTCTTTTGGCATCCTAAGGGTTGGACGCTTTATAGGACACTGCGCGCCTATATGCGGGCACGCCAGATCGCCGCCGGGTATCTCGAGGTCAACACCCCGCAACTGGTTGATCGCGCGCTGTGGGAAGATTCCGGCCATTGGGAAAAATTCCGCGAGAATATGTTCATCGCCGAGGTTGATGAAGACGCCGGGTATGCGGACGGCGAAGGCTCTGGCGTGCAAAAGCGCATGTTGGCGCTGAAGCCCATGAATTGCCCGTGCCATGTGCAGATATTCAAGCAGGGCACGACGTCTTATCGCGACCTGCCGATCCGGCTCGCCGAATTCGGCTCGTGCCACCGCTACGAGCCGTCGGGCGCATTGCACGGGCTTATGCGGGTGCGTGCCTTCGTTCAGGACGACGCCCACATTTTCTGCACCGAGGAGCAGATCACGTCGGAAACGCAGGCGTTTTGTACGTTGCTGCAAAGCGTTTATCAGGATTTGGGCTTCGATGAGGTGGTGGTGAAGTTTTCCGACCGTCCCGAAGTGCGGGCGGGAACGGATGAAACCTGGGACAAGGCGGAACAGGCGCTCCGTGACGCGACCGAGGCGACCGGGCTGGAGACCGAGCTTAACCCCGGCGACGGCGCTTTTTACGGGCCGAAGCTGGACTTCGTGCTGCGCGATGCCATCGGTCGTGATTGGCAATGCGGGACGCTTCAGGTGGACTTTGTCTTGCCCGAGCGTCTGGATGCCGCATACATCGGCCAGGACGGGGCAAAACACCGCCCGGTCATGCTGCACCGGGCGATTTTGGGCTCTTTTGAGCGTTTTTTGGGCATTTTAATCGAAAATTACGCCGGCAAGTTCCCGTTATGGCTGGCGCCCGTGCAAATCGTCGTCGCCACCATCACCAACGCCGCCGACGAATACGCCCGGGAGGTCAAGGCCCACCTGGACGATGTGGGCTTGCGCGCCGAGCTGGATATCCGCAATGAAAAGATCAATTATAAAATCCGCGAACACAGCCACGCCAAGGTGCTGGTGATTTTCGTCGTCGGTGCCAAGGAAGCCGAAGACGGTACCGTCGCCATGCGCCGGCTGGGCGGAAAAGACCAAGAAAATCTTGCACTTAAAGAGGCAACCGCTAGACTGCTGGAAGAAGCGGCCGGACCCCTGGCCAAGGGGTGAAAAAGTCGCCTTTGGTGGAAATTAGAAGAGGAGATTTTTAAATAGCTCGAAGACCCTATAACCAAGCGCCGACCCGAGAGGGCCCGCGCGTAAACGAACTGATAGAAGCTGAAAATGTTCGTGTAGTTGGTGCCGACGGAGAGATGGTCGGCGTAATCTCCAAACAAGAAGGACTGGATCTCGCTATGGAAGCGGGCCTCGACCTTGTCGAGGTGTCGCCCAATGCCGATCCGCCCGTTTGCAAGGTTCTCGATTACGGCAAATTCAAATACGAAGCCCAGAAAAAAGCCAACGAAGCC
>JABMOY010000168.1 GCA_013203955.1 Rhodospirillales bacterium | reverse complement strand
TGTCGGAAATCCAGGCCAAGGCGATCCTGGAACTGCGCCTGCACCGTTTGACCGGGCTGGAGCGGGATAAGATCGGCAATGATTTGAAGGAACTGGGCGTCGAAATCTCAGGCTACCTGGAAATTCTGGGGTCGCGGGAAATGCTCTACGCCATTATGCGTAAAGAGCTGGTCGACATGCGCGACCAGTTCGCCAACGAGCGGCGCACCGCCATCGAAGAGGCTGAGTTTGAGCACGACATTGAAGATTTGATCCAGCGCGAGGACATGGTGGTCACGGTTACCAACACCGGCTATGTGAAACGGGTGCCGCTTTCCACTTACCGGGCGCAACGGCGCGGCGGCAAGGGCCGCGCCGGCATGAAGACCCACGAAGAGGATTTCGTTTCTCAGGTCTTCGTCGTCAACACTCACACGCCGGTGCTGTTCTTTTCGTCCCAGGGGCTTGTCTACAAGCTCAAGGTCTACAAGCTGCCGCTGGGCTCGCCGACGACGCGTGGCCAAGCGTTTATCAACGTGCTGCCGCTAAGCGAAGGCGAAACCATCACCACCACCATGCCGCTGCCCGAGGACGAGGAAACTTGGAGCGACTTTTTTGTCATGTTCGCGACGGCGTCCGGCGGGGTTCGGCGCAATTCGCTATCGGATTTCATCAACGTCAAGGCCAACGGCAAGATCGCCATGAAACTGGCCGACGGCGATAAATTGGTGCGGGTGCGCACCTGCACCGAAGACGACGACATCTTGCTATCTGCGCGTGGCGGCAAGTGCATCCGCTTTCCGGTCACTGATGTGCGCGTGTTTTCGGGACGCACCTCGACCGGGGTTCGGGGCATAAAACTGGCCAAGGGCGACGAGGTCATCGCCATGACAGGGCTGCGCCATGTTAAGGTCGGCACCGAGGACCGCGACGAATATCTGCAGGCCGTCAACGCCGCACGGCGGCTCAGGGGCGGGGACTATACCGAACGCGCCGACGACAAAGCCCGCGATGAGGAACTGGCGGCGAGGCTGAACCAGGAAAAATTCGTCAAGATGGCTGAGGACGAGGAATTTCTGCTGACCATCGCCGCCGACGGTTTCGGCAAGCGGACATCGGCTTATGAATACCGAATCGCCGGGCGCGGCGGGCAGGGCATCGCCAACATCGACACCGCCCGGGGCAATAAAAAAATCCACGTCGCCGCCTCCTTCTCGGTGATGGAAACCGACCAGATCGTCATGGTGTCTGACAACGGACAAATCATCCGCTGCCCCATCGACAAGGTCAGCATCGTCGGCCGGTCGAGCCGCGGCGTCACCATTTTCAACACGGCGGATGGCGAAATGGTGGTTTCTGTGTCCCGCCTTCGCGACGTCGATGATAACGGTGACGAAGAAGGGGGTGACGGTGAAGATGACGCCGGGGTGGAAAACGGCGACGAAAACGAAAACATTGCCGAAGAAGCCAGCCAAGGGCATATAGAACCCGAAGACGCTTCGGAACTCGATGCTCCGGAATCCGACGCGGAAGGGCCTGACGAGGAAGAAACGACATGACCGATATCAGAACCGGCATCTATCCCGGTACCTTCGATCCCGTTACCAACGGCCACGTGGACATTATTTCCCGCGCCGCCAAGGTGGTCGACCGGTTGATCATCGGCATCGCCGCCAACGACGGCAAGGATCCGATGTTTTCTCTGGAAGAACGGATGGCAATGATGTCCGACGAAATTTCGGCCATGGACGGGGATACCGCCGCCCGGATCAGCATCAAGCCGTTCGCCAACCTGCTGGTCGCTTTCGCCGAGGGCGAAAACGCCTGTGTCATCATTCGGGGTTTGCGCGCGATTTCGGATTTTGAATTCGAATTCCAGATGGCGGCCATGAACTCGCACCTGAATTCCCGGGTCGAAACGATGTTCCTGATGGCATCGGACCGCCATCAGTTCATTTCCAGCCGTTTCGTCAAGGAGATCGGTAGGCTCGGCGGCGACATCGGCAAGTTTGTTTCCGCCCCGGTCAAGGAAAGGCTTGTCCAGCGCTTTGCCGAAGACTCCGAATAAACCGTAAAAGGCATTGACCGTTAGGGGCCAGGTTTTTATGGTCCCGCTTCCCTTTAAGGGCGCTTAGCTCAGTTGGTAGAGCACCTGACTTTTAATCAGGTTGTCGTGGGTTCGA
>JABMOY010000167.1 GCA_013203955.1 Rhodospirillales bacterium | reverse complement strand
GGCACCGACGCCGACCAGCCGCACCGCATTAAGTATAAGCACAAGCCTTTAAAGAGGGGTTGAGGCGCCGCCATCTTCGATTTTTTTCTGATCTAAGCGAATGCATTCCAGGAGTTTCGTCGCAAAAGGATCGTCCGCCCCTTTGTCAAATTCCTCGAAGTTGACAAGGTCGCTAAGGGGCAGGCGCGGACGCCAACCCGCCGATTGAAGTTCCGGCTTGTCATGGAAATGAGAGACGTAGCCCAGGCAAACATAAGCCACGGGGACGACCCGTTTGGGGATTTCGAGAATTTGTTTCAGGCATTTTTGATCGAGAATGCTGACCCAGCCCAGGCCCAGTCCTTCGGCACGGGCCGCCAGCCAAAGGTTTTGCACGGCGCAGACACTGCTGTAGACATCCATTGTCTTGATGTGCGTCCGCCCGACGACGACCGGACCGGCGCGGTCCCGGTCACAGGTGATGCAGATGTTGATCGGGGATTCGAGGATGCCCTCCAGTTTCAGGTTTCGATAAGTTTCGCGCCGTTCCCCTTCGAACATATCGGCCGCTTCACGGTGCGCCTTCTCGAAGAGTTTATGGACTTTTCGTTTGGTTTTCTCGGCACGGACGATAATAAAGCTCCAGGGCTGCATAAATCCTACGGACGGCGCGTAGTGGGCGGCCATCAGAACCCGGCTCAGAACATCTTCGGGAACGGGGTCGGAGGTAAACTGGCCCCGCACATCGCGCCGTGAAAATATCGTCCGGTAGAGCGCTTCGCGCTCGGCGGCGCTGAAACAATGGTTGGCGGATTTTGTTTGGGTGGAAATTTCCATATCATTCCCCTTCATGGAAAATTTAAGGCGGCGATTTCCATACGCCGCAGCAAACTCTTCAGGCCGGTCTTCTGACTTAGGCTCGTCTTGGCCGGGCCCCTTCCCAGAGTTCACTCCAGTGGGTCTGCCGCCCGGTCAATCCCCAATACAGCGTTGGGCACGTGGCGGAATTGCACCGCCTTCCCGATTATTCCCGTCCAGGCCAAAACCTTTCCGGGACACCTAAAGATGCGATTGACACCGGATTTTGTTGTCCGGCCGGAATCGAGCTTAATCGAAAAGAGCTTTCAAGACCATCTGTTTTGCGGGAAGCGGTGCGGACTGATTTTTCACCCATGCCCGCCCGCGAAACAACGCTAGGACACCAGGGAGACCCCCTCCCTGCCGTGATAGAAACCGTTCGAGAAGGGCGCGAAACCGGCAACCGCCGCCAGTTGCAGCAAGCCGTCGTCGACTGTTTTTTTACCGTCAAGAACGTCCCGGAATATTTCGCAAACCGCCACCATATCGACTCCATGCGGCCATAGTCGAAAAGCCCGGATTCCCATCTCTTGCAGCGCTTCCAGTTCGCCGATCAGGTTGCATACCGTATGGGAAAGTGTCTGGGTGCCGTTGACGGCAAGGAAGCTTTCGCCGTCGAGGGTCTCGACGCTCATGCCGTCCGCATCCTCGGCACAGACATACTGACAACCATCCTTGTGCAGGCCATGGGCACGGGCGTGGTAACAGCGCGCCGAAATGGCCAGCGGCACCCGCCCAAACGCTTGCACTTCCAACTCGGTGGTCGCGGGTTTTGCAAGCGCCGCAATCGCCTGCGACGACAATTCCCAGGGCAGCGACACCCGGCCGGCGCCCTTCCCCGCCAGATAGGACAGCGTGCCCTCGTTGTAGACATTGACGAAGGGGCCAATGATGTGGTCACGCCCCGCCAGCAAGGCGGCACTGCCGATGTCGTTGGCCTCGATCAGCAGACCGGGAACGCCGGCAAGGTCACGAACGGCGTCCATTTCCCGTTCACTCATGATCAGCGCCAAGGTCGAGTGGACGACCTGTTTGCCGCCACGCCTGAGGCGTTCCACCACCTCCGGGAGAAAGGGATCAAAAAACGGTGCGCGCTTCGAACATACCACCTCACCCACATAGACGGTGTCGAACGATGCCTCATCAGCGATGCGGAAATAAAAATCACGCTTGTCTTCGGCATCCCAATTGAACAGGACCGGACCAAGAGAGAGCATTGCCGTCATTTCATCTTCCAATCAGCGCCAGCTTTTTTCGTAGGCGCCGGCGGTGTCCCGCCGACCTTCGGTCATATCATCCAGTTCGCTGGTCGGCACCGTGTCGCCCACCGTATCACCACGGGCCGCCGCATCGACCGCCCGGCGGAATGTCGACACCACCCGACTTACGTAGGCGCGGCCGCGTTGCCGGCCCTCGATCTTCAAGGCACGGACCCCGGCCGCCGCCAGTTCGGGAAGAATCCCCAGCACGTTGAGCGAGGATGGTTCTTCGAAAAGATAGGATGCGCGCTCCCCGGCCACAAAACGACCCTTGCAGAGCGTTGGGTAGCCCGCCGCCTCGCCTTCGGAAAATACGTTGAGGGTAAAATCGCCCAGGCAAGAGACCAGTTCGCCGCCCCGTTTTTCGTAGCGGACATGGCTTGCCGGCGAGCACACGCCGTCGGTGTTGGGCGATTGGCCGGTCACGTATGAGGAAAGAGAACACCGGCCTTCCGCCATGACGCACATGCCGCCGAAGGCAAAAACCTCCGTCTCGACCGGAATGTTGGCGTTGAGATCGGCGATTTCCGAAATCGTCAGCACCCTCGGCAAGACCACGCGCTTGACCCCAAAAGCGCGGTGGTAAAATCGGATGGCCTCGGGGTTCGAAGCCGACGCCTGAACCGATAGGTGGCGACGCAGGCCGGGATGCGACCGCTTGGCGTAATCGAGCAACCCAATGTCGGCGAGAATGATGGCGTCCACGCCGAGCCCCGCCGCATCATCGACGGCCCGTTGCCAGGGGCCGGGATTGCCGGCTTCGGGATAGGTGTTGACGGCGATGAAGACCCCGCACCCGTGTTCATGGGCATAAGCAATGCCGTCCGCCATCTCGGCGCGGCTGAAGTTAAGGCCGGGAAAATTGCGGGCGTTCGTTTCGTCGGCGAAACCGGCATAGACGACATCGGCGCCGGCATCCACCGCCGCCCTGAGCGCCGCCGGATTGCCCGCCGGGCAGACAAGTTCCAGCGGCGGCGCCATCATCCGCCTTTTGTTTCGGTGGCACGGCCCCGCCGTTGCCGGCGCAGCTCTGCGATCATCGCCCGAAGCTCCCTTAATTCCGCCGCTTGCGCTTCATACCGGTCAATGACGGGGGCCAACAACGCCCGCCTCAGGAGGGCGAGGTCGTTGTCCAAGCGGGTGAAAATGGCGCGCGCGCCGCCGAGGGCCAATCGCACGGGCGGGGCCAGAGGTCCCAACACCCACAGCAGATCTTTCAGAAGATCGATGCCGGCGCCATCAACGGCGTTGCGAAGCGTCACCACGGCTTCCGTATCTCCTTCGACGATAAGATCGCGCGAGAAAAACAGGGCATCGCCGTCGAGTTTCCCTTCAAGCAGTTGAATAAGCGTCAGCAAAGGGCCGTGAATGGCCGCCGTTGGTCTATCGGCCCCTGTCTCTTTCGAGACCGCCAGCAAGCTCGGAGATGGCCCGGGCCGCAACAGAAAATCGAAGGGCAGGTCAACAGGATTGATTCGGAAAGTGCTTCCCGCCAAACCTTCCAAGCGAGCGAACAGCCCCGGGTGACGCCGAGAAAAAATCGCCATGGCGGCATCAAGAAACGGCTGCAACAGCGCCGGCGGCAAAGGCCTGATCGCGATGCCGGCGACCAGCACCGGCGACAGGGGTGGGTTGCTGTGAGTTGGGCTTTCCATGCTGGGCGCGCTCATCCCTTCGCGGGAGGATCCTTTTCCCCCACTGATTGCGGCATGGTGTCATATCGCCGCAGAGCAACCCTTGATTTAAATCAACTCCGCTGAGCGTACGGAAAAGAAATGTTTTTCGCACACCTTAGGTTTTAGGAGATAAGGGACTTTTGACTTTCGCCCGAAATGAAGTCCGCAAATTCATTGCCGTCATGACCTCACAAGCAGACACCACCGGCGTTGCGTTATGAGTGCATGCCCCGAAGCGGACAGTCAAAGGAACATTAGGCTTGCACCAGGACGGGCGTAAAATCGGTGGTTTCCTTAAACCCGTAATTAAAGCCACCGGATACGGCGGAAAAAGACGAGCAGGATCACCGCGACGACCGCCAGACCCCCGCACACGGCCCAGAACGCCCACGCCAGTTTCTCGCCCGGAATGCCGCCGACGTTCATGCCCAAAAGCCCGGTGACGAAGGTCAGCGGCAGCATGACCGTGGCAACGATGGACAGCATATAAATCGCCCGATCCATGCGCTCGGAGATGCGGGTCCGGCGCTCGTCCTGGATGATGGCGGCGCGCTCGCGCATGGCATCCAGCTCCTCGACGATACGGTAGATCCGGTCCACCACTTCACGCAGGCGCGCCCGTTGATGATCGTCGAAGAAATCGTCGCCGTCGGCATGAAGGCGCGTCAAGGCGTCGCGCTGCGGCGCCAGGTGACGACGGAGCGCGATTGTCTGGCGGCGGAGTGGCGTCAAGCGCTCGCCAAGCACATCCAGGTCCCCGGCGACCAGCGCGTCTTCGAGTTCGTCCAGGGTTTCGCCGATGGCGTCCTCGACGGGCTGCAACCGGTCGGTGAGACTCCGCGCCAGGCGGATCAGGAAGCCGGGGCCGGTTCGGACCCCCTTCCTCTGGGCCAATTCGTCGCGGAGGTCCTGGATGGCCAGGACCTTAAGCCGCCGCGTCGTGACGATACGTCCGGGCTCTATCCAGACTCGGGCTGAGACCATGTCCTCGGGAACGGCGCCGGGGTTGAGGTTGACGCCGCGAAGGTTGACCAGCAAGCCGTTGTCGAAGACGGCGCTGCGCGGCCGCGTGTCGTCGGCCAGGAGCGCGTCCGCGATTAGCGGATCGAGGCCGCTGTCGCCGCCGAACCAGTCTCGGGCGGCCTCGGTTGAGCGGTCGAGATGCACCCATAGCAGGCCATCGCCGGGTTTCCAGGCGCGGACGCCGGCCCAGTCGGTCTCCTCGCCGCCGCCCTTTCCGTCGAGACGGTAGGCGCAAATCAGGCCGTCGGCTTCAGTCATTGCCGTGTCTCCATATCCGAACCCCTCGAACCCGCTGGTCGGATGCTTTTTCGGGAGGATGGTTCAAGCCCGCGATTGTAACCCGATTGTTACTAACTTTGTCCAACTTTGCGTCAGGATTGCGTTGTTTTACCGTTTCTTCCGCCGCCGCCGGCGAAACGACTGGAATCAGGGGTTGTGTTCCCCATATGCCATTGGCAAGATCAGGCTAGAGGGTTCTGGGGGTTTCCATAGTGACCTGTATGCGCACCGCTTTTGCGGCGACCGTTTTCGCCGCCGTCGCCGCTTTGTCGTTCGGCGTCAACGGCGCGGAACGACAGGTCGTGGGTTATATCGAAGAAGTGCGGATCTTTCCCGGCGATCTGCACTTAAAGGCCAAGGTCGACACCGGCGCCCGGACGTCGTCCATCGATGCCCGCGACCCGGTCGTGTTCGAGCGCGACGGCCGCGAATGGGTCCGGTTCAGCATCAATAACAAGGACGGTGAGACGGTCTCCCTTGAACGCCCGGTGGTACGCAAATCCAAGGTCCGCCGCTCCGGGGCGGCAAAACAGGTGCGCTACGTCATTAAACTCGGCGTCTGCCTCGGCGAATACTTCAAGCAAGCCGAGGTTAATCTCAATGACCGCACCGGCATGATCTACAAGTTACTGATCGGTCGACTGTACTTGGGCGACCAATTCCTCATCGACTCGTCCAAGAAAAACCTGACCAAACCGAACTGTCCCGAGGCGACCCAACAATGAAGAACACCCACGTTTACATCCTGGCGGCGGCGCTGGCGGCGATCGGGGTCGGCGTGTTTCTCTATAAAGTGCTGGTGGTTGGGCTGCCAATGTCGCTTAACGAAAAGACCGAGCTTTGGGATGTTCAAACGGCGAGCTCCTTCACCGCCAAGGGCCGGGCGGTTAACCTCTCGTTCCACCTGCCGCAGAACGCG
>JABMOY010000166.1 GCA_013203955.1 Rhodospirillales bacterium | reverse complement strand
GATATCATGACTGCGGCATTGGCCATGGCCGGTATCGCCGCTGCCACCGCCGCCAGCAACAGCCGCCGCACCCTTTGGTGGTTTCTGGCCGCAGCCGCAACCATGGGCGCCATTACCCAGCATCAGATCGCAGGTTTTACCGGTGTCGGCTTGATCCTCGTTTGGCTCTTGGCGGCGGTCCTGGATACACGCCTGGGCGGCGCAGGCGCGGACGACGCGCCCTTATGGCGAGCTATCCATCATCGGCAGGCCTTCTTTGCCGCCGCCGCCGGCGCCTTGCTGATCGGGGCGCTTTATGCGGTCTTCATCGACTTCCGCTTCGGAGAACTTTGGGAGTACCTGACATTTTATTCAACACAACGCGCAGGTGTCGGAGAACAAGGAGGCTACTTAAACATTCTGCAAAAGCATTTTGACGCCGCTTTCGCAACACTTCCAGCCCGGCTTCGGTATATCTCGCTTTCTAGTATAGGATTGGCTTCGGTCTTGCTCGTTCTAACCCCGGTGATGCCGAACCGGCGCCTGACCTTTGCCCTGTTGGCGCCGCCGCTGATCATCGGAGGCGCTTATTTCTTCAGCCTTGGCTTCTATGGGAACTGGCATTACGGGTATGTCATATTGATCCAGATGGCATCGGCGTGGGCCGGTGGCGCGTCAATCGCTATTTTGGTCACCTTGGCCCGCGACTGGTGGCCCCGCTTCGGTCACAAGGGCGAAATCCTTCTTACTCTGGCTGTCGTCGCCGCTTTGGTTTGGGAAGGCCGCCTTTTCTTGGAGCGTCCCTCAAATATGCAGAAGGAAGCCACGGAATGGGTGAATATTGAAGATTATGTCGATTCCGTTCTCGCCCCCATGCCCCCTCGCGCCCGCGTTTGGGGCACCACCCAATTCGGCTATGAAAGCGCGCTGCGCACGGATTACCTCCAACTAGGAGATGGCATGGTCCTGGCTCAGCGGTTCAAGCCCGATAAGCGCCAATCCATCGCCCCTGACTTCGTTGTCCTCGGGTACCGGGAATTAAACGACTCTTTCGCAACGATGCTCAAGGACCCAAGCGCCTATACCCCGTTAAAGAACTTGGACAGGATTTTGCCCAAAAGCCGCTTCGAGCTTATCCGGCTCATCAAGGCGCCCCCTTACGGGACCACGCGTGTTTACCGCCAGGTTTCCAAGGACGCTCCTTTTTCCCCAGCACTGCCCTCGGTCCGGGCAAACGACGGGCGGAGCCGCCAGTGGGCCTCACGGCTGCTTGAGCCGGTCAATCATGCGTTCGAAGTCACGGACGGGGTTTCCTTCGAACTGCCCTTCAGAGGCAAAACCCTCCGGGCAACTCCCAAAGCCGGTGGCGCCCGCGTCGGACACTTGCCCGCAGGCGTTTACTTGATCGAGACTGAAGTCTCGCGGAAATCGGGCGGTGAGGCCGGATTCTTGGCGGCCACGGGAACAAACAAAGTTCAAGGCCTGGGGCCTGAGACCGGTTTCGGCTTTGAGATCGCGCCCTATTATACCGGCACGGGAAGCGTTTCCCTGCTTATCCGTCATGGCGGTGGGGCGCTTTATATCAGCCAATTCGACGCGGACGCTTCCGCTGGCTTTCGCGTCACCACTGTCCGCCCTCTGGAGGTAATTTCCCAAAAGACCAAAAAACATAACCTACCGCTGTTCAAGCAATGGGCCCCGGCGACACCGGCCATCCGCATTTTAGGGCGTGGCCCCGATGTCCTTGACGTGACCGGAGACGCCACAGCTTGGGGATATCAACTTATCAGCCCAAATATCTCCGTCCCTCCAAAAACGCTGGTGACGGTGACCTTGCCTGTTGATGTCAAGACCGGGTCGGTCGGATGGGGGGTTCTCGATCAGCGGGGCGATTGGCTACTGCCGCCAAAAGCCAACCGCCGCCGCGCCACCTTCAACGCTGGGCCGTCGAAACGGGTAAAAATCGTTTTCTCTAATCTCGGCCCCAAGGTGCAGGACAGTCCGTCCGCGTTCTCTGTCCAGGCTGGTACATTAGAGACAATCTCAGGGGGCGAAGCCGGCACTTACCAAGAGGACCTCTTGCGCTGCCATGAAACACGGCGGGCACGAAATCCGGAGGATTGCCAGTGACGCTTCGATGGCTCCACATCCTCTTGATCGTAGCTTTTGCCGGCACAGCCGCCATCATGGTCCACATCTTCTTCCTGCATGTGGGCAACGCGCCGTATCTGGCCACCGATGATGGCCTCGTCAACATTTCGTATAACCTCGGTCGTCTAGGACGTTATGGGTTCCCTGCAGGCCCTATACAGGCAGGAACCCATGCGATTCGCACCGCTGGATTTTTTAATTTTGGCCCCTGGTACTTTCTTATTGGTGCCGCTTTTACTTGGTTGTTCGGATTAGGATTGGAGATTCAACGGGCCATTCACCCCTTAGGCATCATCGCCATCGCGGGCCTGGCGTTCCTGACCTTCCGCCAGGTGTCCCTGGCCGCCGCCGGGGCCATGGGCGCGCTCATGTTCGCCATCTTTGTTTACAGCCACTGGCCCATGGTGCGGCCTGATATCATGACCGCGACGTTGGCGATGGCCGGTATCGCCGCCGCCACCGCCGCCATCAACAGCCGCCGCCCCCTTTGGTGGTTTCTGGCCGCGGCGATGACCATGGGCGCCATCACCCAGCACCAGATCGCCGGCTTCACCGGGATTGGCCTTTTCCTCGTCTGGCTTTCTGCGGCAGCCCTGGATACGCGCCTGGACGACGCTGGGCCCGCCGACAACGTGCCCTTATGGCGCGCAACCCATCACCGGCGGACATTCTTTGCCGCCGCTGCCGGCGCCATATTGATAGGAATAATCTATGCCGCTTTCATCAATTTCCGCTTCGGGGATCTCTGGGATCATTGGACTTATTACGCCACATATCGTTCCGGAACCGAAGAACAAGGGGGATACCTAAACGTCCTGCAAATACATTTTGACGTCGCCTTCGTTTCTCTTCCGGCGCGGCTTCGGTTTCTCCTGCTCGCCGGGGTGGCGGCGGCAATAATCCTGCTCGTTCTCACTCCGGTGATGCAGCAACGACGCTTGACCTTCGCCTTGCTGGCGCCGCCGCTGATCATCGGTGGCGCCTATTTTTTCAGCCTCGGTTTCTACGGGAACTGGCATGCCGGCTATGCCATCCTGGCCCAGACGGCGGCGGCATGGGCCGGCGGCGCTGCCCTGGCGGTTATCGTCGCCTTGGCACGTCGTGCCCGCTTCGGCCACAAGGGCGAGGCCCTTCTCGCCTTGGCTGTCGTCACCGCATTTGCCTGGGAGGGCCGGATTTTCCTTGAGCGCCCGTCGCCGATGCAGAAAGCCGCCGCGTCCTGGGTGAGTATCGAAGATTATGTCGGTTCCGTTCTCGCCCCCATGCCCCCTCGCGCCCGCGTTTGGGGCACCTTCCAGTTTGGTTACGAAAGCAACCTGCGCACGGATTATGTTCAGCTCAAGGAAGCAATTCTTCTGGTTGAAAAAATCAGGCCCGCCAAACGTCACACCATCGCCCCGGATTTCATCGTCATCGGATACCCGGAGCAAAGCAAATGGCTTGCCGAGATGGCGGAAGGGTCACGCACCGGCAACCCGTTAAAGCTTTTAGCCGGTTTTTTTCCCGACAGCCGTTTCGACCTGATCCGGCTCATCAAGGCCCCCCCCTATGGGACGACACGCATTTATCGCCGGGTTTCCAATGATGCGCCCCGGCCCGCAGTGCCACCGTCGATCCGCGTCAACGACGGGCGGAGCCGCCAATGGACCTCACGGCTTCTTGAGCCGGTCAACCCTGCGTTCAAAGTCACGGACGGGGTTTCCTTCAGTCTGCCCTTCGGGCGCCAAACCCTTCGAGCAACCACCAAAGACGGCGGCGCCCGTGTCGGGCAGTTACCCGCAGGTGTTTACCTGATCAAAACCGAAATCTCGCGAAAGTCCGGCAGCGAGGGCGGCTTCCTAACAGCAACGCCGACCAACAAGGTGAAAGGCCGCCAAGCCGATACCGGTTTCGGCTTTGAGATTGCGCCTTATAATACCGGCACGGGAAGCGTTTCTCTGCTTGTCCGCCATGGCGGCGGGGCGCTTTACATCAGCCAATTCGATGCCGATCCCTCCGCAGGCTTTCGCGTCACCAATGTCCGCCCGGTAGAGGTAATGGCCCGTAAGGCCGAGAAACAAGCTCTGCCGCCGTTCAAAAAATGGTCGCCGGCAGTTCCCGCAGCCAAGATCACACCACGCAGTTCCGGCATCATCGGAATTTTGGGCGATGCCTCGGCTGTTGGCTATCAAATCCTCAGCCCCGATATCCCCGTCCCGGCCCAAACGCAGGTGGCGGTGACACTACCGGCGGAGGTCAAGACCGGTTCGGTCGGATGGGGCGTCCTCGACCAGCGGGGCCATTGGCTGCTGCCGCCAAAGGCTAACCGCCGCCGCGCAACCTTCAACACCGGGCCGTCGCAACGGGTAAAGATTGTTTTCGCCAACCTCGGCCCCAAGGCGCAGGCCAATCGCTCGGAGTTTGATGTCTTTGTCGGCGCGCTGGAGGTGGGTGTCAGCTTAGGCTCACGCACTTACATTGACGACCTTGTCCGCTGCCATCCGTCCCGCCAAGATCAATACCCAGACCTTTGTTTGTATTCATCGGCCAAATGAGGCACCGGGACTTAGCTTACCGTCCGCAAATGAAGGTTCGGATCAACCCATCGCCGGAAAGGACCCGCCCCATCCAACTGTCGGTCGTAGGATCGATGCCGCCCCGCCAATCATCGTTTGCCTTAAACCCGATTCGGGTGAGCATGGAAAGGACTTCATCGCGGGAGAACACCCAAAGGATGGGGGCGTAGCTGTGGTCCAAGACAAAGTTGTTGATGGCGGGAAAACGCTTGAACAGAAAATGGCCGACGGAAAAGGGAATGATCTTCCCGATTAGCCGCCACCCGCGGACAATCCACTCGAACAGGCTGCCCTGAAAACCATAAAGGGTTATGTAGGCAACGCCCCCCGGCTTCAGCACCCGGTGGATTTCCCTGAGCGCCCGTTCGGGGTCCGGCGTGTGATGAGCGACGCCGGCACAGATACATAAATCAAATGTTGCGTCGTCAAAGGGGAGTTCGAGAACGGTGCCTTCGGTAACGTCGAGTTCCGGAAAATCTTCCCTGATGGCTTGTACCGCCTCAGGATTGGTATCCAGGGCGCACACCTTGCTTGTCCCATGTTCCTGACAATGGCGGGCGTAATAGGCGTTGACCCCGCAGCCGACATCAAGAGCTGCTTGCGGCGACGCCCCTTCGAAACGTTTCCTATACCAGGTAGCGAATTCCTCCAGGGTCGGCGAAGCGTCGTCGGCCGCATGATTATCCCGCATGCTGGCGTGGATAGAGGTAAAGAAGGTGCCTGTGGTTTGAGAATACGCATGGGAAAGATTTACCGGCATTAGGGTTCATCCGGCTTCGGGTTTTTCGTTGACGGCGTCGGCATTGTCCTCGCGGTAATAGAGCCTGCCATCGAGAACCAGAAGGTCGATCCGCGTCCGTTTGAAGCAATCGATGGCGTTGTCGGGTGTGCAAACGATGGGTTCATTGTCGTTGAACGATGTGTTGATGACCAGCGGAACGCCTGTTCGTTCAAAGAACGCCTCAATGATCCGATAAAAGTTGGGCGCGTGCGCTCGTCCCACCGCTTGCGCCCGCGCCGTGCCGTCGTCGTGGGTGATGGCTGGAACCTTTTCACGCCATTCGGGCCGCACGGTCAGGGTGACAATCATATATTCAAGCGACCGGCAGGCCGGTAACGGCTCGAAAACGGTTTCGATTTCGGTCTCGAGCACCGACGGGGCAAAGGGGCGGAAGTGCTCGCGGTGTTTGACCCTGGAATTCAATATATCCTTCATGTCGGCGCGGCGGGGATCGGCGAGGATGGAACGCGAGCCCAACGCCCGGGGCCCTGCCTCCATGCAGCCGTCGAAAAAACCAACGATCAGTCCGTCGGCAATTGCCTGCGCCACCTCGCCGTGCCAATCATCGACGGCGCGGGCTTTCAGACCGTGACGGTCCGCGGCAGCGTGGCTTTCTTCAAGATAGGCCGGGCCGAGAAAAAGATGGTTCATTTTGTAGCGTCGCGGGCGCTTGTGGACCCGATGATACTGGTAAAGCGCCGCCCCGAGCGTGCAGCCATGGTCCCCCGCCAACGGCTGCAGGAACACGTTATCAAATAGCCCCGATTCGCAAATCGCTTGGTTCATCAGGCAGTTCTGCGTAACGCCCCCGGCGACGCAAAGATTGTCCGAGCCCGTTAATCGCTTGACCAGCCCCGCCATGGCAAGCCCGTAATCGGCGGTCGCCGCCTGCAACGATGCCGCCAAATCGTATTCCCGCTGGGTAAGGTCGCTTCCCGGTTCGGGAGAGGGGCCGAATAATTCGAATATTTTATCTGAAAAAAGATTGTTGCGGCCGTATTTATGGAAATTGAAGTATTCCAGGTTAAGGCGGAAGTCCCCCGTGTCCGGGTCGAATGCGAATAATTTATTGATCTCTTCGCGGAAACGGGGCTCGCCGTAAGCCGCCATGCCCATCACCTTGTATTCATCATCCCACCTGAAACCGAGAAGATGGGTAACGGTCGTATACACAAGGGCGAACCCATGGGGAATGCGGTGGACAAGCTTGTCTTCGATATCGAGTCCGCGCCCGTGTGCAATGACCTCGGCAAAACCATCGCCGGCGAAATCAATGGTCAGGATCGCAGAGTCCTCGAAACCGGAGGCATAGAAGGTGCTTCCCTGATGGGTGCGGTAATGGCGCAAGGCAACGGCGTTGAAATCACCCTTGGCGCCGTGACGTCGGCAGAGCTCGCGCTTGAGCCCGAACATGCGTTTCAGTCGGTAAAACGGCGACCGCGTTGAAGCTTCCTTGCCCAGGAAAGACAGCGAATACGGAAAAGCCGAAAGGAATGCCTTTGCCCCTGTTATCAGGTAGGCCCACGGGTCGACATAGAACACAACCTCATCCACATCATCGAGGGTAAGGCCGGCGTTTTCCAAGACCCATTCAACAGCAGCTTGCGGGTATTCGGGGGTATGTTTTTCCCTGTTGAAACGTTCTTCTTCGGCGTAGGCGACGATCTCGCCATCAACTAAAAGACAAGCGCTGGAATCGTGAAACCAGGCACTAAGACCGAGAATCTTCATACCAAGCAACTCTGGTCAGGAACCAGCCTCGTTTGTACGCAAGAAACAAGAACAGGGTTCATGGCTTTTCGACAACCGCTAAAAAAAGAAGTCCTAAGGCACGGTCCCGGATATCCCCGGATTGGTCTCCGGCGATCCCGGCAGGAAGGTTTATGCCACAGCGAACGAGGGAGACGGTCTTGAAATCCCGGAACAACCGTTTTATGCCGGTGTGCGTATAGCTCCTAAGAACCGGAACGCCGAATCCTTCCAGAAGCGCCGTTCCCAAGACTCCTTCAAAATGTTTTCCGTAAAAGGCCTTGTAAAAAATTCTGTCTGTACGGAAAACAAAATCGAGCGCGCTTTGGATGCCACGGAAAAAGTGCGCGGCCAAAACCTTCGGTGAGCTGCGGTTATAAAGCAGTATATAAGCCCGGCCACCGGGTTTTAAAATCCGAAATACTTCCTGAACGGCCTTCTCGGTATCCGGCGAATGATGAAGGACACCCATCGAAAAAACACACTCAACCGAGTTCGTTTCAAAATCCAATTTTTCCGCGTTGCCGGCTGCCAACTCTGGAGTAACTTTCAAGTCGGTAGCCTCGGTTACCGCCTGCTTTGCCGAAGCTACACTTTCCCCGGAATAGTCGATGCCGCGGTAGCGCCCACCCGCCGGCAAATTCTGGCAAAATGTGATGCCGTCGGTTCCCTGGCCACAACCGATTTCAACGATGTCGCCGTGCCGGGAGGCGATATCAATGATAAGCGCCGACAGCCAAGGATACTTCGCGTAGCGCCACGATCTCCGCGATTCTAAATCCGTCTTGCCGTCGCACGGCGAGGCATTCCAGAAACGCCGTGTCTGTTCAAATTGATTTTCGGTTTCCAAAGCGCTTTCCACCGGGGGTTCTTGTGTTGAAGAAAGGTCCGGCACTGTATCCTTAATTTAAAATATGGGATTTTCCTGATGATCCATTGTCCAAGGCCGGATAAATCTATTAAAACAGCCGGGTAACCGCAAACACTGCGTTCCCATTAAATACGTTAATGGTTGGCGTCAAGGAACACGAAGAATGGCTTTGCATCGAGCCCGATGGAAAGGATGGTTTGCCAACGGCTTGCTGCTGTTGGCCAGCATCGTCTTATTTGCCGCAGTGGCAGAAGGAGCCGCCCGGATCGCTTTTCCGGACTGGCGCTGGTACTGGTCACAGGGGTTCCTTTACTTTGATCACGCCACCGGCACCTATGCGGGCCGTAAAAACTATCGGGGCCGATTGACGAATGTCTTTGGCGAATACAATGTCGCCATCCACCTTGACGGCGAGGGGTTTCGTAATCCCGAAGGCGCGGGAAAGGCCACTGATTCCCTCGTTTTCTTTGGTGATTCTTTTGGCTTCGGCTTAGGGGTGGCCTACGAGGACATTTATTCCTCAATCGCCGCCCGTAGCCTTGGGCGGGATTTCGTAAATTATTCCCTTCCCGGCACCGATCTCAGCGACTACCTGCTCGTCGCCCGCGCCCACCAGGACCGCGCACGGGGCCGCGTGGTGGTCGTTGCGGTCACCATTGAAAATGACATGCTGTCGTATCCACCGCCGGCCGCTATCGGGACCCACCGTTCAATGTCGGTGCGAAATTTTGCCTTCAAGATAGCGCTTGGTGATTCCGCCTTGCTTAGCGTGATTGGATCCGTGCTGCGGCGATCTCCGGCGGTGGTTGCTCTTGTGCACCGGCTTGGGTTCACGCCGTCTGTCCCTTCGGATGTGGGAGGGCTTGAAAAGGTCGAATCCTCCGTGGCTATGCTGGCGGCATTTCAGGACCAGATAAAGGCCCGGCGCCTGATTATTGTCATTGTCCCGCCCCGGCCTGAATTTGGGTTGCAAGAAGAATACCGTCTATTTGCCCAGAAACTCCAGGAGCAGAAATTCGAAGTCGTGGACCCAGGCATCCAACCGGGTGACTTTTTCCCCAAGGACGGCCACTGGACACCGGAGGCACACAAGCGAGTTGGACAACTGATCCTTAGAAAACTTAAAAGTAGGTAAGGAAATTCCGCGCTTAACTAGCAATATAAGCCTTCCGTAACCACTCGAGGATGAACATTTCCGGCATATAGTCATAGAGCCGATGGCGGATGCGGAATTTGACCAGGCGGGAATATATGGGCGCAAGTATCTTTACCCACCACCTGGGGTAATATTCGCAAACGGTCAGCGGCGTGATGAAATAGCTGATTAGGTCCCACTTTTTGAACAATGCAAGGTCATGCGGCGCTAACCAGGGATGGCCCAGGCAATACAGGTCGAACCAATCTTCCCATTTCTTCGGCAGTTCTACGCCGAATTCCTCCTCGGCGACTTTCCAGAACTTTGTTCCACCGGGAAGAAGACGGAACAATTGAAGGTTCGTCATCCGGGCCTTGGGGTTGGATTCGGCAACCTCGACCATTAAATCAAGAGTCATCTGGCCGTCTTCGGCGGTTTCATGCGGCGACCCGCCCATGAATGAATACAGTGGTATGACGTCGACTTTTTTTACGATGTCGTTGGCCCGACGAACTTGTTCAACAGTGATTTTCTTATCCATGTACTCAAGGACATCATCCGAACCGGATTCGACACCTATCTGAAAAGCAATGAACCCGATGGCCTTCATTCGTTCAAGCATTTCCATGCCCCAGCGGTCGTGAATCCGTAAAATATCGTCCACACGGCCCGAGCATTTAATCTTCAGGGGAATTGGGTCTTTTTCCAAAAGATCAACCAGATCTTTGATGCGATGGACGTTGCCAAGAAAGTTGCTGTCGCCCATGGCAATTACGTCAACCCCGATGGAAACGATCTTCTTCATGTGATCCACAAGCGCTTCAGCGGACATCATTCGCGCCTTGCGGGTGTAGAAATAGTCATTCACGTTGCAGAAAGCGCAGCGATGGGGGCAGCCCCGGTCCGGGAAAAACGCAATTGATCGGTTTCCCCCTACGTTTGGGTTGTAATGATTGACATCAAGGAGGTGGTAGGGAAGCGGAGCCAATTGGTTGACGTCTAGGGCTTCTCGCACGCCCGTATTCCTTATTTCGGCGCCATCTTGGAAATAGATACCTTTAATGTTGGTGATCGGCCTCTCTTTATCCATGGACTGGACAATTTCAAGAAAGACCTCTTCTCCCTCACTTGGCACGACCACGTCAAAAAGCCCACACCCTGCCAAGTGCTCCGGCGCCATGGTTGCATGGGGACCACCGACAACAATGGGTTGATCGGGGTAATGTTTGTTGATCCACTCGGCGACTTCGATGGTGTTTCTAAGGTGCGGGCCACTCATGCTCGACAGGCCGACACAAATCGGACAGTGATTCAGGATATCCGATATGGCCTGCTTCCAGTTTTGGTCGGTCCTTTGATCGATAATCTTGACAGAATATCCCGCATCCAGACAAGGGCCCGCGATCGACATCAGGCCCAGGGGCCACTCGACAAAACCCTCGGCAAATTCCAAATAATCCGACTTGGTGGCAATCAGAAGGATGTCGACTTTAGTAGCATCCGTTTTGGGGGCTGCTTCAAGGCCACCAATCACGTCGCTTTCCAATTTTTGTGTACCTTCGGGCATAAGATGGACTTTCTTTATTCCTACGAAATAGGCAACCGCGGCGCCAATTTCGCCGAGTCTGCGGCAATGGTAAACGCCATCCGCCCCTTGCGCGCCAGCTCCCGAAATGAGCTTAGCTTACGCACCTCGCGGAAAATTTGCTTGGGCCGGAAATAGTATTTCCTGAGGCCTAAGTTCTTCAGGCCGATCAAGGTGTCCCGGTCGAGGACGTTTTCGATGACGTGCGGGATCCGGTAGTCGGCCACCGGGTTTTTGGTAAATTCCCGCCAGTGATCGACAGGGATGATACCGCGTTCAAGGGCGCGATCATAGATCGCCGTCCCGGGATAAGGAATCAACACCGCATAGACCGCGTAATCGGTATCCAGCTTGATGGAAAAATCGATTGTCTGGAGCGCGTCCTCATGGGTTTCATCCAGGAACCCGAACATATAGTAGGCCATGGTCTGAAAACCCGTTTCCTTGGCCATGGCGATGGCGCCTTCCGCCTGTTCCAAGGTCAGGAACTTCCCCGACTCTTTCAGAACCTGGGGGGAGCCGGTTTCGACGCCGTAATGAATCCGGTAGCACCCGGCGCGCTTCATCAAGTCGTATACTTCGGGGTCGGCGCGGTTGGCGCGGTCCCTGATCGCCCAGCGGACATTGATATTATTATCGAGGATGCCCTCGCAGATATCGATGACCCGCTGTTTGCCCCAGGTAAAGGTGTCGTCATAAATTTGGACTTCGGTAATGCCTAATTCGGCGATACGCTTGAACTCGTCGACAACCTGCTCGGCTTTGCGGGCGTAAACCTTTTGCACATCCATCTTGCAGAACACGCACTTATACGGGCATCCGCGCGACGTGATCATTGTCGTCTCGAACTCCTTGCCGCTGAGCACCGAGGTATAGCGCCGGTAAGGAAGCAAAAGC
This sequence comes from Rhodospirillales bacterium, assembly GCA_013203955.1. GTDB lineage: Bacteria > Pseudomonadota > Alphaproteobacteria > Rhodospirillales > Casp-alpha2 > Casp-alpha2. The sequence continues at coordinate 6,676 of JABMOY010000166.1, read as the reverse complement.
CGGTCAACAACGGGCAATGCGGTGATATCGTTAACCATGGCGGATTTTTGAGTTGGCCCGACAACGGTTCCGCCCTGGCAGCGCCACAATCCCGGTAAATCCGCCGGTTGTTTCCCTTCGATAAGGGCGCCGAGAAGGTCATGGAGAACGTCTTCGCCGTCGCCGACGACAAGGTAATCGGCATCGGAAAATTCGAGCGATTCCTCTGGGAAGACGGAACAGTGCGGTCCGCCGAAAATAATCGTGCATTCCGGCAAAAGACGCCTGATTTCCTTTGCCGTTTTCCAGGCCGAGTACCAAAAATCCGTCCACGCCGTGAGTCCGACGACATCCGGTTTCAGGGCCGCAACGTGGCGGGCCGTTTCTTCAGGGCTCAGGTCATCCAACTGGGCATCGAAGCAACTGGTGTCCTTGAAGCCCTTGGAGATCAGATAGGTGGCAAGGCTCATGATACCCTGCGGCGGTTTGTGGCCCAGTCCATCGCCTTTGTGAAAAGTAAAATACGACTGCACCGTCTGGGCCGCCGGCGGCTGGACCAAAATAGTCTTCAGGGACGCCCGTGTCCGGGGCTCGCCGCGTTCGTTCTCATTCGGGTTTGTTTTACTGTTCATTAAATCCTCTGGAACACAGCGGGGCTTGCTCGCTATTCCGCTTCGTTCTCTGTAACAAATAAACCGCCCGAAATCAAAAAAATCTAATTAATTCCCATACTTACGCCATGGATATGGCGGTCATGCCAAAGCTGAAAACTCAACAACGCCCACAGGTTGCGGCCATGATCGGCGCGCCGGGTGCGGTGTTCGCCGATCAGGCGGTGGATTTCCCCGTGGTTAAAAATTCCGGCCTCTTGCACCCGGGTTTCAGAAAACACATCGTCAAAAAGATCGGCAAACAACCCCCTGACCCAGGTCGAAGACGGCGGTCCGAACCCCTTTTTGGGCTTGTTGATGATAGTGTCCGGCAAATGCGGCGCCAAGATGCGCTTTAAAAGCCCCTTGGGCTCGCCCCCGGGCATCAGGGCGCGACTTGGCAGCTTCATAGTGAAATCCATTAAATTATTGTTCAACAGGGGCACACGGGCCTCCAGGGACGCTGCCATACTCATCCTGTCGGCCTGGAACAGGCCGTTGCCTTGCAGGAAAAACTCGGCGTCCAGGTGCATGATGCGACTGATCAAATCCGTCTCGGACAGCCCAGCCACCGCTGTCTCAACAGGCGCCAGGGATGAAGCGTTCACTTGATCCAAAATATCGGGGTGGAATAATCGGTTTTTCCCGGTGTCGTCGAAATACCCCATCCACATGAAATGTTGAAGCTCAGGCGGAAGCTCGACACCCCGCACGAACCGCTTTGCCTTGAATTCGAAGCTCAGGTATCGATCGGATACCGGCAGGCGGTTGACGACGGCCGGTATCAGGCCGTGTGACAAGAATTTCGGCAATCGCCTATAGATTTGCGCCGCCGAATGCGCCTTCAAGGTCGGGTAGCCGGCGAAGGCCTCGTCCCCGCCCCATCCGGTCAGCACGGCTTTTACATGCTCGCGGGCGAACTCCGACAGCATCAATAAGGGAAGCGGCGTCGAATCGCCGAACGGCTCATCCATCGCTTCGACCACCCGGCCCAGGCCTTGCAGCGCCATTTCCGGGGTCAGGGTCAGTTCCTTGTGCTCAAGCCCAAGATGTTCGGCGACGCTTCTGGCATCGGCGGATTCGTCATGCGTTTGTTCTTCGAACCTAAGGGCGAAAGACGTCAGCTTTTTGCCATGTCGCTTGGCGGCGTAATAGGCGACGGCGGAAGAATCCAGCCCGCCGCTCAAAAAAATGCCGAGCGGAACATCGCTCATTAATTCCAGGGCCACGGCTTCTTCCAACAGGCTATCCAACTTGGCAACGGTATCCTCGGCTGCGACGCCGTCACCGGTGCCGAACTCCGCTTGCCAGAAACGCACAGGCCGGGGCGGGGCAACCCTCTCCCCTGCTTCAATCAACGCGGTGTGACCGGCAGGAAATTTCTCAATGCCGGCGAACGGCGAGGCCAATGGCGGCACGTACCCTAACGTGAAGAATTGATGGACAGCCGTCCAATCAGGCTGAACCCCACCCGGAACCAAAGGCAAAAGCGCCTTGGCCTCGGACGCAAAAGCAAAACCGTCTTCCATAGGGCATATGTAAAGCGGCTTTATCCCCATCCGGTCGCGGGCGAGGAAAAGCTTATTCGCCTTCCTGTCCCAAATGGCGAAAGCGAACATGCCGTTAAAGCGGGTGACGCAATCGGGGCCGAATTCCTCGAATGCCTTGAGAACCGTTTCCGTATCCGACCGAGTCCGGAACGAATGGCCCTTGGCTTCCAGGTCGCGGCGGATTTCGGCATGGTTATAGACTTCGCCGTTATAGACGATGACAAGATTCTCATCGCTTCCAAAGATCGGCTGATTACCGCCTTCGGTGTCGATGATGGAAAGCCGGTTGTTGCCCAAGGCAATCCCCGGTTCATGGAAAATCCCGCGATGGTCGGGGCCGCGATGGTCGAGCCGCTCGGCCATCACGTCCAAGCTTGCCCGGTCAATCGGGGCCTTTGCGCCGCGTATAATGCCAAAGATTCCACACATGGATAGCCGGTCTCCCGCCTCTAGCGTTGCCAGAAGGTACACGGGAGCAGGCCAAAGAAAAAGCTTAAGAAACGGGGAGAAGAATGGGGATGGGGCTTACTTCTTACCGCTGACCGCAAACTGCATGACGTTCATACCGGCAAGACTGTGGATCATGAACTCGTCGAAGGTTTTGAGGTTGAGAATCCGTTCCGCCAGATAGCTGGGCCTGAGATAAAAACGGCGATAGGCCTCAGTCACTTTCTTGGATAAAACGTCGCCCGAGATCCCGCAGAGAGATTCCGAAAAGAAACCATTGGTATGAAGGTTTTCCATGTTCGAATCGGACCCATCAAGAATATCCGGATGGTCCGCTTCCACCATGTCGAAAATTTCCGTCCCCGCATAAGGCGTCAGAATACCAAACGTCGCCGTCGTCGCTTTAAGCTTATGGGTTACAAATTCAATGGTCTGGTCGATGGTTTGAATAGTTTCACCGGGTCCGCCGAAAATAATGTGGGCATGGGTATCAATGCCGATTTCGCGGGCCAGCCGGAACGTTTCTTCCGCCTGTTCGATGGTTGTGCCTTTTTTATAATTATCCAGCATTTCCTGGCTGCCCGTTTCGACCCCGAATTTCAGTAAATGACATCCCGATTTTTTCATCATCATCATTTGCTCGCGGTCGATCATGTCGACGCGGCCATTGGCGACCCAGGTAAAATCCATGCCTTCTTCAAGCATGGCTTCATAGACCGTCATGTTGCGGCCTTTGTAGGCGGAGAAGGTTTCGTCACGGAAAAAGACTTCCCGGTAACCCAAATCACGGACGATGCGAAGCTCTTCCAGGATTTTATCGGCCGAGCGTACCCGGGTTTTGTTTCCGTAAAAAGCCGGCGCCGTACAGTAGTTGCACCGGGCGGGGCAGCCCCGGGATGTAAACATCGTCGTAAACGGAACCCGCCTGATGACCGGGTTGAAGTAATCCACGCCCTCCGGCAAAAGCGTCCGGTCGGGAATCGGCAGATCATTCATGTTGAAAAACGGCCGTTGGGGGTTGATGACCGGTTTGCCGGACTCGTCCCTATACCCGATCCCCTCAATCTCATCGGGGCTGTCGCCGTTGAGAAGGGCTTCCAGCAGACAGCGGATCGTTTCTTCCGCTTCGCGGGTGACGATATAATCGACGACGTCTTCCTTCAGGCAATATTCCGGCATGAAAGTCGGGTGCGAGCCGTAAAGGATGGTCGTTACCGCAGGGTTCGTTTCCTTAATCTCCCGCAAGGTTTCGACATCGTATCGAAAAGACTGGGTCGAACTCATGACCAGGATCGCCAAAGTGCCGTCAAACTTACTGGCCGTCAGCTCAGCATAACGCCCGACTTCATACTGGGAATCCAAAAACCAGACATCGAGGCCCGGCTGCCGGGCATGGGTCGCCGCCAACAGCTCGTTTGTCGGCGGCAGCGACATGCCGCCAACGCGTTTTCCGTTGCACCAGCACCCATAAATAAAGTCGCGAACGACGTTTTTATGGGCCTTGTCCACCGGGGGTTTTAAAAATATGGCCTTCATGGTTTCAAACATCATATAAGCAAGGAACGAAACGATTCAATGTGCGCCGACTATCCCCTTAAAAACAACCATGTTTTCATTGCGGGTTCTAGGAATGTTCATCCCATGGGCTCAGGTTAAAGCTTTTAGGATGCCGGCGACGTGGCGGTCCCAGGTGAAGCGGGTGAGAGCCAATTGCCGGGCCTGGGTCCCTGCGGTATGGCGCCATTTTTCATTTTCGACCACCCATCGGATGGCCAAGGCCAAATCATTGGCATTACCCGGTTCGGTTAGGACGGCGCAATCCTTGAGGTCCGAGGAAACTTTGCCGACAATGAGATCACTGATTCGGGGGTTGCCCTCCAGAACCTGGCCGATCTGTTCAAGGTCGCTGGCGATGATGGGCCGGGCCATCGCCATATACTCGAATAATTTTGTCGGCGAACCAAAAAACCGGCTGCCGTCGGCGTTCGGCACATGAGGCGATATCAAAACATCGGCCATCGCCATATATAAAGGTGCTTTTTCCTGCGCCACCAAACCGGTGAAATGAACGATTTCCCGGCACGCCGGGGTATCGAGAATTTCTTCCGCCTTCGAGCGCATAGCCCCGTCCCCGACAAAAACAAAACGTATCCGGTGGTGCTTCAACCATTCTTCTCCGGTGTCGGTTAGGTTCCGAATGGCCTGGGCCAGAACATCCGCGCCATGCCAGCGGCCAAAGGTGCCGACGAAGGCAACCACCAGGGAATCGGGGGAGATACCAAGGCTTTCCTTTTCCGCTGACGTCTCCGCCTGGGAAAAACGGTTCGGATCGAAAATTTCCGGATCGACACCATTGGGATGACAGGCAATGCGGTCTTCGGGGATTCCCCTGTTGATCAATTGTTCGCGAAGGGCTTCGGAAACCGTCACCACCAAATGGGCATGGCGCAGGCAGGCTTCTTCGGCGGCGGCGGCCAGCCGTTCGTAGCGCAGGGGATTTCCCCAGGTTCGAGAAATCCAAACCTCGGAACCGTTGTATTCCAAAACCAGCGGCAACCCGAGGGCCCGGGAAATCACAACCCCGGCATAATTGCCCAACGTCATGCGAGAATAGACGAACTCCGCCCGCCCTCGATTGAAACGGCTGAGGGTTTGTTTAACAAAACACCGGTTGTGCCTATAGAGGTTGACCTCCGACGGCAACGCCAAGGTTTTTAAGGATTGCGCTTCATGCACCGTTATCCCGGAGCCGTTCAAGTCCAGGTCCGCGCAAGAAACGAAATCGACCGCCTTCCCCGCCCGGACCAAGGCGTTGACGACCCCGGTGACATGGGCCACAGCCCCCCCCGCCCGGGGCCCGGTCATTGGCCCCGGCATCATAAAAAGGATCGGATCGGTCGGAATAACACCGGCCGGCAGCCGCCGGAGGCGGCAAAGCAGCGCTAGGTCCCAACGGCTGAGCAGAAGCGCCCCCTGCCCCGACACACAAGCGGCCAGCAGGGAGAGCAATGCCCACAACCGTTCAGGCAGCGAAACCTTCCGGGGTTCGGCGCCCGGCTCCAGCAAATTGACGGAACCAACCCCCGCAAAAAGGCTTAACACCAGCAACATCGGCAAATAAGGGCGCTCGGCCTTGGTTTCCAGGGCAATGTAAAGGCTGCCGATGCGAAGAGACCGAAAATGCCAGGGCAGCGCCATCAGCGGCCGCTGGCGCAGCTCCGCCAAGGTCATGAAACGGGCATTGGCGGCAATCGTTTGTTCGAGGCGGCGGCGGTAGGCCCCCGAAAGCGCGGATGCGGTTAGGAAAAGATCACTGCTCATCTGGGTAAGTATACATGAAGACCCGTCCCCAAGAAGTGCTCAGGTCACCGGGCAAAGCCTCTGACACGGTCACGTAGTGGTTTTATTTCCCCTTCGACGAAGACAGAAAGAAAAACGGCAACAAAGAGGGAAGCGGCTATTGCAATAACATCTTCTGAAGGCGAACTAATGACATTCCATCCATTCGCCTGAATGACAACGGCTATTACAAAAACGTGTGAGATATACAGCGGGTAAGATAGGTTGCCCAAAAAACGATCCATTTTAGATCGCCTGGAAATATGAAACCAAAACGGGATAAGAAAAGTAAACGGTATGTAGGATACTAGATCGGCATAAGTCCCCCCTTGAATAAAACTTATTCCCCAAATATCCGAATAAAAATGCCAGCCAAAAAAACTGTTGTTTTGTTTAACCTGAGAAACTTCAAACACAAACCACAATAAAATAATGATTGCGGAAATCCAGCCTACCCAATTTACCCATTTGTGTTCCTTGATCTCTCTATACAAAAGAAAGGATAAATGCCCGAAAAGAAAGAACACAAGCACCGATGGAATCGTTGAATAAGTTAGTCCAAATACAACACTGCTACTGGTTGGCATCGCAAAATAATAGTCAATCATAAACCTAACGAAGACTGACGCTGCAATAATCATATGTCTAACGTCAGCGCCTATGGAACAAATTAGCGGGATTGCATAAGGGAGGATTTCTGGCTCATCGTAG
>JABMOY010000165.1 GCA_013203955.1 Rhodospirillales bacterium | reverse complement strand
GGGCGACATCGCCATCAACGTCCAGTACACCAAGCCGCCGGTCATCAACCACGACCTTGTCGCCAACGTCTGCGAACGGCCGGCGGTGGTTGCGCGCTGTCCGGTGGCGGCCATCCGGCCGGCGCTTGTCAACGGCAAGCCGTCGCTCGAAGTCGATGAAAAGAAATGCATTTGTTGCGGCGCCTGCTATCCGCCGTGCCCGCCCATGCAGATCAACAGCCGCGACAGCACCAAACTGGCCATTTGGGTCGGCGGCAAGCATTCATCGACGCGCACCAAGCCGACCTTCCACAAGCTGGTGGCCGCCGGATTGCCGAACAACGCGCCGCGCTGGCCCGAAGTCGCCGAAGTGGTGCTGAAGATTCTCAAGGCCTACAAGGATGACGGTCGCCCCTGGGAACGTGTTTCGGAATGGATCGACCGCATCGGCTGGCCCCGGTTCTTCGAATTGACGGAACTGCCGTTCACCAAATATCATATCGAGGACTGGCATGGAGACCGCCATTCGCTGAACGCGTCTAGCCACGTCCATTTCTAGAGACGGGTTTTGTTGACCGTACGGGCCTTGTCGATTACGTTAATTGTAGAATAAGTAGGGGCTTTTCGGTTCTAATTTTTGGCTGAATTCCTATGAAAATTACCAACAGAAATTTCGACTTTTTTTGAAGAGGAGCATAAAGAAGTGTCATACCAAATGGACGGAGCCACCTTTGACCACGATGAGGAAGGCTATATCACCGACATGAGTGTCTGGAGCAAGGAACTGGCTGATATTATCGCCAAGGAAGAAGAAATCGACATGACCGATGAACACTGGGAAGTCGTCAATTTCCTTCGCGATTATTATGACGAATACCAGATTGCCCCGGCCATCCGTGTTTTGGTCAAGGCGATCAAGAAAACTTTCGGCCCGGATAAGGGCAACAACAAGTACCTGTACGAACTGTTCCCCTACGGACCGGCTAAGCAGGCTTGTAAAATCGCCGGGCTTCCGAAGCCCACGGGTTGCGTTTAACGGACCCTAACTTTTTGCAGGCGGGGCGTTTTCGTCCCGCCTGAATTAATTGTGGAGGCGGTTCCGGGATGGGATTCGTAACAGTCGTTTACGCGCTGCTTTTCTACTTTGCCACGTTCGTCATCGTGGTCGGGGTCGGCTCCAAAGTCTATCAGTACGCCAAGACGCCCGCACCTTTGAAAATTCCGACGATGCCGGCGCCGACGACCCAACTGGGCGTCGTCTTCCGCATGTGCCGGGAATTGTTTCTCTTTCATAGCCTGTTCAAGGCCAACCGCTGGATTTGGATGTTCGGCATCCTATTCCATGCCGCCATGCTTTTTGTTTTATTGCGCCACTTCCGCTATTTCACCGAACCCGTCTGGGCCCCCATCGCCATGATTCAGGACATCGGCGTCTATGCCGGGTATGGGATGATATTAGGTCTATTGGGTTTGTGGGCACGGCGCTTTTTGGTGGAGCGCATCCGCTACATTTCCGGCCCGTCGGACCATTTGATGCTGGCGCTGTTGGTGTTGATCGGGCTGTCCGGTTTCAGCCTGCGCTTCGTCGCCCGCACCGACATCCTCGCCGTCAAAGCGTTCTTTTTGGGCCTCATGCGTTTCGATTGGCAGACGCTGCCGTCGGATGGCTTTTTGCTCGTGCACTTGGGGCTGGTGGCGTCCTTGATGATCGTCTTCCCGTTTTCCAAGCTGCTGCATGCACCGGGCGTCTTTTTCAGCCCGACCCGCAACCAGGTCGATAATTCCCGCGACCACCGTCACCTCGCCAATTGGGCGTCCGCCATCGGCGGCGTCAAGAAGGACTGACACCGATGGCCAAGGCACCGACATTCGATACCCCGGAACTCCGGAAATTCCGGGAAATCCCCGCCCTGCAACCGGGCGCCATGGACCATTTAAGCCCCTTCGTCGCCAAGCCGGAACATCAAGAAGCTTTGGGCTTCCCCGGCGAGTTGGTCGACAACTGGGAAGAAAAAGCCATCGACAAAATGGGCGATTTGCTCAAGAAATACCGGGGGCTCTCGGTGTTTATGGACTCTTGCGTCAAATGCGGGGCGTGCACCGACAAGTGCCACTACTTCCTCGGCACCAAAGACCCCAAGAACATGCCCGTCGCCCGCCAGGACTTATTCCGCCAAGTCTACCGGCGCTACTTCACCTGGGCGGGTAAAATATTCCCGTGGCTGGTCGGCGCCAAGGACATGACCAAGGACATCTTGGACGATTGGTATAAGTATTTTCACCAATGTTCCGAATGCCGGCGCTGTTCGGTGTTCTGCCCCTATGGCATCGACACCGCCGAAATCACCATGGCGGCGCGCGAAATCATGGACCATGTCGGCCAGGGCCAAAAATATTCCAACGAGATCATCGGCAAGGTTCACACCATCGGCAATAACTTAGGCCTGCCGACACCGGCTTTGATCAATACATTGGAAGGCCTGGAAGAAGACATCGAAGAAGAAACCGGTGTTGCCGTCCGCCTGCCCCTCGATGAACAAGGCGCCGACGTTCTGTTGGTGACGCCGTCGGCGGACTTTTTCGCCGAGCCCCACGTCGACGGGTTGATCGGATACGCCAAGGTCTTTCACCAAGCGGGCATCAAATGGACCGTTAGCAGTCACGCGTCCGAAGCCGCCAACTTCGGCATTTTTATCGGCTCTTACGAACAGATGCACAAGATTTCGAACCGCATCCGCACCGCGGCCCAGGAATTAGGCGTCAAACGGATCGTCTTCGGGGAATGCGGGCATGCCTGGCGCGTCGCCTACAGCTTCTTAAACAGCCTCGCCGGGCCGTGGGATTTCCTCGACCCCAATTATCCGAAGCCGCAGCACATCTGCGAAGTCACCTACGACCTGATCCAACGCGGTGCCTTGAACCTGGACCCGGAAGCCAACGACGACAAAGTGCTGACGTTCCATGATTCGTGCAACGTCGCGCGCGGCTCGCGCATGGGCGATATCCCGGGCGGGCAATTCGATATCCCGCGCGCCGTGCTCAAGGCGTCGGCCAATCATTTCGTCGACATGGACCCGGAAACCATCTGCGAGAAGACTTTTTGCTGCGGTGGCGGCGGCGGTTTGTTGACCGACGATTTGCTGGAACTTCGGGTCAAAGGCGCCCTGCCCCGCATGGAAGCCTTGAAAGAAGTCGTCGAACAACACGGCGTCACCCACATGGCGGCCATCTGCGCCATCTGCAAAAGCCAGTTTTCCAAGGTCATGCCGTTCTACGGCCTGCCCATGGACATGATCGTCAGCGTCCATCAAATCGTCAGTGAAGCCATTCAATTGGGAACCAAGGAATAATCCGGGGGGATTAGAAATCATGGTAAATGAAGCTTTAACATTCAGACGTTATCAAGACGGCGACCAAGAACCCGAACCTTGGGACGAACAGCAGATCGTGTCCGGGGAATCCGGCAAATGCCCGACCTATGTCCACCGCGCGCCGCCATGCCAGGGAAGCTGCCCGTCTGGGCATGACATCCGCGGCTGGCTGTCGATCACGCGAGGCATCGACAAGCCCGTGAAGGAGGGCCAAGCGTGGCAGCAATACGCGTTTGAGCGTATGTGCGAAGCCAACCCCTTCCCGTCCGTCATGGGCCGCGTCTGCCCGGCGCCGTGCCAGGACGGTTGTAACCGCAACGAAGTCGAAGAACAGGTCGGCATCAACGCCGTCGAACAGTACGTCGGCGACTGGGGCCTGGAAAATAATATGACGTTCGATGCGCCGAAGAAAGAAACCGGCAAGAAAGTCGCCATCGTCGGCGGCGGACCGGCGGGACTGGCGGCGGCTTTTTTCCTGCGCCGCATGGGCCATGCCTGCACGATTTTTGAAGAATACCACGAACTAGGCGGCATGATGGTGTTCGGCATCCCCGGCTACCGCACGCCGCGCGACGTTCTGGAAGGCGAAGTCAAACGCATCATTGACATGGGCGTCGAGGTCAAGCTCAACACCCGCGTCGGCACCGATGTCTCGGTCGAGCAGCTTGAAAAAGACTTCGACTCTATTTTTTGGGGAATCGGCGCCCAGTCGGGCAGCGCGCTTCCCATTCCCGGCGCCGAGGCCCCCAACTGCGTCAGCGGCGTTTTGTTCCTGCGTGCCTTCAACGAAGGTAAGCTGCAGCACCTGACGGGCCGTGTTTTGGTCGTCGGCGCCGGCGACACCGCCATGGACGTCGCCGCCGTCGCCCGACGCATCGGCCATATCGAACATTCCCACGAAAACGATCATCCCGAAATGGTGATCCTGGGCCACACCGTTCACGACGTCACCAGCGCGGCGAGGCGCCAAGGCGCCGACGTTTGGGTCGTTTACCGCCGGCCCATTTCAAATGCGCCGGCGACCAAGCACGAACTCGATTCGGTCATTGCCGAAGGCGCCGAAATCCATGACAGCCTAGCCCCGGTTGAAGTTATCCTCGACGACAAAGGCCGCGCCAAGGCGCTCCGTGTCGTCCCCGTTGATTGGGAAGACGGCAAGATGACGGTCAGGGAAGGCGAGGAATACGACATCGAATGCGGCCTTATCGTCGGCGCCACCGGACAGGCCGGTGATTTCACCGGATTCGAGGATTTCGCCAACGAATGGGGCCTGATGGACGCCGATGCGTCCTATCAGTCAACGGTCAAGGAAGGCCACTTCGTCGGCGGCGACGTCATCAAGCCACACCTTTTGACCACCGCCATCGGCCATGCGCGCATCGCCTGTGAAAGCATCGACCGCCGTTTCAAGGGCGAAGACCTTAAAAAACGGCCGAAGGTCGAAGGCCACTTGTTCAGCCTGTTGAATGAACTGCGGATACACGATCACGACCCGGCCCCTTGTGAAGAAATTGAAGTGCGCGGTACCGACACCGCCGATTTCGCCGTTCATAACTACGAAGACCGGTCGTTCGCAGAAATCATCCCGCACGAAAACCTGTTTTTAGGGCATTTCCCTTACTCGCCCATGCACCGGCGCCAAGAATCCAAGATCACGTCCAAGGACGTCTTGAGCAATTTCAACGAACGCTTCACCGGTCTTGAGGAACAAGACGCCATCGACGAAGCGGAACGCTGCATGAGCTGCGGCATGTGTTTCGAATGCGATAGCTGCGTCATCTATTGCCCACAAGACGCCATCTTCAAAGTCAAGAAGGACCAACGGGTGATGGGCCGTTATGTCGACACCGATTACAACAAATGCGTCGGATGCTACATCTGCCGCGACGTCTGCCCATCGGGCTACATCCAGATGGGACTCGGAGAATAAGCGCTTATAAAAGTTAAGAGCGTAAGAATTTGTGAGGGAGCGTAACTTTGTTAAACGGCCGGGCGGGCAAAGGGTCCGCGGCGGATTAAGGAAATAAGAAAATGGACGGCAACGCACCCACTAAAGAAAAAGACGAAACCGAAGAGGTGACGAAGGATCTGACCTTCCGCCGTTTCGAGGACGGCGATAACACGCCCCAAGATTGGGAAGACAAGGTCATCCTGTCCGGTGAATCGCACCAGTGCCCGACCTACGTGCACAAGGCGCCGCCGTGCCAGGGAAGTTGCCCGTCCGGTCATGACATCCGCGGCTGGCTGGCCATCGCGCGCGGTATGGAAAAACCGCCCGTCGAAGGCATGGCGTGGCAGGAGTACGCCTTCCAGCGCATGGTCCAGGCCAATCCTTTCCCGTCCGTTATGGGCCGCGTCTGCCCGGCGCCGTGCGAAACCGGTTGCAACCGGGTCGAAGTCGATGACTTCGTCGGCATTAACTCCGTCGAACAATACGTCGGCGACTGGGCCATTGATAACGACCTGCCCCTCGCAAAAGCAGGCAAGGACACCGGCAAGAAGGTCGCCGTTATCGGCGGCGGCCCGGCTGGTTTGACGGCGGCCTATGTCCTTCGCCAGAAGGGCCACGGCGTCACTATTTTTGAAGCCCACGATTATCTGGGCGGCATGATGCGGTTCGGCATTCCGGGTTACCGCACCCCCCGCGAAATGCTGGACAAGGAAATCGGCCGCATCATCGATCTCGGCGTCGAGGTCAAACTTGAAACCAAGGTCGGCGAAGACGTGACCATGGAACAACTGGACAAGGATTTCGACTCGGTTTTTTGGGCCATCGGCGCGCAAAACGGGCGACCGCTGCCGGTCCCCGGGTTTGATGCCGAAAACTGCGTCACCGGTGTCGATTTCCTGGAAGTCTTCAACAAAGGCCTTTTGAACGCCGTCACCAAACGGGTTGTTGTCATCGGCGGCGGCGACACCTCCATCGACGTTGCCTCGGTGGCTCGCCGGTTGGGTCATATTTCTCACAACAAGGATATTCCGTTGCCCGAACACGTCGTCCACGGCCACACCGCCCAGGACGTTGTCGGCACCATGCATCGCGACGGCGTCGATGCCGTGCTGACGTCGCTTTTCCCAATCGAGGAAATGACGGCGGCCGAGCGTGAACGCGAAGACGCCAAGACCGAAGGCGTCGACTTGCGCGGCGGTGTCATGCCGTTGGAAGTCATCAAGGATGAAACCGGCCGCGCCAAGGCGCTGAAAATGTGCGAATGCGACATGGACGGCATGCGGCCCGTGCCTAGGGAAGGCACCGAATTCGAGATCGAATGCGACCTGATCGTTTCGGCCATCGGCCAAATGGGCGACTTCACCGGCATCGAAGCCATGGACAACGGCAAAGGCTTCATCGACGCCGATCAGGTCTATCAGGTCAAGGACCGGAAAAGCCATTTTGCCGGCGGCGACATCATCCGCCCGCACCTACTGACCACGGCCATCGGCCAGGGGTCCATCGCCGCCGATTCCATCGATGCCTTTCTCGCCGGGGCTGAGCCTTCGGACCGGCCCAAGGTCGATGTCCATCACTTTAGCCTGATGGATGAATTACGCCGCCGCGATATGGAACCGGCGACGGTCGAAGGCCCCACCACGGGAACGGCGGAATCGAATTTCGCCGTGCACAACTACGAAGATCGATCGAAGCGCGAAATCATTTCGCACACCGAATTGTTTCTGGGTCATTTCCCGTGGGAAAACCGCGAAAAGCGCACCGAGCACCACATCCAGGCGGATCAGGTTATCGGCAATTTCGAAGAACGCATCGAGGCCTTGACCGAAGAACAAGCCATCAACGAAGGCAAGCGGTGCATGAGTTGCGGCATGTGCTTCGAATGCGACAACTGTGTTATTTATTGTCCGCAGGACGCGATCTTCCGGGTCAAGAAGGACGAACGCGCCGTCGGACGCTACGTCGATACCGATTACACCAAATGCGTCGGCTGCCACATCTGTATGGATGTTTGCCCGACCGGCTATATCAAGATGGGATTGGGGGAATAGGTAAGTGACCGGGCTTTTCTCGAAAATTTTTGGTACGGCTTTGCTTTTGCTGGGCTTGCTGGCGGGCGGGCCTCAAACGGCGGCGGCCGGGGAAGTGCCGATGCCAAACCCCGTCAAAGCCTTCAAGGGTGATAAATGCGTTGAGCCGGCGGACGTCATGCGCCGCGAGCACATGGACTTTCTTAAGCACCAGCGCATCGAAACCGTCCACGAAGGCGTGCGCGGTAAAAAATACAGCCTTCGCGGATGCATCGATTGTCATGCCGTGCCTGACGAACAAGCCGGCGGCAAGCGGACGGCGCGCGCCTTTTGCAGCGATTGCCATAAATATGCAGCCGTCAATATCGACTGCTTCCAGTGCCACACCACAAAACCCGATGACGCAAAGTCGGCCAAAGCCATGCCAACAGGCCCGTTGCCGCCGGGCCATCCAATCATGAAAACGACTTCCAACACGGCTGAAAAAAGCTGGAAGCGGAAATTGCTGATGGCCGAATTGTTGCCGGATCTAAGCGAAAGGAACGCCTGCAATGTCCAAGTGCGCTAACAGGTGTCCTGAAATTATTCCGGAAAGTGATCCCGTGGACCAAGCCCGTCGCCGCTTATTGGCCGGGGCCGCCGCCATGTCTGCCGTCGCCCTAGCGCCCGGGGTGATGCTGTATTCGGCGGGCTCGGCCGAGGCCAGAAAACTAGGTACGGCCGCTTCCTCGAAAGTGCGTTGGGGCATCCTGATCGACGTCAGCCAATGCCCTGATGGCTGCACCGAATGCGTCACCGCGTGTAAGACGGAAAATGGTTGGGAAGGCAAAGGCCCGGCCGGCACGAATCCTGAGTGGATTCGCAATGTCGCCCTAAAAGATAAAAAAACCGGCGCCGCAAAATCCGTGCCGATGATGTGCCAGCACTGCGAGGAACCGCCCTGTGTCGACGTTTGTCCCACCGGCGCCTCGTTCAAGCGCGCCGACGGCATCGTCCTGGTCGACAAGCACATCTGCATCGGGTGTCGGTATTGCATGATGGCGTGTCCTTTCGCGGCGCGCTCATTCGTCCACGAGCCCGCTAGCAATCAGAAACCCCATGCGCCGCGCGGCAAGGGCACCGTCGAGGCCTGCACCATGTGCGTGCACCGCGTTGACGCCGACGGAACCCCGGCTTGTGTCGAGGCCTGCAACAAGGCCGATAACCGGAGCATGACTTTCGGTGATCTGAACAATCCCAACAGCGATATCGCCAAGGCCGTTGGCCGCCACCTGGCAACCCGTATCCGCGCCGACCTCGGTCTCGGGCAGGGCGTCCTTTACACAGGCCTGTAGGAGCTTAAGAGACGCGCCATGACTCAATTGACTGTATTCAGGGAAATGATCGGCAAGACGCGGGATTTCAACGTCTTGATGGTAGCACTCTTGGCCGGCGTCGGTATCGGGCTGATCTCGGCTTACAACATGGAAACGGCCGGTCACCACATTACCGGGATGACCAACCGGATCGTCTGGGGCCTGCCCCATGTGTTTGCCGTCTTCATGATCTTATGCGCGGCGGGCGCCATTAATCCGGCATCCATCGCGTCGATCATGGGCCGCAAGATGTATCAGCCCCTGGCCCGGCTTTCCGCCGTTCTCGCTATGTCGTTACTGGCCGGTGGTCTGTCGATCCTGGTGCTCGACCTCGGGCGCCCGGACCGCTTGCTCGGTGTTATTCCGATCTTGAATTTCGATTCGATTTTCGCCCTCAACATCTTCGTCTACAGCAGCTTCTTCCTGGCTTGCGCCCTGTCACTGTGGATGGTGATGGAAAGGCGCATGGCGCGCTACATTAAGGCCATCGGCACCATTACCTTCCTGATCCGCCTGTTGCTGGCGACTGATATCGGTTCCGTCTTCGGCGTTTTGGTGGCCCGCCAAGCCTATGATTCAGCCGTCATGGCGCCGATGTTCGTCGTCTTGTCCTTTGCTTTCGGCACCGCCGTTTTCATCGTCGTCATGCTTTCGGCCATGGCTTTGACCGGGCGGCCCGTCGGTGCCGCCATCAATCGCCGGCTGGCCCGCACCATGGGCGTGTTCCTGGCGATCGGGCTTTATTTCGTCGCTATGACGCACATCACCAACCTTTACTCCCCGGCCCACCGGGGGGCGTCTGAATTCGTCCTGTTTCAGGGGGGTATCTATACGACCCTGTTTTGGGTCGGGCAGATTATCCTAGGCACCCTGGTGCCCCTGTCGATCGTGACCTGCCCAAAATATTTACGCTGTTCCTGCATGGTCTTGCTGGCGGCCGGTCTGGTTATCATCGGCGGCTTCATACAGATTTACATCATCATCATCGGCGGGCAGGCTTATCCCCTGCTCATATTTCCCGGCATGGAAGCGACTTCCGCTTTCCTTGACGGCCAAATCGCTTCTTACACACCGCGCCTGCCGGAAATCCTGCTGGGCCTAGGCGGCGGCGCCCTGTCGTTGGCCCTGGTCACGTTAGCCATCAGGGTCTTGCCGATTTTGCCGATGTCCATGGCCGACGAAGCCATCGACCCCCATTATACACCGCCCCCCGAACCGGAGCCCGAGCCCGACGCCGAGCCGG
>JABMOY010000164.1 GCA_013203955.1 Rhodospirillales bacterium | reverse complement strand
GTGTCAGGAGGGTCATTCCAGCGCCCGCCAAACGGTCGGCGACGCTGTTCGCCACCGATGGCGCCAAAGCCAGGGCCAGAGAAATGTTTTTTGGAACATCGCCGGGGGAACGGATCGGACGGTCAAGGTGGGTATATCCGATTCTATTCTCGTCTTCGTCCACGAAAAACGAAACGTTTCCGCCAAGTTCCCCAAACAACCAAGTGGCCGCGATGGAAGATCCGAAAATCGCTACCGGACCTTTGGCGGTAGCGGTGCGAATGCTATCGGCAAACGTTTCCAGCCAATGAACAGCATCCCCGGCCTTATCAAAGGCCCGGGGGTTCGGGCCCGCCTTGGTGGCAGGCGCCTGCTCCGGCGCGGCGATCACCGTCAATTCTTTGGGAACCCAATCTTTTTCGCAGCGGAGGACCTTAAATCCGGACTTGCTGAGCAGATGGGAAATTGCCGTTTTTGTGAAATGCGAACAATGGTCAGCGATGGTCAGATCAAAAGGGTTGGCCGTAAATATTGGAACCTGGATCAGCAGGCGCCCGCTTGGCGACAAATTTTTTCCAAGGGTCTTCAAAAAACCTACCGGATGGGCAATGTGTTCCAGCACGTGGACCATGGAAATCATATCGAAAATGCCGGAGATTTCGGATGCTTCTATTCCGTGAACAGCTTCGACACCGGGGATGGCTGCGACTTCCGAGCTAAGTTGTTGGTTTCTCTCAGTACCGGAAAGGGCCCAGTCGGGGTAATGGGCGCCAAAGGTGCGGAGCAAAGATCCATTGCCGCACCCGATGTCCAACAGCCTGCCGGTTTTGGCAAGCGACAAATGGCGCACGGCCTTTTCAAGAATTATCCGCGACCTTTCGCTTGGGGCCCCGCTCGCCGGGTCAAAGGCCGCCTGTTCGACGCCGCCGGCTTGATGATAAATTTTATATTCCTGGTAAATTTCTTCCGCCCCCGTTTGCCAAGCGGCGCCGGCATTTTTTTGTACGGTTCCGCAAAGGTCGCAGACTCCGAGCCGCCCACCGTCTTTCCACGGCCGGCAGTCCGACGTTACCTGTTTGAGCCGTGCAAAGGAAAAAATTTCCTTGGCGGACGCATCTTCGCATAAATGACACTCGAATGCCGATGAGTCAGATTCAGTGATCATATTTCAGAAAGTCCATACAACTCGTCCAGCATGGCGAAGGGTTCGGGAACGTGAAATCCCAGATCCGATTCCAGGCGCCGGGAATCCATGGTCGTAAAAGGAGGCGTCTGCTCTTTTGGAATTCCGGCGTTCCGCGCGCTTGTTTCAAGGACCAGTTCGGGATCTTTGCCCAGACCCTTTGCAATGTGCCTGGCGGCATCGGCATAGGAAATATCCTTAGGTCCTGACACCTGCAACACCCCGGAAAATTTTTTGTCCGTAGCCGCTGCTAGAATATCGACGGCCAGAGCCAACGGCACCGGAGCCATGGTCATGTCGCCGAAGGCGCTTATCTCTTTTCCCTTATTCAAACTTTCGATCCAGCCGGCCAAAAGCTTGGACCCGCGATCCAAAACTTTTGCGAAACGCACCACGCCCGCCCCGTTGCCAAGCGCTAAAATATTTTTCTCCGCTTCGGCCTTCTGGCGTCCGTACGCCGTAGCCGGATTGGGCTCATCTTCGGCATCCCTGTTAGCAATGGCGCCGTCAAATACCTTGTCGGAGGACAGAAACAAAACATGCGCCCCTGCCGTGACATCGGCCTTGGCCAGGAACGACGGGGCCTCGACATTAATCCGGTGACTTTGTTCGAGGTCAGCGGCGCAATCGCCCAGCCGGGAAATAGCGGCGCAAAAAATCCAAACATCGGCGCCGGGGAAAGCCGGCAAGGTTTCCGGCAGGGGGTTTAGATCAAGGTAGATACGGTCGTCGCTCACCGTTTCCCGCCGCCTCGTCGTTACCGTTACTCGTTTTCCTTGCCCTCTCAGGAGATTTGCCAGGGCCTTGCCGATCATGCTGTCGCCGCCAACGATTAAAATGTTTTCAATCATGCCCTTCGGGTCAGGGTCAGGTAACACATCTCGCGACCGAAAAGGCCGGCAAATAAACTTGCTTCCGCGATGTCACCTACACCCAAGGTTTCGCGCTCTAGAAGCGCTTGCGCTTCTTCAAGGCCCTTAACGGTTTCAGGCGCGATGTCCGCCAAGTTTTCAATGATTACTCGAAGGTGGGGCGCAATTCGCTTTTCATATGTATCCGTTCCTTCGCCTTCTGCTTCTGGAACCGCCTCGTAAAGGGCCAGGGAAGCAGCTTCCAAAACCCGATTGGCCTCGGCATCCCTGGGCGGGTGGGCGATCCTGTAATCGAGAAAATTATGAGCGCTCCCTTCAAAGGCCTCCAAAAACAGCGCGTTTTCCTCATGGGCCTCGCCGGAAACGGATTTATACCAGCGCCAATCGGTAAACAGCCGGGGGTTGGATCCATAGATGGTGAAATCATCACCCAAAGTTTCGAAGACGGTTTTTGGCAACAGCACTTGAGCCAGAACGGCCGGGTTCAGGATATTATCCTGGACCCAGGATGCGTGTGCCCGCGACATTTTAGGCATGGTATCCAGATGAGTCCCGAAGGCGGCTGTCAAGATACCCGTTTGGGTTTCAAAATCGGCGTCCGCCGACAAGATGCGGTACGCCAACAGCCGTCTCAGCATTGTCGGGACAGCGCCCACCACCGGCAGGAACGAAATTACCAGGGCGCCTTCCGGTGCGACAAAACCCGAAAGTTTGCCGAGCAATTGACGTTCTTTGTCCGAACCGCCGAGCCAGCCCTCGCACAGAATCACGTCATAGGCAGCTTCTGGCTGAAAATCCTCCAGCTTTTCCGGTATCACCTTGGGGTTCCGATGGGGTGTGTCGAAGGAACGGTAAAGCGTTTCAATGTCATCGATGGCGACCGGGTTGGGTTCTAGCAAATCGAAAACCTTAGGATTGCAGGCGGCGACGAACAGGCTGTTGTCTCCAGAACCGGGGGCGACCTCAAGAACGGTGCGATCACGAAAGGTCATGGGCAACAGGCCCATTGACCGGTACAGCGCTTCGCGGCGGGCGAGATGGCGGCCCATGTCGGACAGGTCCTGGCGCACCGGGGAAATACCCTTTTCCCGGTAAAACTCCAGATGCCCGGTGATGCCGGGTTTTGTTTGGCGGCTGTTGGGATTGCTCATGATGAAAGTTAGTTGGTCGTCAAACTGCGATGTCCGATACTTCATCGGGAACGATCAGGTGTTTGTGCTTTAGGGCGAACCGGGCGCCGACGTTGCCCCCCAGCTCATAGCCGGGCATATGGTTTAAATAACGGCGCCCGTATTCGGTTTGCAGGCGTTTTGCCTCAGCAGGTGGCTCGATCCCGTCCAGGTTGTCGAGCATGTCTTGACAGACGCCGAGGATGTCGTCCGGGTCGTTCTCCCGCCATTCGAATAAATCCATATTCTGGCCCCCAAACGTGACTTGTCCCCGTTTGCTCCACATATGGAATCCCTGATCCTGGGCTTCTTGAAAGCTGACCGTGCGCTCGCCGTCGGGGGTGGTCAGAAACCGGGGGATCATCAAGTCGTTGGGATGCGGCGGCACATGATTGAACACGAGATGATTGGCTAAAGCCACCGGCCGATCGAAAAGAATCGGGACATGGATTATACCGGAGGGTGACCCTAAGTAAAACCGGCACCTGGAACAAAGGTAAATGTCCATAAAATCGCTGCGGTGTTTTGTCGCGTAATCGATGATCCTGGGGTTTCCCGTATCCGGTAGCGGCGCTTCGACCACGGCCCCCATGCGGATGGCGAAGCCGCCGCGAGACGTAATTTCGTCCGCCGCTTTGAGATAGCTTTCGATGCTGCAGTTCTGGCGGTCGATGCCTATTTTTTGCCAATACTCCGTATGCTGGGGCCGCCAAGAACGCAAATAGCTGGCGTCCCGGGCGTGGAAACAAACGAACCAATCATCCGGCCCGATTCCCATCTCGGCGAGCCCGTCCAGTCCCTTGCGGTCCTCGTCGTCGGTGAAGCGGACCACCGATTTCGAATGAGCGTATTCGTGGAACTCGGCCGCGGTGATCCGGTTGGGAAACCAGAACCGGGTCTTTTTTAATAGGGGCAGCCAGGAAGAAACAAACCGTGTTCCCCATTGGCTTTCCCTGAAATTCGCCCCTTTGAGGCGGAGCCTCAGGAACATGTCGAAGAGTTGCCGGTTGGCCGGATCCCAGCCGAACAGGTAATAAACCGTTCGGGGCGGCTTGCCGTTGATCTGCAATTTGCGGAAAAACATCTCCGTATTGGCGGCTAGGTGCCCGATGCGCTGGGTATGCATCAGCCCGATGCGGACCCGCAGGAAAGGCTCCAGGATATAAAGCACCGGCAGGATAAAGAGGCCGAAAACAGTCAACGAAATGTACCGGAACAAGGCCCCGGCGAGTTTTTTTGTGTTACCCATCAATGATCCTAGCCTTTCAGTTCAATGTCGAACCCGGCGCTTTCGGCGTCGGTGAAGAACATCTTGACGGTATCCAGGGAATAGTCGTCGAGATTCTTGCCAATTAGATCCAACTTCTTGAGCACATCGTTGGTCACGGTGATGATGTGACAACCGACATGCTCTGCATGGAAGATATTCAGCAACTCCCGCGAGCTGGCCCACAGCAACTCGGCCTTGGGTTTTGCTTTTAGAATGTCCACCGCTTCCGCCATTACTGGCATAGGGTCGACGCCGGTATCGGCGATGCGCCCGGCGAACATCGACACGATGGCCGCCGTTCCATTATCCAAGCTGTCGGTGATTCTTCGCACCTGATCCAGGGTCATGACGGCGGTGATATTGACGATGACACCCGCCATCGAAAGCCGGCTGATGACATCGCCCATGAAGTCGCCCTTGGTATTGGTCACCGGAATTTTCACGTTAACGTTTGCGCCCCACGACGCGATCTCGAGCGCCTGGCGCTCCATCCCGTCCGCATCATCGGCGAATACCTCGAACGACACCGGTCGGTCGGGAATGACCTTGATGACGTCCCGGGCAAAGCCTTCATAGTCCGTGACTCCGTCTCTGCGCATCAGCGTCGGATTTGTCGTGAACCCCTTGATCAACGGATTTTTGTACATCGCCTTCATGCCGTCCAGGTCAGCCCCGTCGGCGAAGATTTTGACCTTGAGGTTGGCGAGTGCGGTCATGAGAGCCTCTTTTGATCGATCGGTAGCGAAAGGATTAACGAGGCCGCCTCGACCAGCGAGACGACAGTGAAATCGGGCATTTCAGGGCGTTTTTCGGCGTATTGATGGTCAATGAAGATTGTCCGGCAGCCGGCGGTCGGCAACCGCGGCACCAGGGCACAGCCGACATAGCCGGCGCCGCCGGTGACAAGAACGTTCTTGAATTCAGGCATATTTCGCTTTTCTTTCTTTTTTTACAGATAGTCCGGCAAGGAATTTGAATTCGTGAGCCGCTGCCAAAAAGCCGCCAGCATCAGGCGGAGACGCCTGGCAAACATCACAGGCATCAGCAGGAGCGAGAAGACATACCGGCAAAGATTAGCAGCCGTATAGATGACAATGCCCAGCCAGCGAAACGGGGCGATGAGGCTGGAATCCGGGTTTTCTTCCGAGAACTGCTGAATTCTCCGGACCAATGTGGCATACCAACGTGGCTTCCACATTTTCAAGTCACGGGTTGTAATCTTGTGCCGGTAGGAAGCGCTGAAGCTGTAATCCTTCAATGGCGTACCGCCGCTGGATTCCGCGTAACACGCTGCGATGAAACCGATAACGGACTTGGGGTTGAGATAACCAAGAATGATCCGACGCTCAAACTGGGACGGGATGAACAAGGCGGTGAACAACAGGAGCCTGTTAAGAAAGGAATCGCTCCGGTATTTGAAGGACGTGTATCCAAATTTCCGGAAATAGTCATAAAACAACCCCTCCAGGACAAACCAATCCACTGCGGAAATTTCTTTTTTCCAGCTATCGGAAACAACCCGGGGGTTGAACTCGTTCAGGGGGTTCATGTTGTAGACTGCGTCCCCCCACCATAACAACCCGCCAAAGGTGAAGGATTCAAAGCAGGAGTCTTTGTCGATCCCCAGGAATTCGGCTACAGAGTCCATAAGCTCGGCCCGGCGGTGGTGTAGGTCTTCGGCTCGAAAAACTTTCGTTTTTTGCGGATCCAAACCCCTAACGGCCTCAAGGCCCGTGTAAAGGTGCGAGCATACCAAGCAATAGGTTCGGCGGCGGTAAACGGCGGCGTCGGTCCGGTTGAATTGCTGGTCATCAACGTTGATAAAACTGTTGTAAAAACGCCCTCCAATGTTCGAGCGCGGATCCCTAACGCAGCCGATTGTTTTCAAATCGGGAAAATCCACTGCCAGATAACGCGAAATGTACTCCGGCACATGGATGTGAAAAACCAGCACGCTCTTCCGGTTCAGGTCTTCACCATTGCAGAACGCGAAGGCGTAATGAATGGCCAAAAGAAACGTCCGGGAACGAATTGGCCGACCGTCCAGTAAATGGGCCAGGAAGGCCCGAAACAGGCCTTCATCTATTTCCAGATGCTGATCCTGGGTTTCTCCGAGGCCGGTCAAACCGTTAAACCCCGGAATTCTACGGGTATCGATGACGGACGCGTGCTGGGTGCAAAATGCGTCGATAATCGACGACCAGTCCCAGGTGTCCTTGAATTTCTCTTTCCAATCTTCCCAATGGGGATAGAAATATATAAGGGGATAGGCTGGGAGCATGTAAACCTGCGGGTGGCCGTCCAGATAGGCCTGAAACGGTTTGCTGGCGGAGCCGTTGCCCACATGAAGGCCGACCATCGCCGGCTCACGGATTTCAGCAAACGAAGGCCAATCCCCGGGCGCGGGCGCTTCCCGGATTTCGTGTCCCTTGTCGGGGCGTTGAGTAATCCGACTGGAGTCCATCTTCAGCCCTGGGACTTCCTGAGCGGGGGCTCAGGGACTTCCGAATCGGAAGCCCTGACGGCAGGAGCGCTTCCTGGTCGAAAATGAGGTCCCGGCATTTCATCAGGAAACGGGGCCCGACTTTCGCGGCGAACTGGCAATCGGGATGATGAGTAAGAAAAGTATCGCCATAGGCGCCTTGCAGGCGCCTTGCTTCGGCCGGTGGTGACGGTGATGATGTGACAACCGATCTCCTCTGCATGAAAAATGTTTAGAAGCTCCCGCGGGCTGGCCCACAGCAGCTCGGCCTTGGGCTTGGATTTTAAAATGTCCACCGCTTCCGTCATCACCGGCAAGGGGTCAACGCCGGTGTCGGCGATGCGCCCGGCGAATACAGAAACGATGGCCGCCGTTTTTTCGTCCAGGCTGTCGGCGATCCTTCGCACCTGATCCAGGGCCATGACAGCGGTGACGTTGACGATGACGCCTGCTGCCGACAGACGCCTGATAACGTCACCCATAAATTTCCCCTTTGTGTTGGTTACCGGAATCTTGACATTCACGTTGCTGCCCCACGATGCGATCTCAAGCGCTTGGCGCTCCATTCCGCTCTCATCATCGGCGAACACCTCGAACGACAGCGGCCTATCGGGGATGGCCTTGATAACGTCCCGGGCAAAACTTTCATAGTCGGTTACGCCATCCTTGCGCATCAGCGTCGGATTTGTCGTGAATCCCTTGATCAAAGGGTTTTGGTACATAGCTTTCATGCTATCCAGGTCAGCCCCGTCGGCGAAGATTTTGACCTTGATGTTGGCGAGTGCGGTCATGAAAGCTTCTTTTTATTGGCTGGCAGAGAAAGGATCAACGAAGCCGCCTCGGCGAGGGAGGCGGCAGTGAAGTCAGGCATTTCGGGGCGTTTTTCGGCGTATTGATAATCAATAAAGATTGTCCGGCAGCCGGCGGACTTGCCGGCGTCTATGTCGCTCCATCGGTCGCCGATCATGAAGCTCCGTTCCAGGTTGATCCCCCATTCCGCCGCTGCCTCAATCAGCATCCCCGGTTTCGGCTTGCGACAGTCGCATTGGTCTTCTTTCGCGTGGTAGCAGACCTTGACATCGTCGATCATCGGCAGTTCCCGGCGGAGCTGATCATTCATGGCCTCGACCATGGCTTTGTCCATGACCCCTTTTTTCACGTCCGGCTGGTTGGTGGAAACGATGATCTTGAATCCGGCGTCGTTGAGTGCGGCAACCGCCCCTTGGACGCCTGGAAGTATCTCGAAACCTTCCAGGGTCGTCGGCGCAAAGGGCTTGCCGTCACGAATGTCGCTACGGTTGAGGACTCCGTCACGGTCGAGAAAAACGGCAACTGTCATTTCATGTTCCAGATGCCGGCTCCTTGCTCATATCGATGCCTGCGAGAACTTCCCATGTCCGTTTTACGGGGTCCGGGATTTCCTCATAACTGGCAAAGTCATTGAGAATTTTTCGAGAATCGGGAAATTCTTTACGCTCCAGGGCATGACGCAGCATGTCAAAATCGTCAAATACACGGCTGCCTTCAAGGTATTTCATGTTGTTGGAGTGCGGGGAAAGGAGGACCGGATAATAAGGCTTTCCGGTGGCCATGACTTCGAGCATGGCGCCGGACGTGACAGGCCCTATAACGGCATCGGCCCAAGCCACGTAATCTTTAAAACCCCCGCCTTCATGGACCGAGCAACTCAAGCCGAAGAGCTCGGCAATTGTTTGATAATAAAGTTTTTTCGGGTTTCCCGGATGCAGCTTAAACTGAATTTCCGCACATCCTATGTCCTGAAGCATCCGGCAGATTTTAACGAAATAATGGAACTCACCGCTGTTCAGGAGCGCGAAATCCTTGCCCGGCGTCGCGTATTGAAGAACCAAAGCGCGCTTGAGGCCCCGGCGGGGCGGCTTCATCTGCCGATGGCAACTCGAGACGATGTTGCCCGTGCGGACTTTCGTTGTTTTGGCGCCGGTTGCGTCCAGCCAATCCTCGAAATTTTTGCCCCAGGTTAAGCAACGGTCGCTCAAGGATTCGACTCGGGGGTCGCAGCCGAAAATCTCAAATTTCGTATCCTGCAAATGCGGCCCGTGCCAAGTAACCGCGGTCGGAATCCTGCGAAGGTTCGCCAACTCCAGAAAGGTAGTTGACACGGAATTTTGCAGACTGTCGCTAAAGATTTGCCGGGGCTGATAGCGTTCCATGACGGCTTCCGCCCACTTCACGGTTTGGGCGGCCTCATATAACCGGCCCGTTTCGAGGATGTGGCGGGAAATGTGTTCGCGGACGAAAGTGTCCCGCTCCGATGCCGGCGTTTCCCATGCCGCCTTAAGCCGGGTTCCTATGCGATCGATTTCTTGGCGTTCTTCCGCGGACAATTCCTGGCGGGGAGCACCCACCGCCAGGACACCCTTGAAAAGACTTTGCATAACAAACAAGATATTTTTTTTCCGGGGAAACCAATCCGACAACATCAGGGGATAAACTTCACCCCCGTCAAACCCCTGGATCAGAGGGATGCTGGTCAGTTGACTGATTAACATCAACACGCCCGGGCGACGTTGCCCTAAGAAGCGACGCACCAGGCTGACGTAAATTAGCGCGTATTCGAAAACAGTCCGGGCAATATCCTTGGCGCTACGTTTCGAAGCTGCCTTTTCTTTCTTCAGATAAGAAAAATCGACAGACATGGGAAGTTCGGATTCTTTGCCGGGAATGGGAGCCCTGCGGTCTTGGATTTTTATGCCTCTTTTACCGGCAAAGGAAATTAGCAGGGAAACCCGCTCCTCATTATCGAGAAACCCTTCATGGGTGCGGCAGTCGAAATAGATAATTTCTTCCGGGTCGAAGCGATCCGCCAGCCCATTGAAAATACGCGTCAGTCTTTCGTAATCCCCGATGACCAAAGAAACGTGGCGGACGAATTTTCTGCCTAGGGAAATCCCATGGAAAAGTGTCGCATCCCCATCTTCCAGATAAACCCAGTCGTTCGTATGCAGATAACAGTCTCTAACCAGCTCTTCGACATCCCATCCGACAAGACCGACATCTGTATGGGCGCATTGAAGGCTCCGGTGCAGGCATTGCTGCCACAGCAGCCAGTTGCATGAAACGATCAGCGTTTCATCGTCTTCGACGTCAATGTCATCAATGTGATCTTGATGGGAAACCAGGACCAGGCGTTTGTAGTTGCCCTTAAGACGGGATGTCGCCTTATCCAGGGCAAAACATTTCCTGTTGTTCATGGCTTGCGTTCCGGAATTTTGGAATGAGCGCCATTGAGCAGCCATTGGCGAACATCAAGACGGGAGGGCTTTATTTCAAAGTTAGGGGGCTGGCCGATGGCGATGCTGTCCGAGGGAACATTGGTGTCCATGACGAGGGCATTCGAGGCGATCCAGCAGTTGTCGCCGATGCGGCAATCACCTACCACCTGGCTTCCGGGATACATCACAATCCCTTCGCCGAGCGTCGGGTAAACGCCGTCTGTGTTGGCGCCGACCGTACATCCCTGATAAACGCAAAGGTAATTCCCATACCGGGCGCGACCGAGCACCGTGCCGACGGGATGCGCCAGCACAAACACGTCGGGCATTTCAATCTCGTAGAAGATGTCGAGGCTATGGAGCAATTTGTTAAGCGCATAGACCCTCTTGGTCAGGTTCGGATCGCCGCTCTCGCGAAAGAGGGTATTGCTCAGGTAATAGAGGAAACAGGCGTAATGGTCCGTGTTGTGGTGGTCAAACGCCGTGCTGCCGTCCTCAAAATAGTACGGCAGGCGAATTGGGGAGAAACAGGCCTCAACCCGATCCAGGCTTTTATTGACGAAACTCAAAAGATCGGCCACTTCAACAGGGTTGTCCGGGAAAAATACGGAAACCTGCTGCGCCACGTATGACGCCAAAGCCTCTGCCTCGATTGACAAACGCATTACATCAGCCTCCTACCAGGCCGTCCATCCGCCATCGACGACGATCATCTGCCCGGTCATATAACTGGACGCGTCCGATGCCAGGTAGACCACGGCGCCAACCATCTCGTCCACGTGCGCCATGCGGCCCAGGGGCGTGCGGGCGCCGTAGTTCTTTTGGAAGGTTTCGTTCTGTCCCGATTCGATGCCGCCCGGCACCAGGGTATTGACCCGGATACCCTTGTCGCCCCAGTAGGTCGCCAGGTAACGGGTGAGCCCGACGACCCCCGCCTTGGACGCCGCATAGGCCACCGGCGTCGTGATCTGGTGGCCGAGATATTCCGATCCTTCGTAAATGCGGAAATCGGGCCCGGCGACGCCATAGGTGGACGATGTTTGGATGATGCTGCCGCCCTGGCCCTGCTTGATCATCTGCTTGCCGACGGCTTGGACAACCAGGAACATGCCGTCCAGGTTGACGTTCATGATCTTGCGCCAGGTTTCGAAATCGAAATTTTCGAACGGGGCGAAGAATTTCTCCAAGTCGTCGGTTTTTGTGGCGGCGTTGTTGTGCAACACGTGGATGCCACCCAGGGCTTTGACGGTGTCAGCGACCATCCGGTTGACGGCATCGGGATCGGAAACGTCGCAAACCACCCCCAACGTTTTGACCCCGTATTCTTCGCTGATTTCGTCGGCCAACCCGGTGACCGTCGTCTCGTCCAGATCAACGACGGCGATGTCGGCGCCATAAGCCGCGAGCCCGCGGGTGATGCGGGTGCCTTGAATCCCCGTACCGCCGGTCACCACCGCGACCTTGCCGGTCAGATCGAAAAGCTCAGAGAGGGGTTTCTGGTTCATTTCTTTGACTTTTGCTGAGGGGGTTCAATCGAGGCGCTGAAAAGTGCTGTGCTTGACCGGGCCATTTAATCGTTCCCTCGCGTCGCCCGCATCCACCGCCGAAGCGAGCTCACGGAAAACCTCAGCCGTAGCATCGAGGTAGGATTCGATCTTGTCGTCCGTGTGGGCAATGGTGGCGTAAAAGTGGCCCCCGGCAAGGAACCCACGGGCAAGCATCTCCTGCGTGAAAAGCGTGGTCAGGGCATCGGCGTCCTCGGCGTCAATAGCAAAGAAACTGAGGGGCTCAATGCCAAAAACGCGGATCGCCAGCCCGGCGGGTTCCGCCGCATCCCGCCAACCCTTTTGCACAAGAGTTCCGGCATGGATCAGTTTTTCGGGCACGTTTTCACGCTGGTGCATTCTGATGGTGGCCAGGGCCGCGGTCGGCCCGATGCGTTCCGTCCAGTAACTGCTGGAGATGAATGAATCCTGGGCCGCCTGCATGACATCCCGGGTGCCGATAACGGCCGACATGGGGTAGCCGTTGCTCATGGTTTTTGCGAACACCGCCATGTGCGGATCGACCCCGAGGGTCAAGTGAATGCCGCCGGTGTTGACCCGCCAGCCGGAAGTGATGTCGTCAAAAATAAGCACCGCCCCGCAGGAGTCGGCGATGTCGCGCACCTCTTCCAGAAAACCCGGCTCGGGCGCTTGCGAATTGACCCGGGGCTCCATGACGATGGCGGCAAGTTCGGGACCCGCCTCTTTAACGATGGCGCGCAATTCATCAATTTTATTGTAATGAAACGGCATGGCCGTTTTGCTCAACCCCGCCGGCACCCCCGCCGGCGACAGTCCCGCAAGCAAATGCTTATCCAGGCTCCGGTCATCGAAAATATTGGCCGCCAGGTACCAGTCTCCCCAGCCGTGGTAGCCGCAAAAGGCAATGCGGTCGCGTCCCGTCGCCGCGCGGGCGATGCGCACGGCTATGGAAAGAATCTCGCCGCCTGTCCGGGCATAACGGACCATGTCGGCCCACGGGTGTAGATCAATCAGCAGTTCGGCAAGTTCGACTTCCTCCGGACAATTGAGGGTGCTCATGTTGCCCGCGTCCATGGCCTTGGCGACGGCGGCGTTGATTTCGGGGTTGCCGATGCCGAGGACAGACGTGCCGATGCCGCAGGACGTGAAATCTAAATATCGCCGATCGTCGAGATCCCAAACTTCCACCCCGTGCGCCTTTTTGTAATAGGCTGGCCATTGGTCGGGGAGAAAAAGCTCGGGCCGCTTGGAAAAAAGCTGCGTGCCGCCGGGAATGATCTTGCGGGCCCGGGTGTATAGGTCCTGGCCCGTCCCGGTGATGGGGCCTCTTTTTTTCGGGTTCGTCACCTTTTGGGACGTTTTGTTGTTCATTGCCAGTTCGCCATGTCGATCTCGCCGTTTTCAATCAAGAATTCCGCGAAGCGCAGATCAAAGGGTGTTTCGATTTCGGTTGAATGGTAGCGATCCATAAGGAGGCCGTATGAGCTTTCCGGATCACTGTATATCTCGCCGTTTTTCTTCAAAGCGTTCATTCCGATCAGATAAAAAGCCCCGTTCGGGGTGTACTCCTGCCCAACGGCTTGGCCGCGCTTGTCCTTTAAACGGGTTATTTGTTCAACAATCTGGTTGATCTGTCCTTCGGGACCCAAGGGGCCGGCAAAGACCGAATTGACGTGCGTTTCACAAATTCCCACCACCAGGCTGGCGGTACGTTGGAGATAAATTTCGACGGCCGCGTCATAGTCTTCTCCACGGGCGAAAGGCGATGCAGGTTCAAGCAGCATGACCGCGTCGAAGTGAGTGTTTTCCTCTGTTTCGAAATGGTTTACCGCGTGCATGACGACGCTGTCGCTACTCGCCGTGTCATTCGCCAGTTCGGCCGGTCTGGTGAAGGGAACCTCGATGCCAAGAGCTTCCGCTTCGGCCTGGATCTCGGAGCTGTCCGTCGAAATAACCAGGCGTGAACAATATTTCGATTTCCGCGCCGAATTGGCTTTAAAGCCAATCAGGGATAGGTCGCCGATCCGGCTAAGATTCTTGCTGGGCACCCGCTTGGATCCGCCGCGGGCCGTGATGATGAACAGGATGCCGTTGCTCATTTGGCAAAATTCTTATCAAATTCGAGATTGGCTTGTTCCAAATCATCGATGCGCCCGACATCCAGCCAGTATTCGTGGATCGGGAAAGCGGCGGTGCTGTGGCCTTCTTCGGCGGCCCGACCGAACAAGTCTGTCATGTCGAATTGCTTGCCTTCGGGGATCAGGCCGATGAGATCCGGGTCAAGAACGTAAATCCCGGCGTTGATGAAGAACCGCTGTAGCGGTTTTTCGTCGATGTCCTGAATGCGGTTGTTTTTAATATCGACGACGCCGAAAGGCACCTGTAGGTCGTATTCGCGAACGCACATGGTCGCCTTTGCGTCATGGCCAAGGTGATATTCAAGAAGATCTTGAAAATTGACCCGCGTCAGTAGATCGCCGTTCATGACGAAAAGCGGATGGTCCGGCGTTTCCGGAATTAGTTGTAGGGCGCCAGCCGTTCCCAGGCGGGTCTTTTCCTCCAGGTAGCGGATTTCCACACCCCATTTTTCGCCGTTGCCGAAATGTACCTTGATGGCGGCGGCCTTGTAGTTGACGGAAATATAGAACTTGCGAAAATTCTGTTCGATAAACCCTTCGAGGATGGTTTCCAGGATAGGCTTGTCGCCGACGGGCAATAACGGTTTCGGGTTGTCTTCGGTCAGCGGCTTTAAACGTGTGCCGAGCCCACCCGCCATCAGCACCACCCAATTGTTCCGAGAAATCTGGCCGCTTTCGAAATCGTTGATATGATAAAGGCCAACAACCCGCCCCTGTTCATCGACGGCGGGAATTTGACGCAAAAGGTCCTTTTTCATCAGCGCTTGGACTTTTGCTGGGTCAGCGTTAGGGGAGATGCTGTGTGGTTTCTTGTTCATCACTTTTTCGACAGGCGTATCGAGGTCGAGCCCGTTCAAAAGTCCGCGCCGGACATCGCCGTCCGTGATCGTGCCCAGGAGTACCCGGTCATCGCCGGCGACAAGGCAGATTTGCCCGCCGCTGTTCTGGATCGTCTCAATGGCGTCGCGGACCGTCTTGCCGGGAGCGATTAGAGTGGCTTGCCAGGGCATGGGCTAGTCCAAGACCAATTCATCATCAACAAGCGGGGAAAAATACGACTCGATATCAGAGAGTAAAACATCCGAGACCTTTTTTGGGCACCATCTTGGTCTGTGGTCCCCGTCAATCAATACCGAACGAATTCCTTCGAAGAAATCATGTCCTTTGAGGATTCGATTGACGATTCGCCATTCAAGACGGATGCAGTCGTCAAAGTTTTGGCCTTCCCCCCAACGCAATTGACGAAGGGCGATTTTGAGACTGGTCGGCGAAGCGCGCTTAACCAGCCAACGCCACGTCCGTTTTGCCCAAGGGGCGCGCTCTCCCGCCAAGGCATCGACGATATCTTCAACGCTATCCAGCCCAAATATCCGATCGATCGCCGTGCGATGTGCCCGCAGAAACGATGGGCTCGGGACTTCCTGGAAATCCTGAAAAATTTTATTCACAGCAGAAAAGGGATTTTCACCCAGATCTGCCTGATCCAATGCTGCCGACAAGACGGCTAACTTGGATGCGGGAATGTAAGTATCGGCTAATCCGGAATACAAACAATCGGCGGCCCCTATGTGGGTGCCGGTCAAGCCAAGGAAAGTGCCGACTTGGCCGGGGCAACGAGGCAGGAAGAAAGCGCTGCCGGCGTCGGGGAATAAACCCACCCCCGTTTCGGGCATGGCAAATTCAGTCGTTTCGGTAACCACCCGGTGTGAACCCTGGAATGAAAGCCCGGCACCGCCGCCCATTACTACGCCGTCGAGAAAAACGATAAGTGGTTTTGAAAACCTGTTTAGGGTTACCAAGAGACGATATTCATTCCGGAAAAATTCATACGGATAATTTGATCCGCTTACGTGGGCATCGTAAATCCGTCGCAAATCGCCGCCGGAACAGAAAGCTTTGTCGCCGGCACCACGAATAATAGCAGCTTTGATTGCCGCATCTTTTTCCAGCTTTTGAAACCGGACCTCCAAATCGAGACACATCTGACTGGTCAATGCATTCATGGCTTGTTTGTGGTCAAGGACCACATGGGCGATATCGCCACGGACCTCGAAATGAATGTCTCCTACGGTTTTCATTGAGCGATTGCGTTTAAAATTAATAAGAGAAAGTTTTCAAAATCCGACCAATTCGGGAACCGGCTTTTTGGAAATGTACTGTCCGTGGGAAACTTGACCATTGTCGCCACCGCGTGGCAATGTGCAACTGGAAATCGGGTTTCATACGCGCCCCCTTTTCGATCCGAACAAAGGTTGAGAAACTGGCCATGGCATTATCAAGCGATACAATACAGGACTTTATCCTTGTTGAACTTGAGCAGTTCAGAATCGATGGTCAGATACCGATGGGTTCGGTTTTGACCAAGGACACAAAACTTTTTGGCTCCGGCGGTGTTCTGAAAAGCCGCCCGCTAGTGGAACTTATGTTGGCTATTGAAGACCACGTGGAAGCTTCTTTTGGAAAGACATTTGATTGGACCAGCGACAAAGCCATGTCCGCAAACAACAGCCCGTTTCGAAACATTGCCAGTCTTGCCGATTTCGTAGTTGAGACTTCAACAGGCTAACCATGCAGGAGAGCGAGAAACCTAATGGACACCGGCAAAGGTGGACGTAAGCTAGTCATCGTTTCCGGGGCATCTCGGGGAATTGGCTTCGCTTTGGCGGAAAGGCTCAGCAACACCTATGATGTCGTTGGGTTCGCCAGACAAGAACCGAAAGAGCCCTGCAACTTTCAATTTGTTTCCGGTGTTGACGTCACCGATAAAACGGCCGTCAAGGAGTTCGCCCGGAAAATTGATACAGCAAATCTCTGGGGAGTTGTGGCTTGCGCCGGTATTGCGTCGATGAACCATTTTCTTTCTATGCCGGATGCCACCCGAGACAAAATTGTTGACGTTAATTTTCATGGCGTGGCCAATGTTGTCGAAGTTTTAGGAAAAGGGTTGATCAAAAATAAGGGCGGAAGAATTATTGTCCTATCGACGATTGCTGTTCCCTTGCTTTTAGAAGGAGAGGCGGTGTACGCGGCATCTAAAAGTGCCGCCGAGACATATGTTAAGATTATCGCAAATGAACTTGGCGAATGGGGTGTTACGGCCAACTTGATTCGGCCGGGACCAACGGACACCGATCTTTTGGCTGGTCTAACCGATGAACAAGTCGATGCGATCATTTCCAAGCAGACCCTTAAGCGGAAGACGACGTTTGACGACCTTGAAGGCATTTGCCGTTTCTTTCTATCCGATGAGGCCGCACTCCTGACCGGGCAGACGCTGACATTGGGTTTGTCGGGGTGATCGATTTTGCGCCCCTTTTGGCCGCCTATCCGGTAGACCAGAAAATCCTTTGCGGTAAAGACTACCAAATGACCGCTCAGGATATTGAGCAACAAATGGAAATGCTGGATCTTTCGGCGATCCCGCCGGGCTCTTCGGTAGCGGTGATCGGGGATTTTGATCCGGCCTCTATCGTCGCCCTAATCCAACTGTTTCAAAAAGGTTGCGTGGTCGTTCCTTTGACCGTTCACACGCGCTCCCAACACGACTACTTCTTTAACGCCGCTGCAGTCCAGTACGTAGTGGAGAAAGGCATTGTCAAAGCGCAACCCGATCCGCCCATGCAGCCCCCCATCATGGTTGAACTTGGCCAACAGGGGAAAGCAGGATTGATTATGTTCTCTTCGGGGACATCAGGAAGGCCAAAGGCTATCTTGCACGACGTGGAAAAAATTATGGCCCGTTTTAAGACGGCGAAAAAAACGTTGCGGACCATCTCTTTTCTCATGTTCGATCACTGGGGCGGGTTGAACACTTTTTTCTATACGCTTTACGCTGGCGGACAAATTATTGTTCCCGATTCCTTGGATCCTGAAAGCGTGTTTCGGTCGGTTGAACGTTATCGCGCTGAATTACTTCCGACCACCCCAACTTTCCTGCGCCTAGCTTGCAGAACGGTCGATTTCGAAAGCCTCGATTTATCATCATTGAAACTGATAACATACGGAACGGAGGTGATGGATGAAATTACCTTATCCCGCGTTACCGCGTTACTTCCGGAAACGGACTTTCGTCAGACCTATGGTCTCTCTGAACTGGGCGTGTTCTCGGTTCGCAGCAGGGCGCGAGACAGTCTCTTTATCCAAATTGGCGGCGATGGTGTCAAAACCAGAATCCTAGACAATGTTCTTTGGATCAGCTCGCCCTTCCAGATGATCGGCTATCTTAACGAGACATCTCCATTCGATTCCGAGGGCTTCTACAATACAAAAGACATTGTCGAAGTTGACGGGGAATGGTTGCGTATAACCGGTCGCGATAGTGAAATCGTGAACATCGGAGGAGTAAAAGTGTCACCCATTGATGTGGAAGAAGCGGTTTGCGGGCTTAAGGGCGTCGTAGAGGCTCAAGCTTTCGGCCGACCCAACCCGGTGACTGGCCAGCATTTGGAATTGAAAGTGGTCCTTTCGCCTGAAAACGCACCAGCTGTCTCCGAAATCAAGAAAGCGCTCCGCCAGATTTTGCCCGAAGCAAGCCAACCAAGTCGCATCCAGGCGGTTGAAGAGATTCCTCGTTCCCACAGGTTTAAAAGAACCGGAAATGGTATGCCCCAATGACCGAGTTTGACTTTGCTAAAGTAGGAAAAAACTCGCGAATTTTCCCGTCCGTAATTGTTATCAATGGCGAGAACATCGTTCTCGGAGATAACGTTTTCATTGATGATTTCGTTGTTTTTAACGGGGGGCTGAAAAGCCGGATTGGAAACAACATTCATATCTCCTCGTTCACGTCCATCATCGGAGGAGGAGAATTCCACGTCGGCGACTTCAGTGGTTTTGGAGCGGGATGCCGTTTCATTACGGGTTCCGACGATTTCTCGGGCCAAAGCCTTGCCAACCCTACTGTGCCGATGGAGTTCAGAAACGTTGAGTTGGCAATAATCACGATAGGTAGGCACGTCTTGTTAGGAGCAAATTGCATCGCCCTCCCCAACGTGACGATCGGCGACGGCGTAATTGTATCCGCAGGATCGATCATAGACCGTGACCTGGAACCATGGAATATTTACGTGGGAACCAATCCCAAACGAATAAGGAAAAGGGACAAGGACAAGATACTGGCCCTTGAAGCCAAGTACCGGGAAGAATTCCAAGACACCTGATTGAAAGCTTCGCTGGGCCCATCCTCACAGTTGTTCATCCTCGGTGACATCGTGGTCCGCCTTCTTGCCGATCCGCTCCCAGTATTCCATCGGCGAGACGCCGGTACCGGGCCGCTTGATGCCTAAGTTTTCAATCGTGAACGCTTCACCGGCTTTGATCGGTTTCAGGGCTACTAGGCTTTTACGAGCGATATCCTTGTTTTTAATTTCCGATGGCTGCAGTTTTTTGTTGCCGTCACCAAGCGCTTGTTCAACGGCGCGGATGCCGGTGACCATCTCCGCCAGCTCTCCCGGTTCCAGGGACGCTTGGTGATCGGGACCCGGAAGGCTGCGGCCCAAGGTAAAGTGCTTTTCGATGACTCCGGCGCCCAAGGCCGCGGCGGCGATAGCGACGGCGATGCCTGGCGTGTGGTCGGAAAGCCCGACCCGGAGTCCGAAAGCGTCCTTGAGGGTCGCCATGGCTTTCAGGTTGGTATCTTCGAAGGGCGCCGGGTATTCGGTGGTGCAATGCAGGACCGTGACCTTTTCTTTCAGCGCCGCTTGTCCCGCAGCGGAAGCAAAGGATTCCTTAAAGGCTTGAGCCGAAGGCTCGCTTCCTGTTTTGGCCAGACCGAAGGCGAGAACGCCAAGCGCCACCTCGACTTCGATCATGTCGCTCATGCCCGTCGACAGGATGATATCGCAGCCGCTTTCCCCGGCCTGCAACAGCAACGGCCCGTTGGTGATTTCGCCGGATGGAATTTTCAGGGTATTGAGCTTCATGTCATTGACGAGGAAGCGCAGACTCGGCCCGTCAAATGGTGTTGAAAGAAACCGAATTTCTTTTTTGGCGCAATGTTTGGCGAGCTCATTATGGAGGGCTTCGGATAATTCCAGCTTTTTGACCATTTCCAGTTGGGTTTCTGCGGGGTCAGTTGTTTTTGTCTGATAGGGCGCTTTCGGTGCGTTGGCAGAGATCACTTCTTTCGCCCGGAAAGTCTGGAACTTAACTGCGTCGGCGCCGGCGGCGACGGCGGCGTCGATCAGGGCAAACGCCTTGCCGGCTTCGCCGTTGTGGTTGACGCCGGCCTCGGCGATGACGAAGACGCTCATGACGCGGCTCTTTTATAGGGAATGTCATGGAAAGGTTTCTGAACGATCCCCGAAAGGTCGGCGGTCTTGAGGATGTTTTTTATTTTCTTTGACGCGCCGCTGGAACCATAAGGAAGGTTTATTTCTTTGAGCCCTGACCGGAACCCGGGGTTAAGCGCGCGTTCGATGGCTTGGGCGATGTCATCGGTTGCGCTGCCGCAATCGATGATTGAGGGCGCGCGTAGGCGGCCCTTCTGGCGATCCCCGATGTTGACCGTCGGTGCGCCCAAAGCTGGCGCCTCGACGATACCGCTGGATGAATTGCCGATGACGGCGGCGGCGTACTTCATAGCGCTGAGGTAGCGGAGCTGGCCTAGGGACGCATGCATCGAAACCCGGGCCGGGTTTGCTTCGACATAACCGGCCAACAACCGGGCAACGGTATCGTGACCGGGGTCGCTGTTAACGCCGGTGAGGACAACGTCGAAATCGGGAAATTCATCAAGGGCTGCGAGCATTTCACCGAGACCTTCGGCGGGATCGTCGTTGCTGAGGGTGACCGGGTGATAGGTGACCAAGAAAAAGTTCTGGCCTGCGGCAAGACCAAGGTCCGCTTTCAACCCGGCCCGGTCTAAAAGGGTGAGCCTGTCAATATTGTCGAGCCCGATGGCACCCGTGTTGAACACCCGTGTCGGATCCTCACCCAATTGAATGACTCGGGCGCAATAGGCCTCGGCGGCGGTGAAATGCAGATGCGACAGTTTGGTGATGGCGTGGCGCATGGCATCGTCCATGGCGCCTTCGGTAATTTCGCCGCCGTGGATATGGGCGATGGGGGTGCGGGCGAGCATGGCGGCTTCGGCGGCGGCAAGAATTTCATATCGGTCGCCCAAAACGACAATCACATCGGGCCGCAGCCTACCGAAGGCCTCACCAAAACCGATGACGGCCATGCCCATTGACCGGGCGATGCCCCGAGGCGTGTCGTCGCCTAAATCGATATCGATTTTTTCGTCGATGGCAAAGCCGTCCTTTTCGATGGTCTTCCGGGTTTCGCCGAATTTCGGCGACAGGTGCGCGCCGGTGACCGCCAGTTGAAGCGTTAATTCGGGATCGCCTTCGATCTCTTTCATCAGCCAGAACAAAAGCCCGTATTCGGCGCGGGTGCCGGTAACGACACAGATTTTGCGCTTAGCCATTTATGGCCTCTGCTAAACCAGGACTCGACGGAATGTTGATGAGGCGTGCGTAAAGGTCTTCGGCGACGGTGAGCCCCATTTTCGGGCAATCGGTGAACATCGGAAGACGGTGCAAAGGCGTCCATGCCGGGCGGGTCATGAAATCGCTGTCGTTGGTGGCGGCCAGGATGTCGTCGCGTAGCGCCGCCATGTCTGGGTCCAGTAGCAAGACGTTGAGCCAGTAGTTGCTTTTGGCAAATGGCGGTTCGGTGAAGAAACGCACACCGTCGATGTTGGCGAAGGCCGCTTCATAGGCTTGGGCAAGGCGGCGTTTGCCCTCAAGAAAGTCCGATAGCTGTTCCATCTGGGCGCAGCCGAGCGCCGCGTTGATATTGGGCAGCCGGTAGTTGAAGCCGGCTATGTCATGGCTGTATTCCCACTTGTGCGCCACCTTGGCGGTCGTCGTCAGGTGCTTGGCCTTGGCCGCCAGATCGGCATCGTTTGTCAGGATGGCGCCGCCGCCGCCAGTCGTCACCGTCTTGTTGCCGTTGAAGCTGAGAACGGAAAGCCGCCCGTGGTTGCCGGTGTGGCGACCGTTGTAATAGGACCCAAGCGACTCGGCGGCGTCTTCAACCAGAACTAGATTGAACTTTTCACAAACAACCGCCAGCGGGTCGAGATCGACCGGGTGGCCAAAGGTATGAACGGGAACGCAGGCGGCGATGCGCCGCCCGGTGACCTTGTTCCGGCAAATGCCGTCCGTGATCTCGGCGATATCGTCCAGGTGCGCTTCAAGCTTAGCCGGGTCAAGCCCGAGGGTGCGCTCCTCAGCATCGGCAAAATGCGGAACCGCGCCCAGGTATGTCACCGCGTTGGCGGTGCCGACAAACGTTAGCGCCGGCACGATGACTTCGTCATCGGCTTTGACGCCGGCCAATACCAGGGCCGCGTGAAGGGCGGCGGTGCCGGTAACGGTGGCGACGGCGTGACCCACCCCGGTAAAATCAGCCAGCATTTTCTCGAACCGGTCTACGTATCCGCCGGCCGTCGATACCCAGCCGGTGTCCAGGCAGTCTTTGACGTAATCCCATTCGTTGCCGGTGATCGTCGGCTCATGCAACGCCGCCGGACCGGACAGGACCGAAGCCAGCGTTTCAACGACGGTGGCGGGTTCAAGCGTCATTGTTTGTTTGCAACCGTGTAATCAATTTCGTAATTGCCGTGAAAATTCGGATTTTTATCGACTTCGGCAAACTGTTTTTCTTTGAAGGCGGCAATCAATTCGGAAATGCCATCGCGGACGGTGAAGCGGGGTTCAAAATCCAGCCGTTTGCGGATCTTTGCAAAATCGACGCGGTAATTGCGCGGGTCCGAGCCGTGTTCCTGGTATGCGACCTTGGCCTTGGGCAGAAATTCAAGGATGGCGTCAACGATCATCTGCTTGGTGAAGTTGTTGACGTCGCCGCCGGCGTTGAAGACTTCGAAGGTGACGTCTTCGGCGGGGGCCGCCAGGACGCGGGCGATGACCTCGCCGAAATCTCTGACATGGCAATAAGGCCGCCAAGTTTCGGCATCGTAAACAAGCAGATCGTTCTCCAGGTGCATTTCGCGGGTGAACTGGCTGACCGTCAAATCGAAACGCATGCGGGGCGCCAGCCCGAAGGCCGTGGCGAAGCGCAAGACCGTCGGGTGAAAGTCGACTTTGCCCTTGAGCCCCAAAAGCGCCGTTTCCATCGCCACCTTGGCCTTGGCATAAAGAGACAGCGGATTAAGGTCGAAATCTTCGTTAGCCAATTCACCGTCCTGGATCAGCCCGTAATTGGAACACGTGGAAACGAAGATCACTCGGTCGAGCCCGCGGCCCTTGAGCCTGTCGATCAGCGCCAGCATGCCATCATCGTTGATGGCTTTGGACGCTTCCGGATATTTCTTGGTGATCGGGTCGCCGACCAGCCCCGAGAGAATAACGACGTCGGTAACGCCGCCGAGCGCCGCCTCTACCAGCGCCCCGTCGCAATGATCGCCCGTCACAAGATCGAAATCCGGATTGTCTGAAAAACCCTCCAAGACGGTTTGCGTGTGGAACAGGAACAGGTCGAACGCTCGCACTTTGTAGCCAAGGCCGAGCAGGTGTTCCGTCACCACCGGTCCGATATAACCGCCGGCGCCGAAAATTAGCACCTTTCGATTTGAATTTGATTTCATATATTTTAAAACGAGAATTTTCCCACGCTACCGCAGTCCGGGTGAAAAGCCCCACCCGGCGGCAAAAAATTAGTTTCTGGAAACGGCGTCTTCACCGCCTAAGCTTTAGGCGCAGGCGTAAACCGTTTCCAGGGGAACGCGCACTTTCACTTCCCGGCCCATAAGATTGAGCAGGATGAAAACGCGCTCTTCGTCGGTGGGGCAGTCGAACAGCCCCGCTTGGTCACATAGAGGACCATTGATGATCCGGACCCTGTCACCGGCCTTGAAGGCACAGCCAGTGTGGGTTTTGACCAGGCCTTTATGGTCCTCGCGGTCCATGATCTCGTTGATGATCGCCTCGGGAACAGTGGCCGGTTGATTATCGAAACAAACCAGGTTGGAAACTCCGACGGTGGAACGGATCGACCACCAACGGGACGCCTCCGGGTCAAGGGAGACGAAAAGATACCTGGGAAACAATGGTGACGGCACCCAATCGATGCGCCGGGCGTGCTTGCGGCGTTTTAGGTGCTTGGGCAGGAAAACCTCATATCCCTGACGGCGCAAGTGGAAGGCGGCTTTGTCTTCAGACCGGACGTGGGTTTGAACGGCGCACCAATGGGTCATTTATCGTCTCCCTTGTCTTTGTCTCCCTTGTCTTTGTATCCCTGGGGGGTCTCCTTGACGCCGAGAAAACGGTAAAACAGCACCCGCTCGGCCGGGAAATGGGCGCAAGCCTTGTCGTAAGCGGCTTGCGCATTGTTGATGTCGCAGATGATGATGGCGTCGACGTCACTTTCGGACGGCACTTCGGTGACCACCGGCAGGCCGGAAAACTCCGTTACGCCAGACACTCCGTTGATCACCGAAACCAGATCAATCGGGTGGTCCTGGGCCGACAACACGACAATCTCCGTCAGGTCGCCAAGCCCGTAAAGAGCGACCCGATTCCAGCCGCGGCTTTTGCATTCATCGAAAATTTCCGCACTTTGGGTGCGCGTAACCCGAAACAAGTTGAAGGATTGTGACAGGTATTCGGCGGTCAGGCGGCCTTTTTCGGAAAAACCCTGCGGCGTCAAATAATAAGCATACCGGTTGGCCGGCGCCTGACTGACTTTGATCAGGCCTTTTTTGACGCACCGTTTCAGATAGGCATTGGCAAGGCCCAAGGCGATCCCGAGATCACTGGCGATTGATCGTTGCGAAACGGAGGAATCATCATGGACGACGTTTAACAGGCCGAGGGTGATTTTGGCCTCGTTGTCCAGGTCTTGCGTGCCAGCACCTGATTTGCTCATGGAGCCTCTGTTTTTTAGCGGTGGAAAGGGCCAAAAAGGCTGGAAGTTCCCCCGAAAATAAGCCTTGAAGAAGGCTTAGCGTTCACAAAATGAACAGTACCTTGTTCACAATATGAACGTCAACAATTTAAAAAATCGATGACGGCACTGCGAATCGCCAAATTCGGCGAATCTGGCGGTTCCCGAGAGCACAGCGATAGCGGCCTAAGTACAAGATGGTGGTTTTGTTAACGGGGCCTTGCTATTGTCCCGGCGATCAATTTCTCGGTAGCCAATCAGCAAATGAAAAATGGAAAAAGTGCGGATGAAGACTGTGCGTTTGTTCACGCCTCTTGTTCTGATTTGCGCTTGGCCGTTTATCAGTTTTGCCAACTACAACGCAGGGGATGTCCCGGATTTCGGCTTAGTTGTTAAATATGGGGTAATTTTCCTGTTTCTTATGTTCTTGGTTGCAGTTGTATGCTTGCTTGTTTTCCGCCACCACCCCCGTTCGAGAATTTTGAACACTCTTGTTGCCGCCGTTTGTTTGTTTTTCACCTTTGCCGTCATTGAGCAGTTTCTTTACGAATTCACCGGACTCGGTCGACTTCGGTATCCGCTCGTCTTGTGGTTTGTCGTTTTTTTTTCCGGAACTGTTGTCATGTGGTGGGCCTCAAAGAGCCGGCATACGACGATGGTGCTGACGGTCGCCGTCGCTGTGATGGTTCTGGTGCCGACGGGGCAGTTGATTGGCAAGATGGTTTTCCAAGAAGAAGCCCGTAGCGTAGGCGGAGTTGACGCGGAAAGTTCCCGCACCTTGGACAAACCAAACGTACTGTTCTTCGTGTTTGATGGTTACAGTCGCGCCGATCAACTGGCAGCCGACCTGAATTTTGATTCGACGCCGTTTATTAATTATCTACGATCAGAAGGTTTTTTTGTTGCCTCGGAAGGTTCTACAAATTATCCGATGACGCAGTTGGCTCTATCGGCCATCCTTGAAATGAATTACATCGCTCCTGTCGGTAAGGGGGTGCTTGATAAATTTTTCGCTTACAAATCGGTATTACGTGGGTTCAATAACGTCGTTAGGCGGTTTAAATCCCATGGTTACCGTTATATTCATGGCCAGCCGGGCGGTTGGGACGATACCAAGTGCGGTGGCAGCGAATTCCTTTGTATCAAGGGCGACGCGCCGGGTTCATTCAACAACACCGAGTTAGCATTAATGGGGTTGACGCCAATGATGCCGTTGGCAAAGAAATTTATTCCCCAAAAGCTTAAATTCAGCAAGATTCAATTCCCCGATGTGGTGGACAAGTTGAAGGCGGTGAAAGAAGCCCCTTTCTTTCTGTTTTCTCATTTATTGCAACCCCATGACGTCGACCGGCGCGAAGATTGCACCCCGGTTTCCTACAAATTTGCAGACTTGTTCCAGGCTTTTGGACTAACAGAATTTGGAAAAAGCGCTTACGTTGAGGCTATAAAATGCATCAACAAACAAATCCTTGCCGGCCTGCCGGACATCCTGAAAAAATACCCGGACGCTATTATCATCTTCATCGGGGATCATGGATTTGCTTTAGCAAACCAGTTCAAGAAGTCTTTTGGGAAATGGACGAAAGCGGATCGTACCCGACGTTTCGGCGTTCTGAATGCCATCCGCCTGCCCAAAAGGTGCCGCTCTATGCTATATGACGCTATGACGTCGGTTAACACGTTTCGCGTTGTTTTCGCTTGTCTGGAGGGCCGAAAGCCGGATTTGCTTCCCGACCAATCTTTTTTTGCCTCTTATTTTTTTAACGATGTGGAACCAGTCCTTGAAACCCCTTAGTCAAAAAATATCCCGGATACTACCTCTCGCCATAGTTTTTTTCGTTGTCGGCATCAGCCCAGCGTATGCTTATTTGGACCCCGGTACCGCCGGCATGCTGTTGCAGCTTCTTCTCGGCGGCGTCGCTGGGGCCGCCGTGGTCCTGAAGCTATATTGGACCCGCCTCAAGGCAAAGTTATTTGGCTCTAAACCCAATAGTCACCAGGATGACGAGCGGAAAGCGTAGAATGGGCGTCGTTTACGACCCCGGGTCCTTCAAGGATAACGAAGGCCACGTCTTCCAAAATGATGGGCGCATTTTCAGAACACTGAATGACAAAGTTCTTGACCGCATGCGTAGACTCGAAGCCGTGGGCCTATTGGCGGGGTTGGCGGCTGACGGACTGATCGTCTCTTCGTCGCTGTTGGATGCCAAATCGGCCGGTCTGGACCCGGCGGCGGTGGGTGAGGTGGTGATGGAGCACGAACCTATTCCCGTCGTTACTTATCCTTATGAATGGTCCACCGGGATGCTAAGGGACGCCGCTTTGCTGACTTTGGATATTATGACGAGATGTCTTGAGCACAACTTCATCCTCAAGGATGCGACGCCGTTCAATTGCATGTTTCACAAGGGCCGGCCTATTTTTATCGATATCCTGTCCATTGATGACTACGAAGACGGCACGCCGTGGATTGGCTACACACAGTTTTGTCGGGAATTTTTGTTCCCATTGTTCCTCTCCGGCTACAAGAAAATGGATTTCCGACCGTGGATGCGTGGAAAGATTTCCGGCATCACGGCAACGGAAATCCGGAAATTGCTGAGCATCCGCGATTTCTTCCGTCCCGGCATTCTGACCAACGTGATTGTCCAGGCCGCCCTCGAACGCCGCTTTTCCAACGAGGATGTGCTGGTCAAGAACGCCCTTTCGGAAAAGAAATTTCACAAACCTGTCTTGGAGTCAATGATCGCCCGGCTCCGTAAGACCGTGATCGCGACGAAGGGTGCCGACGTGGACACGGGCTGGCTGAACTACACCCAGGAAAAAAGCTATCAAGAACAGGATGACAAGAATAAGCGGTCTTTTATCACCCGGATGTTGCAGGCGGAAACGCCGAAACGGATAATCGACCTCGGAGCC
Source organism: Rhodospirillales bacterium (assembly GCA_013203955.1). Classification (GTDB taxonomy): domain Bacteria; phylum Pseudomonadota; class Alphaproteobacteria; order Rhodospirillales; family Casp-alpha2; genus Casp-alpha2. Next base: position 1,428 of record JABMOY010000164.1, on the reverse strand, counting down.
AATACCGGCGAATATACTCGGCTGGCCGCTGAGCATGGCGAACTCGTCGTTGGCCTGGATATCGATCCGGCTTGCGTCGATTCTTTGTATCGGTCGGTGAAACCAGAGGATGACGCCTCGATCGTGCCCATGGTCATCAACCTTTTGGATCCCACGCCTGGGCAGGGTTGGCTCCTTGAGGAACGCCGATCCCTTTTTGACCGTATCGACGTTGATGGGTTCCTGGCGCTTGCGCTGGTTCATCATATTTGCATCGGCGGCAATGTGCCAATCGAGGCGTTTGTGCGCCTTCTTGGCCGGTTCGGCCGTTGCGGCGTCGTCGAGTGGGTCGAAAAATCCGACTCGATGGTTCAGAAGCTGCTGCGCAACCGGGAGGACGTTTTCCCCGATTATGAGTGGGAAACATTTAGCAAAGCCCTGGGCCGCCAATTTGAAATTGTGCAGGTCGAGGAAATCATGAACGGAACGCGCCGGTTGTGCTGGGTGCGGGCGCTCGGTTGACTTCCTGGGACCTTGGGATTATCTGGGGGCTTACTTGAAGGGCCACGTTATTGCCTGGGAACGCGCCTGATGTCCATTACACCACCGGAAAAGGCGAAAATCGCCGTTATTGGCCTCGGATATGTGGGTTTGCCGCTGGCTTTGGCTATATCCAACCATTACTCCGTCACCGCTTACGATATTTCGAAAGACCGGGTCAAGGAACTGAAGAGCGGGTTCGACCGGACAGGTGAAATCCAGCCCTCTGTCCTGCGCGCCACGCAAATGGGGCTGTCCGACGACGCAAATGCCACAAAAGACGCCGATTACTTCATTATTACGGTGCCGACGCCCGTCGATTCCGATAATAAGCCGGACCTCGCCCATGTCCTTTCGGCGTGCCGGACCGTCGGCGAAAATATGAAAAAAGGCTCGGTGGTGGTTTTGGAAAGCACCGTTTATCCGGGCGTTACCGAGGATGCCTGCGGACCCGAACTTGAAAAAGCTTCAGGCCTTGTCTCGGGCAAGGATTTTTTCCTTGGCTATTCCCCGGAACGCATCAATCCGGGCGACCGCGAACACACCATCGATAAAATCACCAAGGTGGTGGCCGGGCAAACACCGGAAACGACCGAGGCCCTTTCCGTCCTTTACGGGGCGATTACGTCGGGGGGCGTCTTCCAGGCCAAGAGCATCAAAACGGCGGAAGCGGCGAAGGTCATCGAAAACGCCCAGCGCGACATCAACATCGCCTTCATCAACGAAGTGACCATGATCTTCAGCCGCTTAGGGCTGTCGACCCACGATGTGCTGGCGGCGGCCAAATCGAAATGGAATTTCCTGCCCTTCGAGCCGGGCCTCGTCGGCGGCCACTGCATCGGCGTCGACCCGGTCTATCTGGCCCACATGGCCCATGAATTGGGCCACGACCCGGAAGTCATCCTGGCC
>JABMOY010000163.1 GCA_013203955.1 Rhodospirillales bacterium | reverse complement strand
ACTATAAGGCCCTGAAATCGGTGCTGGACGGCGGGATCGAGGGCCGGCCCGACAACGTGCTGTTCTACGCGACATCCAACCGCCGCCATTTGATGCCGCGGGACATGATCGAGAACGAACGGTCCACCGCGATCAACCCCAACGAGTCGATCGAGGAGAAAGTGTCGCTGTCCGACCGCTTCGGCCTGTGGCTGGGGTTCCACAATGCGGATCAGGAAACCTACTTCGCCATCGTCGAGGGATACGCCAAGCACTTCGGCCTCGATGATCCGAAAATCAACCTGACGGCCGAGGCCAACGAATGGTCGGTAACGCGCGGCGCCCGATCGGGACGGGTGGCCTGGCAATACATCCAGGATCTGGCCGGGCGCCTGGGCAAACCGGTGAGTTAGGGAGCCACAATTAAGAGGCTCAGGATTATGTAAAATCCCCGGTGAAATGTACGCATTTTGACCGGCAGACGGATTGACCACGGTGGAGATCGTCCGGGAGTCGTCCCAAAATCGTCAGAAAATCGTCCACCAGTCGTCGGAAAGTCGTCATTTTTGCTCACACCCCTCCCTCATTCCCCCCTCCCGAAGTAATACGGAGGGCAGGCTATTCACTATGTCCAAGAGCGTTATCAAGATAAGAACGAATAGGGAACATATGCTTGTTTAAGGCGACTGTCAAGGTCCATAAGATTTAAAAGGACAACTTACTTTTCAACGTAAGCTGTCCCCATAGTGTCCACTTTGTCCCGCAGACCAAAACAATTTTATGACCGTTTGTTATGTAAGTTTATGCCCCAGAGCTGAAGTTCCGAGGGACTAGCCGTCGCGCGCACGACGGCATATCCTTATTCTCATGAAACTGACGTTTTTAGGGGCAACGGGAACGGTGACGGGTTCCAAATATCTGCTCGAGCATGCAGGCAGGAAAATTCTCGTTGATTGCGGCCTGTTTCAGGGATTGAAGGAACTGCGTTTGCGGAACTGGGAAAACTTGCCGGTTGACCCGGCTTCCATTGATGCTGTTCTGTTGACCCATGCCCATATCGACCACAGCGGTTATATTCCGCTGCTGGTTAAACGCGGCTTTAAGGGGAAAATCTACTGCTCCGGGGCAACATTTGATCTCTGCGCCATCCTGCTGCCTGATAGCGGCTATCTTCAGGAAGCGGATGCCAACCGGGCCAACCGTTATAGCTATACCAAACACAAGCCGGCCTTACCGCTTTACACACAAAAGGACGCAGAGAAATCTCTGGAACAGTTCAGGGTTGTGGATTCTGGCGAGCCTCACGATCTTGAAGGGGGGATAACTTTTACCCTGAGTCGATCCGGCCACATTCTGGGATCGTCTTTTGTTCGGGTCAGTGATGGACAGACATCCATTCTGTTCTCCGGCGACCTGGGCCGCGCCGATGATCCTGTTATGAAACCCCCGGCGCAAATGCAGCGGGCTGATTATCTGGTGCTGGAATCCACCTATGGCGACAGGTTGCACAAGGATAGTAACCCGTTGGATAAAATTGGAGAGATCATCAGGGACACAGCGGCACGCGGCGGATCCGTTATCATCCCCGCCTTTGCCGTCGGGCGGACACAAAGCATTCTTTATTACATTCATGCGCTTAGAAAGGCCGATGCGATACCGGCTGCGATTCCGGTCTTTCTTGACAGCCCGATGGCCATAAACGCCACGCAACTTTTAAGCAGGCACAAGAACGATCATCGCCTGCCGGAAAAACTGTGCGCCGATGTCTGTCATGTTGCGCAATACGTTCACACGGCGGAAGAATCAAAAGCCCTGGATCACAGCAACGGTGTGCCTGCCGTGATCATATCGGCCAGTGGCATGGCCACCGGCGGACGGATTTTGCACCACTTGAAACATTTCATCGGTGATGCGCGCAACACCATTCTCTTTACAGGCTATCAGGCAGCCGGAACACGGGGCGCGCGACTGGTGCATGGCGAAGAAGAAATCAGGATTCACGGCCGGATGTGGCCGGTACGGGCACAGGTGGAAGTATTGCACAACACATCTGCCCATGCCGACTATGGCGAAATACTGGAATGGCTGGGGCATTTTCAGGAGCCGCCGCGCAAAACATTTATCACGCACGGTGAACCGGAAGCCGCATCTTCACTTAAAATGAAAATCGAGGACCATTTGGGCTGGATTGCCGTTGTTCCTGATTATCTGCAAGCGGTAGAGTTGTGACAGCCACTGAAGAGCCCCCTACTCCCCACGCTTACCCCACCATCCTCTTAACCAGCGGCTTTACGGTCAGGCCCTGGACGATGATCGAAAACAGGACGACGCCGTAGGTGATGCTGAGGATGGCGGTCTTGTATTCGTTGTCCGGCAGGGACAAGGACAGGGCGACCGCGATGCCGCCGCGCAAGCCCCCCCAGATCAACACCGGCACGGCGCCCTTGGTGAAGGTTTTCCAGCGCGACAGGACGGCGATGGAGATGGTGACGCTGAGCGCCCGGGCAACCAGCGTCACCGGAATGGCCAGCAGGGCGACCCACAAATGCTCGATGTTCACGGCGACGACCAGCACTTCCAAGCCGATCAGCAGGAACAGAACCGAATTGAGGATCTCGTCCATCAGCGTCCAGAAGGTCAGCACGTAATCGCGGGTTTTTTCGCTCATCGCGTATTTGACGCCCCGGTTGCCGATGAACAAGCCGGCGACGACCATGGCAATCGGCCCGCTCATATGCAGCGCCAGCGCCAACGCATAGGTGACCATCACCAGCGCCAGGGTGATCAGCACTTCGAGGCTCGGCTCATTGATCCCGTACATGGCGCGGTAACCGATGTATCCGGCGGCCAGACCAAGGGCCGCGCCGCCAACGGCTTCCGTGAAGAACAGTTTGACGATGTCGACTACGCCCATGGATCCCCCCTGCCCTCCGCCTGCAAGCGCAATCGCCACGACGACCGTAAAGACGACGACGCCGACGCCGTCGTTGAACAACGATTCACCGGCCATCTTGGCTTGCAGGGTATCGGGGACGTCGACGGTTTTGAAAAGGCTGAGAACCGCGACCGGGTCGGTGGGGCTGATTAAGGCGCCGAACACCAATGCCCAGATAAATGGAATATCGAACCCGAACAGGCCAAACGACAACCACATCAGCCCGCCGACCACGAAGGTCGAGATCAAAGTGCCGAGACATGCCATCACGCCGATTGTTAAACGCCGGGCCTTAAAGGCCGAAATATCGGCATGCAAAGCACCGGCGAACAGCAGGAAGCTGAGCATCCCGTGCATCAGGGTCTTATTAAAATCGATTTGGCGAAGCACGCCCGTGACCTTTTGGCCGATGTGAACGGAAGGCACGACCAGATCAAATCCGATAATCGACAGCGACGCCGCAAGCGCGATCACCACCAACCCGATGGTGTGCGGCAGGTGCAAATACCGATGATTGAGATAGCCGAACAAGGCGGATAGCCCGACCAGGATCGCGCCAATGGTGAAAATGCTCATTGTCTGCTTTTTCTCTTTCCAGACACAATTAAGGGGACAGCTTTGGCTCAAAAAGTAAGCTGTCCCCTTAATTCTGACCCGATAAATTTTATTTTTTGGCGGCCGCTTTCTTAGGAGCCGCTTTCTTAGGAGCCTTTTTCTTGGCAGCCGTTTTCTTGGCGGCCTTTTTCCTGGCAGCGGCTTTTTTGGCGGCTGCCTCCTCGGCCTCGGCCAATTCTTCCGCCTTCTTGTCGGTCGCTTCCTTGGCTAAGCGCAGCACCCGCAGGCTCGACGCATGATCTGCTTTGTCTTGGCGCAATTTTTCTTTTTCCTGCAGCGCCTGCTTGTCCTTCTTCTGGGTAGCGGCGAACTGTTCCTCGGCCCTCGATTTTACTGATTTCGACATTTCGGTAATCCTATGCTTCGACGAAGGGACACGGACGGGACCGCCCGCAGGCTGGTGCGCAAGGTCGGCGATGGCAGGGCGCAAGGCGCGCCGTTTATTATTATTCGCCGTATTTAGGTCTTAATTTATTATCGTCAAAGGAATAGCCGTGGACCGGTACGCCCACATCCTTCGCGCCGCTACGGTTAAGCGGCAAGCGGCGACCGCCCCCAACAAATGTTGGAGGCGGTGCCTTGCGTCGTTATTCGACGACGGACAGATTTTCGGCGGAAGATTTGCCGTTTTGTCCGGGCTGAAGTTCATAGTTGACCTTCTGCCCTTCGTTAAGCGTGCTCAGACCGGCGCGCTCGACGGCCGAAATGTGAACGAAAGCGTCTTTCGAACCGTCTTCCGGCTCGATGAATCCGAAACCCTTGGCGGGGTTGAACCATTTAACAGTACCAGTAGCCATAATAGTAATTACCTCTAACGTAGAATCTTAATTCCGCGACTCACACCATGTGGGTGCGCGGTCGTCATAACGTTCACATTGTCAGGGGTAACTAAGCTAATCGGTGTACTGGTTAATTAGGTATCACTAAACAAATGCAACGCGTATGGGGGATATGTAGGCAAAATCCTGGAAAAGTCAATGGTTTGACCAATTTAGGGGACAGCTTACCCTAAAATGTAAGCTTTTTCCTTAATTGCTCAAACCCCCATCAGGTGTTTGCGGGGATCAAGGGCGCGGCGGCCGCGGCGCATTTCGAAATGAAGCTGCGGGTTCTTGACGTTGCCGGTGGAACCGACCGTGGCCACCTTCTGGCCCTTTCTGACCCGGTCACCGCGCTTCACCAGCACCTTATCGGTATGGGCATAGGCCGTGACCCAGCCATTTGAATGCTTGATCAGCAACAGGTTGCCGAACCCCCGGAGCTCGTTTCCCGCATAAGCGACGACGCCGTTTTCCGCCGCCATCACGGACGCACCGCGCACGGCAGCAATATTGATGCCGTCGTTGCGTAGGCCCTTGGCCTTAGCGCCGAAGCCGGAGACCACCCTGCCCCGCACCGGCCAGACGAAGCCCTTGCCGGTGACCGCGGGTGGCCTGGGGACGGCGCGAGGTGTCGGGCGAGACGTTCTGGGGATTGTCTTGGGGGCGGCCGCGCTGCGAACAGGGGGGGAGGTTTTTTGCGCTGATGGCGCCGAGGTCGCCTGGGTCGGCAAAGACGGCTGATCGGCCAGCACCAGCTTTTGCCCGGTCTGAATCGCATAAGGCGGCTTCAGGCCGTTGGCGCGCGCCAGGGCATAGGGGTTGGCGTCATAGCGCCGGGCGATGCCGTAAAGGGTTTCGCCACGGCTGACGACGTGCTGGCGGCCACGCGGCAGTGCCACCCGCTGGCCTTTTTTTAGGTGATAAGGGGGGCGCAGATTGTTGGCTTCGATGATGGCGCGCACCGGCACCCGGTGGCGGCGCGACAGGGCGAAGACCGTATCGCCCGGCCCGGCGATGACGGCGCCGGCGCCGAGGAAGGCGGCGCTGGATGTTTTGGTAGGCGGCGGCGTGTTGATGTCCCGAGGGCCTGGTCCACCATACCCAGGCGGCGGCCATTCGATATCGCCGCAACCGGCAAGAAACAGAAATCCGGCAAAAAGAAGAAAAAGCTTCATGGCCTGATTATCGCGCATGGCCTAGCCCTTCATCAACGGGCCAGCCGAAATCCCCAACAGGGATAGCTTTTATCACTCAGACATCGCCGCCATCGGCGACTAAGGGGACGAATCGGGTGCGGCCCAGGTCTTCGGTCTCGATGCCATCGTCGTTACGTTTGACGCGCAGCAGGTGCTGGTCGTTTTCGTCCAAACCCACGGGAACGATCATAACACCGCCGACCGCCAACTGATCCAACAGGACTTCCGGCACGTCGGCGGCGGCGGCGGTGACCATGATGCGCTCGAACGGCGCCTGTTCCGGCCAGCCCAAGCTGCCGTCGCCGGTCAGCGTCGTGATATTGACGAGGCCCAGATGCTTGAACCTTTCTTCGGCGCGTTTAAGCAATTCGGGGTGGCGTTCCATGGTGTAAAGGCGGCGGCACAGCCGCGCCAGCACGGCGGCCTGATAACCCGATCCGGTGCCGATTTCCAACACCTTCATGCGCTCGGTGATGTCGAGCGCCTGGGTCATGCGGCCAACCACGGAAGGCTGGCTCAGGGTCTGGTGGTGGCCGATGGGAAGGGCGACGTCATCAAATGCCTGGGCTTGAAAAAGATCGGGCAAAAACATTTGACGCGGCGTCGCCTCGATGGCGTCGAGCACCGTTTTGTCGGTGACGCCTTTGCGGCTGAGATCGGCCATCATCTGCGCTTGATCGGACGCCGAATTCATTTGAAGCGGGCTTTCAGCTTTTTCAAGGTCGGCCCGTGGGTCAAATTCATGGTCAGGGGGGTCACCGAAACGGCGCCGCGGGAAAGCGCTT
>JABMOY010000162.1 GCA_013203955.1 Rhodospirillales bacterium | reverse complement strand
CGCTCTTCGTGGGTTCGAATCCCACCCCATCCGCCAAACCTATAAGAAAGCTTTTTTCAACCCTTAGGCCGCACCATGACTCGGTTGGTGACGGTGGCGACGCCTTTTATCCCTTTGACGATACCAATGGCTTTATTAAGTTCGGGCTTGGAAAGCGCCCGACCAAACAGAAAAACTCGCCCGCCGACAGACCGCCAACGGAAATTGGTGACGTTGACCCCGCCGGCATCAAGCAGCAGGGCGTTAATCTTGCTTTCGATCACGGTGTCGTCGACGAACCCTTCGACGGCACCTTTGTCTTTGTCGATTGCCTTGATAACCGAAATTTCGTCATAGATTTTTTTTATGCCCTCGACCTTTCGGGTCAATTTTACGGCCTGCTTTTTTTGCTCGGCCTTTTCGACGACGCCGGTCAGCATCACGACCTGTTCATAAACATCGACGTTTAGGGAGATAATGTCGGTCCCCATTTCATCGATTACGTCTGCAGTGATGGACGCCTTGATTTTTAAATCCTTTTTTATGTCATCGCCGGACCGGTCTTCGACGGCGGCTTCGACAGCCCCTTTGATGATGGAAAATGGATTGAGTTCAATGGCTTGAGCAGGCGCTGTGGACATGACCAGGGCAATGAAAGCTGAAGCAATGGCGTGGTTATTCAAGGGTGTTTTCCTTCTCGGCAGAAATGAAAAAAATGAAAAATCTGAGCCCGTTTAAGCCTTCTTAGACGGCAAAGTGACGGTTACCGTCGTACCCCTGTCGATCTCGCTTTTCAATAATAAGGTTCCCCCGTGAAGTTCTGCCAGGGATTTGGCCAAAGACAGCCCCAATCCGCTGCCTTCATGGGGGCGGCTCAAAATATCCTTTACCTGACCAAAGGGTTTAAAGACCTGTTTCAGGTCCTTTTCTTCAATGCCGATGCCTGTATCCTCAACTGTGATGAGGACGCTACCCCTTTCACCCAAAGCTGCCCTGATGGTGACTTTGCCCCGGGGTTTAGTAAATTTTATGCTGTTCGATAAAAGGTTAAGCAAAATCTGCTTAAATCGTAATTGATCGCCATAAACCGTGGATACATCGCCATTTACCTTTGATGATACCTTGATCCGGGCCTTTTCAGCGCGCTTTTGCATCATTTGTTTGCAATCGCGGATCAATAACCTCAAATCGACATCCTCGTAATCAAGCGACAACTCACCCGCCTCGATTTTTGAAACATCAAGGATATCGTTGATCAGGGCGAGCAAGTGCTGTCCGGACTGGGTAATAATTTGGGCATAGTCCTCGTACCTTTTATCTCCCAGGGCGCCAAACATCCCTTCTTTCATTACTTCTGAAAACCCGATGATTGAATTTAAGGGCGTCCTAAGCTCGTGGCTCATGTTGGCTAGGAACCTTGATTTAGCCTGGTTGGCGGCCTCGGCTTCGTCACGGGCCGCTAAAACCTCGACTTCAGCCCGCTTGCGTTCGTTAATTTCATCCTGTAATTCCCGCGTCCGTTCCATGACACGGCTTTCCAGTTCATCATTGGTTTTTTTAAGCTTTTCCTGGGCCTCTTGGCGAAGGGTAATGTCCTCCACCGTCCCTCGAAAGCCTTCGAAGGACCCTTTTTCGGGATGAAAGATTGGCAACCCACTGATAAGGAAGCATTTTTCCTTGCCTGTGCGATCTTTAATTTTCATTGAGATGTCCCGAAACGGGGTCCGCCGTTCCGGGGTGATTTTGTTTCCGGCGCCGGTGGTGAAAGTGCCCAATTCAAAGAAGTCCTGACCAATAATTTCAACCGGGTGACGACCCAGGACTTCGACCACGCGGTCGGAAACAAAAATGAAGTTGAAATTTTTATCCGTTTCCCAAATCCAGTCTGAAACCAAGCGGGTTATATCTTCCAGCCTCCGGCGCGCCTCAAACCCCGTCAGCGGTTCCGAAACGCCTACTTTGCCGCTTTCAACAATTGGCTTTTTAGATGCGCCCCTGGTTGGTTTTTGTTTATTCATGGATTTCTTGTTTCTGGCAAGTTTTGGGCAACCGCCGCCGCTTGCGGGCTTTTGGCTTTGCGAATGGCCTCAAAATAATCCACGTCATTCTGCCAGTGGTTTATCACGTCCTTAGCCGCTGCAACGCTCAAATCCTCGAAAAAATTGAGAATTCTTTGAGTATCACTGTTGGAAGTACGGCCCGATCCCGGCCTCGCCTGGAGGCTCAGGTTATAGATCGATGAAAAATCCTTGGCCTCGATCCCTGATGCCCGGCAAGCGATAGCAAGCCCCTCGCCGCCCGGTTCAAACAAAATGCGCTTCACCAGTTTTTCCGGAAGACCGGTGTGACGTTTGAACATTGCCGTAAATAACGAAACCTGGCCGTCGCGAAGGGACTGAATCATCGCCTTTACAGGCTTCCCTTCGGCACCTTCCAGTTCTGCCGCCAAATCCTCTGATTTGCTTGGGCTTTTGTCCCGGCTTTCCAGGGAATCAATCTCCTCGGCCATGGCCTTATTCAATAGTTCGTCGAGGACCGTTTTATCGAAATCATATTTTTCGACAATGAAACTCTTTAAGGCGGCGGAAACCCACAAGTACATGCTTTTAGCCAATTCCGGCTCCAGATCCTCGCGCCTGAGGATGGGCTCGCGAAAGGTGTCGACCCTTTTCGATTCCTCAATCAGGTATTCCATAGTCGCCCTGGAAATCGTTGCTTTCTGGTTTTTGAGCAAACTGGCGATAACCGGCTCACTCGCGGTTTCAACCAGGGCGTCGGAAACTTCTTCGCTGACGGTTTGCCTGGCGGTGATGGCCAGTTGATGTTCCATGGTCCGATATTTGATGACTTCGATCAGATCCACGTCCAGGAAGACGGGGCTCTTGCAAAGAATGGGATAGGCGACTTCGATATCGTCGTTTGCCAGTGTGTTGATCAAGGGCCCGGGAACATCGGGAATTTCGGCAAGTTGTTTAGCGATGATCCGGCGAACACCCATTTCGGCCTCGTGAACCATCTTGTGCAGAATATCGAACATCAACGCCCGTTCGCGCTCGGAAAGATCGGAACCTTGTTCGTCGAACATACCGGTTATCGTTTGGGCAAGGTCCTCCCGTCTTGCCTTCGACTTATCGCGGGCAAGCTCTAGTAGATAATCGACGTCGACAACAGCCATAGCGGGCGCCCTCGAACGAAACCAACATAGACAAACTTAAGAGATATCTTCAGCCGTTTGGATGATTAGAAAGAAAATTAACGGCCTACCTCCCAGGTTGTGAACTATATCCAATTCGATAAAATTTTTGTGTTTCATGATGTGTCAAAAAGTCCCCGAATTGTTGATAAGTGGTGCCTTTTTCATTAATTCTAAACAACAGAAATAGGCAGGACTCAAACCGTAGGCTTCCCTTGTAAGCCGCTGAAAAAGCTTTAAATTTATAACCACGATGGAAATAGACGTTATTTTCGACACGGTTTGCCCGTGGTGCTACATCGGCAAAAGACGCCTTGAAAAAGCCTTGGCGTTACGCCCCCTTGTCGCCGTCACCCCCAAATGGCGGCCATTTCTTCTCAACCCCGAAATGCCCCCCGAAGGCATTGATCGCTCGGCCTATCTGGCAAAAAAATTCGGCAGCGAAGCGCGTGTCAGCCGCATCTACGGCACCATCGGCGAAGCCGGCCAATCGGTTGAGATTGATTTCGCTTTCGACCGCATCGACCGTACGCCGAATTCTATTGATTCCCACCGCCTGCTGCGTTTTGCGGAAAACCAGGGATTGGTGGATGAAATCGTCGAAGTGCTTTTCGTCGAGTTTTTCATAAATGGCCGCGATATCGGAGATATCGAAATCCTGACCGAAATCGGCGCCGCAAAAGGGCTCGATGCCGCAGATCTTAGGGACTACCTGGAATCCGACGAAGACGTACGGCTGATTTATGATGAAAACGTACGCGCCCACCGGCTCGGCATCAATGGCGTGCCGTCCTTTTCCTTCAACGGTAATTTCGTCATATCCGGGGCCCAGGAACCGCAAGTTTTAGCGCGCATGTTGGATGCCGCCTCGGCCACGGAAAACGTCGCTTAAAAAAGATTTTTGAGTTCAAAAAGCCCTTTTCCCCTAAGGGTTTGTTTCAGCCCACCGGCCAAACGGTTATTATTGACGGATTGCATACCCCAAAGGAGTTCCGAGACACCTTATGACGAGTGCCCTTCACCAGATTACCATGGGTTTCTCAGCCGAAGACGACCGGTTGCTCCTGCGCATCAGCACCACGGAAAAGACGGAATACCAGCTTTGGCTGACCCGGCGTTTCGTCCACGTTTTGTGGTCGGCATTGATCCGGGTGTTGGAAATTGAGCCCGCCGCCAAAACCGGTTCCGTTCCTGCCGCCAAAAAAGCGGTCATGGCCATTGAGCATGAAGAAGCCCTCAGCGCCGCCGATTTCGCCCACGGCCATGACGAAGGGAACGAGAACTTAACCTTGGAAAGCGGGCCGCTTCTGGTGGTCGGTGGATCCGTCAAGCCGGACAAGGGCGGGTTAACGCAGTTAACCTTGCAAACTCAAAACGGCGCCGAAATCAATGTGGCGTTGAACAAGAACCTGACCCACGCCCTGTGTAAGTTGCTGGTCGAAACCACGGCCAAGGCGGAATGGGGAATGGGGCTGGCCATTAGCGACGCCGCCGCCCTGATCGTGCCCACTGATAAAACCCAAGTTCATTAACCGCCCTCACCCTCCGCAGCGATGCGTGCGAGTTCCCCCAGCAGGTAACGAACGCCTTCCAACCTTTCCGATGGGGTTTCCCAGGCCCGCATAAAAACAAGCTTGTGGTCCGGGCGAAGCTTCGCCGTATCCTGCTGGTTGGTGATCCATTCGACCAATCCGGCGGGGTTCGCGTAATCCTGATTGCGGAAGGACACGACGGCGCCCTTGGGTCCGGCTTCCACCTTTTCTATCCCGGCCTCTCGGCACAATTTCTTTAGCGCCACCGTTTGCAACAAGTTTTCAACCTCGTCCGGCAACGGACCAAACCGGTCGATCATTTCGGCGGCCAGGGAGTCGATCTCGTCGCGCCCGGAAAGCCAGGCCAATCGCCGGTAAAGCCCCATGCGCACGGTCAAGTCACCGACATAGTGTTCGGGGATCATAACCGGCATGCCGATGCCGAGGGTCGGGCTCCATTCATCATCGGCCCGTTTTCCGTTATCGAGCCCGCGAGCTTCGGCCACCGCTTCTTCCAACATCTGTTGATAAAGCTCTATACCGACTTCGCGGATATGCCCCGATTGCTCGCCGCCCAACAAATTGCCGGCGCCCCGGATATCCAGGTCATGGCTGGCCAGGGAAAACCCGGCGCCGAGTGTGTCCAGGGTTTGCATGACTTCGAGTCGCTTTTCGGCGGCCTTCGATAACATCTGCCCCGGCGGCAGGGTCAGATAGGCATAGGCCCGAATCTTGGAACGCCCGACCCTTCCGCGAAGCTGATAAAGCTGTGCCAGGCCGAACATGTCGGCGTGGTGAATGATGATGGTATTGACCGACGGCAGGTCGAGACCCGATTCAATGATGTTGGTGGACAGCAGGATGTCATAGGCGCCGTCATAAAACCGCGTCATGGTGTCTTCAAGATCGCTAGGAGTCAGCCGCCCATGGGCTTTTGCAACAGAAGCCTCGGGCACCAATTCGGCGAGCCCCTTGGCCACACGGGCCATGTCGCTGATCCGGGGACAGACGTAAAACACCTGCCCGCCCCGGAATTTCTCCCGCTGGATGGCTTCGCGAATAACCACCGGATCATAGGGCAGAATGAACGTCCTGACCGCCAACCGGTCAACCGGCGGCGTCGCGATCAGGCTCAATTCCCGAAGTCCGCTCAGCGCCAATTGCAATGTCCGGGGTATCGGGGTCGCCGTCAGGGTCAGGACATGCACGTCTGATTTCATTTTTTTCAAGCGCTCTTTGTGGGCGACGCCGAAATGTTGTTCCTCGTCAATCACCAGAAGGCCTAAATTCCGGACCGCAACATCCTTGGCCAACAGCGCATGGGTGCCGATGACAATATCGACGGTGCCATTGGCTAGTCCGACCTTGGCTTCCCGAATGCCCTTCGCCGGCACCAGCCGCGACATCTGCTCGATGCGGACGGGATAACCTTGGAAACGGTCCCGGAAGGTTTGAAAATGCTGACGGCACAGCAACGTCGTCGGCACCACCACCGCCACCTGTCGTCCCGACATCGCCGTGGCGAAGGCGGCCCTGAGCGCGACTTCGGTTTTGCCAAAACCGACATCGCCGCATACCAGTCGATCCATGGGACGCAAGCCTGCCAAGTCCGACAAAGTATCGTCAATGGCCCTGGCCTGATCATCGGTTTCGGTAAAGGGAAAACGCGAAGAGAATTCGTCGAAAATTCCCGCTTCGGGGGTGATGCGCTCGCTGTCCTTCAACTCCCGGGCCGCGGCCACGCGGATAAGCTCTTCGGCCATATCGCGGATGCGGGCTTTCATTTGCGCTTTGCGAGCCTGCCAAGCGGCGCCGCCGAGCCTGTCCAACGATGCGCCGGCTTCTTCCGACCCGTAACGCGACAAGACTTCGATGTTTTCCACCGGCAGAAATAACTTGTCGCCGCCTCCGTAGGTCAACTTCAGGCAGTCATGGGGTGCGCCCGCCACTTCGATGGTATGAAGCCCCTCGAACTGGCCGATGCCGTGGTCTATGTGCACCACCAAGTCGCCTGGATTGAGCGCCGAAGCTTCGGCGATAAAGTTCTCAGCCCGGATACGGGGCTTTGCCGACCGGCTCATGCGCTCGCCCAGGATGTCGGCTTCGGAAATAACCGCCAAGCCGTCCCCCCCATCCCCTCGTGCGACAAACCCCCTCTCCAGCCCGACAACGGCAATCGCAACCGTCCCGTTCTCTAACCCCTCGACGTCGGCCCAGGCTTTTATGCGGACGAGCCCTTCCAAGCCATGTTCGCGAAGCACGGATTCCAACCTGTCGCGGGATCCTTCGCTAAAGGCGGTGATGACGACCCTTATCCCGTCGCCCTGGCAGGACCGGACATGCCCGCAAAGGGCGTCAAATACGTTGGCGTCCGGGGTGACGCGAACATCGGTGAAATCGTGACCGGGGCGTCCGCCGGCGTCGATTACCTGATCAAAAGAACCGGCGGCGCCTTCGGGCTGTAAAAATGGTGTCAGCAATCCGACGGCCCGGCCCGCCATAAGCCCATCCCATTCGGCTTTATCGAGGAAAAGCGTCTCCGGCGGCACCGGGTGATAGGCCGTTGCCGCCGATGACAGGCCGGTTATCGGCTTGGCACCGGTGAAGCTCAGCCGGGCGTTGTAGTATTCGGCAATCAGTTCCAGGCGGGCGTCCCGGGCTTCTTCCGATTGGTGATCCAGGATAATCCGGGCCTCCGGCAGGTAATCCAGAATGGTTTCCATTTTTTCATGGAAAAGCGGCAGCCAATGTTCCATGCCGATATGCCGGTGGCCGGCGGTGACGGCGGCGTAAAGCGGATCGTCGTCGCCCGCCTTGGCGAACAGCACCCGATAACCCGAGCGAAACCGGGTTATGGCTTCATCGCTCAGCAAGACCTCGCTGACCGGTATCAGCAGGGCCGTTTTCAAGTTTCCGGTCGTGCGTTGGCTGGCGGGGTCGAACGTCCTGAGACCCTCCAACTCATCGCCGAAGAAATCGAGCCTGAGGGGCGCTTCCCAACCGGCGGGAAAGATATCGAAAATACCGCCCCGCTGAGCGAATTCGCCGGGCTCCATCACCGTGCCTGTGCGGATGTAGCCTTGGCGATCAAGGAATCCCGTTAAATCTCCCTGATCCATGGTTTGCCCGACGACTAATGTCATCGTTGCGGTAGTAAACTCTTGGCGGGCCGGCACCCGTTGCAACACCGCAGAAACCGTTGTCAAAATCACCCGCGGAGCCGGTGTCGTTGGCTCACCCAACAGGCGCGTCAGGGTATCGATCCGGTGGCTGACGAGTTCAGGGCGCGGCGACACCCGGTCATAGGGTAGGCAATCCCAGGCGGGAAATTCCAGACGCGCTACCCCAGGCGCGAAAAAAGCCATGGCTTCGGCCATGCGAGCCATGCTGACGTCTTCGCGGGCGACAAAAAGAACGTCGGCCCCCTGCCCGGCCAAAATGGCGACAAGCAGGGCATCGAAGCCTTCGGGCGCGCCGGCGATCAAGTGCCGGGACTGTTTTTCGCCAAGGCGCGCTTTGGTGAAGGTCTGAATATCCATTAAAGGGCGTTGTTGAATTTTTTCACCCACGCCAACAGGTCGTGGTCATGGGCCTCGGGCGGTTGTTCCTTGCCGCTGAGCCAGTTGTAAAGGTCGTTGTCGCCTTCATCCAAAAGCGCCTCAATTTGCGCCATCTGCGCCTCGTCGAGATCGTTAATATGGACGGCAACGAACCCCCCGAGAAGGATATCGTTCTCTTTCATTCCGCGGTGTTGACAGCGGAAAATCAGTTTTTTTCGGCGTGGATCCATGGTGTTCGCTTTTTTTCCACATTGCCTCGGCGTTCAAGGGTCCTAGGATATAAAGAACTCGATAGACGGATACCAGACACCATGCGCCCCGAAGCCCTTTTTCCGATTTTCAAACCCGTGACCGTGATCAAGGGGATCGGCCCGCGCCTTGCCAAGTTGGTGGAGCGTGCCGCCGGCCCGCATCTGGTGGATCTTTGCTGGCATCTGCCGTCGGCCATCATCGACCGCCGTTATGCGCCCCAGGTGGCAAATGCCGAACCCGGTGTCGTCGCCACCATGACCTTGACCGTAGACAGCCATAAAAAACCGCCCAACAAGCGGCTTCCCTACAAGGTTTATTGTTCCGACGATACCGGCACCATGGCCCTGGTGTTTTTCCACGCCCATGAAGATTACCTGCGAAAGACCTTGCCAGAAGGCGAGGTCCGCGTGGTTAGCGGCAAGGTCGAAAAATTCGGCAAAGAAATCCAGATGACCCACCCCGACCATATCGGCACGGCCGAGGAACTAACTCAGTTGAAGGCGGTGGAACCGGTTTATCCCCTGACCACGGGGTTGACGCTCAAGGTTCTGGGAAAGTCCATCCAGGGCGCCATTGACGCGGCCCCGGACCTGCCGGAATGGATCGATGCCGCCTATCTTGCTAAACAAGGCTGGCCGACATGGCGGGACGCGCTTGTCCAAGCCCATGCCCCTGAAGACGAGGCCGCTCTGGAGCCCCTGTCACCGGCGCGCCAGCGGCTGGCCTATGACGAATTGTTGTCCAACCAGCTGGCGCTCGCCCTCGTGCGGCTTTCCATGCGGCGGCTCAAGGGCCGGTCCATCGAAGGCGACGGGGGCCTTAGGGCCAAGGTCATCGCCGCCCTGCCCTTCCGACTCACGCAATCCCAGGAAACGGCGTCGGTCGAGATCGCCCAAGATATGGCCGCCCCGATTCGCATGCTCAGGTTGTTGCAAGGCGACGTCGGCAGCGGCAAGACGGTCGTGGCGTTGCTGGCCATGTTGAACGCAGTGGAGACCGGCGAACAGGCCGCCTTGATGGCGCCGACGGAAATACTCGCCCGCCAGCACTTGGCGACCATCGAGCCGCTGGCGCAAGCCATCGGAATCGAAATTGTGCTGCTGACAGGCCGGGAAAAGGGCAAGACGCGGCAAGCCATCCTCGACAAGCTGGCGAATGGCGGCGCCGCAATCGCCATCGGCACCCATGCCTTGTTCCAGGACGACGTCGAATTCAAGGCGCTGGCGATGGCGGTGATCGACGAACAACACCGCTTCGGCGTCCACCAGCGGCTGACCCTGGCGGCCAAGGGCAAGGCTGTGGACATTCTGGTGATGACGGCGACGCCGATCCCCCGGACGCTGATGCTGACCGCCTATGGCGACATGGACGTATCGCGCCTGCCCGATAAACCGCCAGGGCGCTTGCCGGTGGATACCCGGGTCATGCCGATTGAGCGGCTGGACGACGTGACGATAGCCGTCAAGCGGTCCATGGAGACGGGCGCCAGCGTCTATTGGGTGTGCCCGCTGGTCGAAGAATCGGAAGTTCTCGACGTCGCCGCCGCCGAGGACCGCCACGCGTATTTGCAAAGCCTTTTCGGCGATACGGTGGGGATGGTGCATGGCCGCATGAAGGGTAAGGAAAAGGACGCGGCGATGGAAGCCTTCGCCGAAGGCAAGACCCGGGTCCTTGTCGCCACCACCGTCATCGAGGTCGGAGTCGATGTCCCCAAAGCTACGGTCATGGTGATCGAACACGCCGAACGTTTCGGACTGGCACAGCTTCACCAGCTGCGCGGACGTATCGGCCGCGGTGACAGGCCTTCCAATTGCCTTCTGCTATACGCTTCGCCCTTGACGGTTCCGGCCAAGGCTAGGCTCAAAATCATGCGCGAAACCGATGATGGTTTTCGCATCGCCGAGGAAGACCTGAAACTGCGTGGCGCCGGGGAACTGCTGGGGACGCGTCAAAGTGGGCTGCCGGAATTCCGCATGGCCGATCTGGCCGTTCACGACGAATTGCTGGCCACGGCGCGCGACGACGCCGCGCTCATTCTCGACCGCGACCCGGAATTGGAAAGCGAGCGCGGCCAAAGCTTAAGAACGCTTCTTTACCTGTTCGAGCGGGAAGCGGCGGTCAGGAACCTGCGTTCGGGTTAACGGCGTTCACTTCTCCCCTGGGCGCGCGCCCTTATTTCTTCCCCGGGCGCGAGCCCTTGGGCACCAGCACCGGGACGCGATCCCCTTCGCGGATGATGTCCATTTCCTCGTAGGTATGCGCAGCCGTCAGGGGCACCTGTTGTTCTTCTAACGGGCGGCGGTCGGGCGGCGTGACGATGCCGCCGGAAATGACCATCTTGATGGCTTCTTCCACCGACATGGTGAGCGGGATCAGGTCCTTTTTCGGCACGAACAGCAGGAACCCCGATGTCGGGTTGGGCGTCGTCGGCAGGAAGATGTTGATGCATTCTTCTTCCGTCAAGTTCTGGACCTCGCCCTTGGTGCGCCCGGTGATGAAGCCGATGGCCCAAATGCCGCGCCTAGGATATTCGATCATCACGGCCTCGCGGAACGCCGCCGAATGGTCCGCAAACACGGTTTCCATGATTTGCTTGAGCGCCGAATAGACATTGCGGATCACCGGCATGCGGGCCAGCATCTGTTCCGAAAATCGCAGCCACATCCGGCCCATGAAACCCGCCGTCAGCGCCCCAGTGAGCACCAGGAAAAGGACCAGAACCACCAAGCCCAAACCCGGAAGCCCGAACGGCAGATAGGTTTCGGGGTTATATTTATCCGGAAGAAGCGGCGTTATTTTGTTATCGACGAAGCCGATGAATAACCAAGCCAGATAGAAGGTGATGAAGAGGGGCGCGGTAACCAAAATGCCGGCGAGTAAATAAGCGCGCATCCGCTGCCCGAAACCGAGAACATGCTTTTTCTCCGGTTGCTCTGGTCCGTCGTCCTGCGGTTCGCCTGCTGGCTTGTTATCTGCGCTGTTCATGGCAATAGATTACCCACTCACGGTCAAAAAATTTTGGTTATTTGGTCAAGGACCGGACGTTATCGACGAGAATGTTCAACAATCCGCGGAGGAACGGATCGGCTTTTTTGAGTTTTTGTTCAAACATCGCGCGATTGACGATGATGATGGTCGAGCCCTGAGATGCCCGGGCCCCCGCCATTCTGGGTTTGGAATCAATTAACGCCATTTCGCCGAAAATCCCGCCTTGCCCGACCTTGCCCAGAACGATTTCCTCACCATTGATGATCTTGAAAATCTCCACTTCCCCGGATTGGACGACATAGGCCAAGTTGCCCTCATCCCCTTCCTTGAAAATCCGGTCACCGGCTTGGAATGTCTGTCGTTCTATTATGTTGTTATCGGCCATTTTGTCCCCCTTGGGACCTTCCCTGATTTGGCTTAGGGTTTCTGGTATACAGAAACTCGTGTTTTTTTATTTTCGGTCGCCATAGTAACCAGATATGTGCAAGAAAACATCCATTACTAGACCCCAAGCTGTGAGGCCTATGCAAAATGACCAGGGAGTATCCGGAAAACCCACGGGTCGGGGTCGGGGTCGTGGTTTTAGGGCCTGAAGGCGTACTGCTGGTCCGTCGCGCAAAACCGCCCAGCCAGGGCCAATGGAGCCTTCCCGGCGGCGCCCAGAAACTGGGCGAAACCGTTTTCGAGGCAGCCCGAAGGGAGGTTTTCGAGGAAACCGGCCTAAAGATTGAAGTTATGGGCCTGATTGACGTCGTCGATTCCATCCAACCGGACGAAGACGGCAAGGTCCGATACCATTACACCTTGGTCGATGTTTTTGCCGCAGCCGAATTGGGCCAAAGCAAACCCCAGGCAGGGGATGACGCCGCCGAAGCCGCCTGGATGCCATTGGCGGATATTCCCAGCCTCGGCCTGTGGTCTGAAACCGAGCGCATCATCAGTCTGGCTGCTGAAATGCACGCCGCCCTGGATGACGCCGAAGGTTTTTAAAAAAGCTGAGAAAGCAGAGTTTTCGAGGCGGTCTTAATTGAAGCTTCGATGGCCATTCCCGGCATCAGCCGCAAAGAACCAGGTCCCGGGCCGCCCGGGCCAATCGTTTCTTTTTCAAGGGCAATGATGCCTTTGTAAAAAGCTCTTCCCTTGTTGTCGGTGAACGTGGAAGAAGAAATTTCAACCAATTTACCGACAATGCCGCCAAAACGCGCAAAACCAGGCGCCTTTACATTAACGGTGACCCGTTGGCCGGTTTTGACGCGATCAATGTCAGCCGGCCGTATCCTGGTTTCGACAACTGTTTCCCCACTTAGGGGAATAATTTTCACGACCCCCGCCCCGGCGGGCACAGGTGTGCCCAGGGGATATTTTTGGGCCCCCCTGACGACGCCTTTTTCCGGGGCAACGATATCCAACCGTACCAACTTGTCTTTTAAGTTTTCCAGGGTTTCGTTTAAGGCATCCAATTGATTTGTCAGCACGCCCAAATCGTCCAGCGCTTTTGACTTGATCCGGGTTTCAAATTCCAACGACATCCTGCCGACGTCCTTCAAGGCTTTGTTGGTCTGCCTTCGCGAAATTGCCAAGTCGGCGATGTCCTTATGGATCTGTTTAACCTGGCGCTTGGCTTTCAAATAATCGTTCTTGGTCGTCAGTTTTTTCTTATACAGGTCTTCGCGGAGTTTCAGCTCATCTTCCAGAAGAGAGGCTTTTTTACCGAGGGTGTCTTCCTGCTTGAGGATATTCGTCAATTTAGTTTTTACTTCGGCCACCCGGTTCTGCTGAATTCGCCGGCGCTTGTCCATCAACTGTCGAAGGCTGGCGAAGACAAAGCGCTCTTTCTCGACCAAGGGTTTGTAAACGGCCTTGACGAACGAAAAGTCGGGCTCACCGCCTTTGCTCAAGGCCCTGAGTTCCGCCGCCATTAAACTGATTTCGGTCTGCCTTGCTTTCAAATTTTTCAACTCTTCCTGGATTTTTTTATTATCGAAGCGAAGGAGGATCTGCCCCTTCTCGACGATTTCCCCGTCGCCGACCAGAATTTCCGAAACCGTTCCGCCGTCCGGATGGCTGAGTGTTGTCGTTTCCCCGCTGGGAATGACCTGGCCTGGGGCTTTGGCCACGATGTCGATTTCAACGAACCCTGCCCATCCCATAAGAGCCAAGACCCCGACCACTGCCGTCGCCAGGGTTTTCCAAATTATGTTGGGGCTGTCTTCTTCCGGGAAAGCCATTGATTGGGCCAGGGCCCGTTCCTGCCTTCCGCCCCGAAGAACCGCCGATTTCGGATTTTCCAAACCGTTGCTCATAACATTCCTCGTGTCTTCTGCATGACCACCTTGGGCCGCCCGACGGACCGGACACTGCCGTATTCCAGCCAAATGATCCGGTCGGCCATTTTCAGGTGCGATGGCCGATGGGTGACGATGAAGACGGTGGTTTCGCCCCGCAAATTCGCCAACGCCCTGATCAGGGCCTTGTCCCCCTTAAGGTCCAGTCCGTTGCCGGGCTCATCCAACAACACGATCGGCGCCCGTTTCAGGTACCCGCGGGCAAGGTTCAGGCGCTGTATCAGGCCCGGCGATGCCTGCCCTGCCCCACGGTCGCCCAGCCTGACTTCAAGCCCGGTACGTTTCCAATCGCCTGAACCTTGTTCCATCGCTTCGATGTCTTCCAAGGCGCCGGCTTGGCGTAAGGCCCAACGCAGATCCTCTTCGGTGGCGGTAGGATTGGACAGCCGAAGGTTTTGCGCGATTGTGCCGTAAAAAAACCTCGGTGTTTGGGGCACGTAAGCGACCGAGCGGCGCAGCTCGGCGGCATTGATGTCGCGAATATCGCGGCCGTCGATCTGGATGCTGCCGCCGTCAGGGTGGTACATCCCGGCCAACAGTTTAAGCATTGTCGATTTCCCGGCGCCGTTGGAGCCGAGAATGGCGACGATCTTGCCGCTCTTGATGTCGAAAGTAGCGCCGTCCAAAGCTGGCGTGGCATCGGCTTCATAGCGGATCGACACATTTGTGAAGGTGATGCGGCCTTCGATTTTCTTACCCGATTGGGCTAGCGGAACAAGTCCTTCCTTAGGCCTAGCCCCCATCAGGCTGTTGAGGTGGTTAACGCCGGAATCGACATGGGTTAACCTGGTTAAGGACTCCAACCCGGTTTGCAGAGGTTGCAGCGCCCGCCACACTAAGATCAGGCAAGCGACCAAGGCGCCCATGGTCATATCGCCCGATTGCACTTTAGAAACGCCCAAGGCAACGGTTACAAAACCGGCGGCCACAATGACGACATGGGACAGAGTTTCCAACAGGGAAGAAAATTGCGCCATATAGAAACTTCTAAGCGCCGCCCGGGCCGATAACTGGCGGTAACGCCTAACCCAGGTCGCCTCGGCGCCGCAATATTTAATCGCCCGCATGCCGCCAAGGGTTTCGATGGTTAGTTCCTGTTTTTGAATTTCGGCTTCTTCGGCTTTTCCGGCGATTTTGTCGGCTAAGGGTAATGCCGCCATGCCCAGCCCAGCCGCCAACACCAACATGACAATGGGAACGAGGGCAATCGACCCGCCGAGAGCCGCGATCACGCCAATAAAAATCAGAGCGAAGGGAAGCTCGAAAAGCGCGGGCGCAATGGGTCCGGTGAAAAATTTTCGCACCGTTTCAAAATTCTTGATCCGGAAAACTTGTGCCCCGACTGCGGCGCGCTCAATAAACGCTGCGGGAAGGTGCACGATCTTTCGAAATATCTCGATGCCGACGATGTGATCAAGTCTGGCGCCTATGAAGGAGAAAACCCCAGCCCGAAGGGACCTCAGGGATAAATCACAAAGCACGGCAATAGCCGCCCCGACGGCTAAATAAACAATGATCGAAACCCTGCCGCCGGCAATCGCCCAATCGTAAACCGCCATCACGAACAAGGGCGCCGCCAACGCCAACAGATTAATAAGGAAAGTAATGGCAAGGATTTCAAAGACATGGCTCCGGAACCTATCGCTTAGGCCCTTGAACCAATCGACGGCGTCTTCGTCATCAGCTTCTTCGCTCCTTCCCGCCAAATCGAAGAAGTAAGCCGTGCCTTTTCTGCTGTCGGGCGATAGTTCGATATAGCGGCCCTGGGCGCTGTCAAAAGCTTCAACCCGGTCAGCATTAAGGCTCACCAAAACCTGAGCGTCCAGCTTATCGCTAAGGAAAAGGCAGGGAAGCTGATCGGGGCTGAGTGCGTTTAATTTGACGTCGGCCTTTTGGCTTTCGTAGCCCAGCGACGCCATGACGTTTCGGAACGAAGTCACGTCGAAGTTTTCAACGAAATGCGGCAGTGATTCCGCAACCTGATGCTGATCACCTCGCCAACCCAATACTTCCAAGAGCGGCAACAGGCAGGCCGAAAGGTCCGTCGGCTCGCCGACCCCGACCAACGCCCCCATATCGGAACCGCCTTTTCTTTTGTTTCCCGGGGAGAGCTGAAACGGGCTTCCCGAAAGCTTAAGCGCGGCTTCGTCAATGGCGCCCCCGTTGGGAGATATTTCGTTCATGACGTCTCTTGCCCCTGGTCTTGCCCCTGGTCTTGCCCCTGTTGGCCTTTGTGCAAATCGTGCTCAAACAGGTCGTCGCCACGGATTTCCACGATGCGGTCGGCAAGCCTGAGCATGGAGGGACGTTGCGTAACCATGATCAGCGTCACCCGCCCTTTTAGGCGCACCAACAGGTCCCGCAACATGGCGTCGCCGGCGCCGTCGATAAATGAATTTGCTTCGTCGAACAGCAAGATACGCGGTTTGTCCACAAGTGCGCGGGCGATGGCGATACGCTGGCGGGTGCCTCTGGGTAGTTTGTCTTCCGCCCCTTCCCCAATGGGGGTGTCGTATCCCAGCGGCAAATTGGCAACGATATTATCCATGCCAAGAAGCTTCGCAATATCGAGGGCCTCGTTGGCTTGCTCGTCGCGGAACATGGTCAGGTTTTCAAGAAGCGTGCCCTTGAACACCACCCCCTCTTGCGGCAGGTAGGCGACATGACGGCGGATGCTTGCGGGGTCGCATTCTCTGATGTCATACCCATCAACACGCGCCGTGCCGGCCGTTGGCGTCAAAAGCCCCTGCATTAAAAACAAAAGCGTTGTTTTGCCACTGGCGCTGGAGCCGACGACACCGATGGTTTGGCCCGCTTCAATGCTCAGGTTGAGATTTTTGAAAACCGGGGCTAAGTCTTCACCGTCCTTGCCCTTGCCGAAACTGAAGGTGAGGCCCTGGAAATCAATAGCGCCTTGTATCGTCGGCAGATCGATTAGCCCTGTCGGTTTTTCAATCGGCAGATCGAATATTTCACCAAGCCTTTCTTGGGAAAGCTTGGCGTCTTGAAACTGCGCCCACAGCCCGACCACGTTTTCCAAAGGATGGACCGCAAGACCGGCCAAAACGATTGACGCCAACAGGCCGCCCACGGTCAGGGTTCCGTCGATCACCTGCAAGGCGCCGAAGCCGGAGACTCCGAAAACGGCGAGCCCCGATAGAATCGCGCCCAAAGTTAATGCCGAACCCTTTTGCCGGGTAACGCTGAAATCGGCGTTGGCGGACCCTTCTTGAAGCCGCTCATAGCGCCGAAGCATCTGTTCCTCCATGCCAAGGCCCTTGACCGTGTGGATGCCGCCTAAAATGTCGATGATGAACCCGAAACGCCGGTCGTCGGCCAGCATCCGTTCTTTCATGGCCCTTCCCAGACGCCCCAAGGTCAAGACAGCGGCGGAAAAAAGAAAAATCAATACAATCGGAACCAGAACCAGGGTACCGGCGATGTAATACATAACGCCCAGAAAAAGGACCGCGAACGGGATGTCTAAAAGCGCTCCGGCAAAGGGGCCCGCGTAAAAATCCCTGATGCCCGCCAAGGCGTTAAGGCGTTCCAAATAGGCGCCGGTGCCGCGTTTATCAAAATCCGTGATGTTGGCCCCGGTCAGTCTTTCCAGGGCTTTGCAGCTCATCAGGTGTTCAAAACGCGCCCCCATCCATCCACCGATGTAGGAACGACCGACCCGCAACAAGGATTCCAGAATGATGGCACTGCCGAAGCCGATGACCATCCAGAAAAGGGTCGCGGAATCCTTTTCCGGAATGACCTTGTCGAAAATCTGCAACATGGCCAAAGGCAGAGCCAAGCCTAAGATGTTAATGAAAACCGTGGCGACGGCCATATCGAATAGACCGCCAGGCATGAAGGCCACCGCACCCATGTGCTGATGACTCTCAAGTTGTTCCTTGGCCTTGCGGTTAAAGAATCCCAATTTTAAACCCGCCGCGATTTGCGCTGCCCAGCCGCGGACGCCCAGTGTATTGACACGTCCCCGCACAGGTTCCCTGAACAACCGCTAAACAATTATGTTTAACAAACGGTTAGCGAATGCCCCGGGGACAAGGGGAAGTTCGGGGAAGTTCGGAAGATTTTGTTCGTTAAGGCTGGGTCGAAATCAGACCGCCGATGATTTCCTTGGCCAGAGGCAAAGCCTGATCGCGGGGCAGGCCCGCTTTCATCCGGGGATCGTATAGAACCTTTAAAATAAGCCGGTCTGTGGTGGTCAATTCGGTTCGCCGGCTGCTGTCGCTAAAGATCGAGGCCTTGATAAAATTTGTGTCGTTAGGAAGCCCTAGACTTTGCGTCATTTCCTCTAATAAACAATGGTTTATGCGAATAAGTAAACGTTCTGAATTAACGACGATAACGACCTTGTTGATCTGGCCGGTCTTGCCGTCCGCCCACATCAAAAAATAACACCCGCCTTGGGCGGCAAGTTTATTCAAAAGCTTGGGGTCGGCGTCGGCTAAATTTGGATTTCCCAAATGATCGCGGGGCATGAAATTGATTATTAAATTGGGCGGCTTGTCGGTTTTATTCGCGTCCTCCGTTATTAATCCCGTATCCCGGACAAGGCTGTTCAGGTGTTTCCTGATAAACCTGAGATAAGGTTTTTTGACTTTTACGGGTTTCAACCGTTTAGATGTTTTGCCCTTCTCCTCGGTTTCCACCTCTTCATAGGCTCGGATTCCCAAACGGATCGGCACGGTCCATTTTTTGATTACCTTCGAGGCTTGAACATTCTCGAATTCAGAATGAAAAACGATGGTATCGAAATATTTAACCAGATCGTCGAGGCTTGGGGGTGGTTCGGTTTCCGCGGATTTAACCGAAAACGGCCCCAGCACAAATACTAAGAAAATACCCCCGATAACGGCTTTAAGCCGGCCCATTACCCGTTCCCGTGCTTTATCGTCCACGATTTAAGCATGGCGTCGACAAGCGGCCTAAAGGACTTAAAGCCCTTATCAGGCGCGGTATACGACCAAATATGCGCCACCGTTCCGGTCGGCCTGGGCAGCACAAGGGCCCATTTCCGGTAGCGTTCCCCGGCAAAGGTGTAAATAACGACCAATTGAATCCCTGAAAGGCTGATTTGACCGTTCTTATAAATCAACGGCTTCTCACCGATGATGGAAACTTCGCTGGCGTCCTTCTTCAATGAGGACTTTAAATCCGCTAAGGCCGTGGCCACGGCTTCGGCCGGAGTTTTGGCCGTGGGCGGCTGAACGTTTTGAATGCTGACAACCACCTGGAAGGCATCCGTGCCCTGCCTACCGCTGAACGTGGCGGTTGTTGGCGTCGGCTTGGCGGCTTCCCAATCACCGGGATATTGAATGGTGTAACCGTAACCGGGCTCGGCGAACCGTTTAGGTTTGGGGGGGCCTTTCGAAGCTTTCTGTTTTATTTGCGGGCGGGAAGCTTTTACGACCGGTTGTTCGGCGGGGTTTGGCTGGAAATTTAAAAGCAGCCATTTGAATTCCGGTTCCAACTTAATGAAATTATCCTGGGGGGCGAAAAACATGAAAACAAAATCCGTCTTTACCCCCCGAGCGAATACCACCTTGACCCGCGTGCCAGCGCCTTCGTATTGGGTCTCAAAACCTTCCAGTCCGGCAACGATCCCAACCCGTTCGATGATTTTGCGCCCCCAAGGTTTTCCTTGCCCTAAGTATTTTTCTTCCAGCCTGCCCGCCATTTGCCTAAGCGTCATCGACGGGTTGGTATCCCCGGTCTGGACATTGATCAGGAACCCCTTGCGGGACACAATGGAAAGCTGGGCCGGGCTGCCCTTTTCCGTTATATCGGCGCCCTTGGGAATGGTCAGGATGAATTTCCGGACCGGATGCAGGTATGTTTCTATCTGTTTTGGGGCCGGCGGCTTATTGGAAATCGGGGGTTGCTGGCTTTTGCTTTTAACCTGTTTCGATTGAGCAAGTTGAAACTCGCCTGCCGAAAGGGTTTCCGGGGCAAACATAGACAAGAAAGTCGCCGCTGCCACCAACCCCGCAGCCGAAATGCTAAAGCGCATGCTTATCGTAACCTCCAAAACCGCCGATATGAAAAGCAAGGTAGCATTGTTAGGCCATTTTTCGTAAAATTCCGTTAACTATTTCAGTGGTAAGGTTCCCTTCATGGCGCGAGCGAAGGATGATTATCGGAGTTTGTCCGGCCCCCAAAGAGCGGCCGCCTTCATGCTGTCGATCGGGCCGACGCAATCGGGAACGCTGTTCGAGCGCATGGACGACGAGGAAATCCGCGAACTTTCCCAGGCGATGTCCAGCTTGGGATCCCTCTCGTCCAGTATCGTCGAGCGATTGTTTGTAGAATTTGCCGACCAGTTATCGGGTGCCGGCGGCTTAGTCGGGTCCCATTCCTCCACCGAGCGGCTGTTGACCGGCGCTTTGTCCGAAGATCGGGTCAATGCGATCATGGAAGAAATGCGCGGCCCCGCCGGTCGCACCATGTGGGACAAGCT
>JABMOY010000161.1 GCA_013203955.1 Rhodospirillales bacterium | reverse complement strand
TTGATGAAACCCATGTCGAGCATGCGGTCGGCTTCGTCGAGGACGAAGACGTCGACCGCGTCAAGGAACAGGTGGCGCTGGTTCATCAGGTCGAGAAGCCGACCCGGGGTGGCGACGACGACGTGAACGCCACGGGCCAAAGCCTGAATCTGCGGACGGCTGGAGGTGCCGCCGAAGACGACCGTCGTGCGCAGATGCAGGTAGCGGCCATAGGTCTTGATGCTGTCGGCAATCTGGCTCGCCAGTTCGCGGGTCGGCGCCAAGATTAGGGCTCGCGGCTGGCGGCTTTGCGCCTTGCCGGGGTTTTTCGCCAATTGATGCAGCAGGGGCAGGGCGAAGGCCGCCGTTTTGCCGGTGCCGGTCTGGGCGACGCCTAACAGGTCGCGGCCTTCGAGCAGCGGCGGGATGGCCTTGGCTTGAATGGGGGTGAGGGTGGTATAGCCTTCTTCGCCGACGGCGCGAAGGATGGGTTGGGCCAATTCTAGGCCCGCAAAATTAGTCATTTGTTATTTTTCTTTCTCAATAAAATAGTAAGTAACCCTCCGCTCCGAAGTCGGGGCGGCGGGTGCGCTAGCACAGTGCAAGCATTGTCGATCGGGCGTGCTCTTTATCAAAGACAAGGGCAGAGACCCGTCTAACGAAACGCCTACATATGTCGGTAAGAAAGGTGGCCGGTTAAACACGTGTAAAACCAGCGATCGATCGAAAGTCGACCTTGAAGGAATTGTCGTTGGGGCCGCTAATGCGCCTACGGAACGGGCAAGTCAAGAGAATTCGCTTAAGCCCGCCGCCAATGCAAGGCGCGGGGGGCTAGCTTTTCCCTTGGTGTGCCGGGAAGGCCGCCTTGATGGTTTCGGTGAACAGGCGGGTGATGCGGAAGATGTCTTCCTGCGCCTTCAACAGATTGGCGGCGTAATCTTCGTCGAGGGGTGCGTTCCGGAATTCCTTGGCGAGTTCCTGTCCCCGCGCCAGGTTGACGATCTTTTGGCCGCCATCGGAAAGCTTGACCGTGTCGAAGACGGTGCGCGCGGCGGGCAACGGTTGGCCGGGGGGTTGGCCGGTGGGTTGGCTGTTGTTTGCGCCCTTATTCGCATAGGGCAACGCGCTGCGCCCGGCCGACTGGCGGGCGACAAACAAGTTGGCGAAGAAATTGCGAATTTCGGTCATTTCTTGTCCTCGAACCGGCCTTGTGCCGGTGGGTTGCAATGTAGAGATCACCATAGCACATCGCCTCCTTATGAGGAAATTTGCCGGCTCTTAGGCCCGGAAGCCGCCGGACGCGCTGGCGATGATGTAGGCGCCTAAAATCAGGAGAGCGATGAAGAACAGCCGACGGAATAGGTGCTCCGACAACCTTTTCCGAATGCCTTGACCAAGGATCATTCCGATGATCGCCGGGATTAATGCCGCGGTGGATAATATTCCAAGGTCAATTGTCAGCAACCCGTTTCCCTGTAGGGCGATGGCAAGGGCCAATGTCGATGCCGTAAACAACATGCCCATGGCTTGAATGAGCATGTCCCGGGAAAGGCCGATGGCTTGCAAGAAAAATACGCCGGGCACGACAAACGATCCCGTCATCCCGGTCAGGATGCCGTTCGCGGTGCCAAGCAAGGGGCCGATCCATTTTTCGTGGCGGGGCGTGATAGCGAAACGTAGGCCGCCAAGGCTCAAACTTGCGTAGATGATCAAGAGCGCGCCAAGCAGCGCCTTCAGCAAAGCCAGATCAACACGCGTTAACGCCGTGGCCCCCAGCCAAACCGTTACCGTCGCCATCAGCAGGAACGGCCAAAGCCTGCGTAATATTGCGCTGCCATTTCCCCCGACCACGGCTTGCCAGATGTTGGTGATGGATGACGGCACCAACAGCAAGGCCATGGCCTGTGGCAGATCGAATGCGACGGTCAGAAGCGCCAGGCTAACCGTTGGCAGACCGAGGCCGATAACACCTTTAACGGTGCCGGCGATCAGGAAGGTTCCGGCGATGGCAAGGATGGTGAGGGCATCAAACATTCGGTTACGCTATCGCCGGGGTATTGCGGATGCAAATTTGGTCAGAACGCTTACTCCTGTTTTAAAGCATACCCCGTCGGCATACTACGGTTCAGCTGGAGGGCGGAGAAAATAGAGTGAAAGTTATGACTCCGGCCCCATATGAATCAATGAAATCGATAAGGCAGAAAGAGGATGCGCCGCTATGCTCGAATTTACTGAAATTCAGCCCGAGACAGTGCATCGCTGGGTCGGCAACGGCGAGGCGGTGTTGGTGGACGTTCGCGAAGCGGGTGAATGGGCACAGGCACGCCTGGAAGAAGCCGTCCACGTGCCGATGTCGGCGTTCGATCTGGAACTCGTCCCCGTTGATACGGGGAAGAAAGTCGTCTTTATCTGCGCCCATGGCATACGATCCGAGCAAGTGGGGAATTACGTCGTGGCTCAGGGCGTTTTGACGGAAGCCTACAACATGGCGGGCGGTCTTGCTGCCTGGACTGAAGCGGGATTGCCGGTAGAAACGGGGCCTCTTTCAGCCTAATCAGAATCGGTGATTAACATGTCAAAACACGAAGCAAAATTTCAAGTAGGCCAAATAATTCATCACAAGCTGTTTGACTACGTCGGGGTTGTTTTTGATGTTGATCCGACCTTTCAAGGGTCAGATGAATGGTACGCGCAAGTCGCTCGCTCTGGCCCCCCGAAGGACAAACCTTGGTATCACGTGCTGGTAAATGAAGCGGCTCATACGACCTATGTCGCCGAGCAGAACCTAGAGCCTGCAGAAACACCACAGAGAATCGCGAACCCGTTTGCGGACAATCTATTTAGTGAGTTCGATGGAGAGCGGTATAAATTACGTCAGCAGGCTCATTAGCCTTTGCGCCAAACCGTCGCAAGCCACGGCTGCTGGTGGCACGGTAGCCCCGGTGGGCGGAAGTAACACCGCACCTCGAAGAACCCGGCAGCGGTGACGCGATCGCGCCAGGTGTCGAGATCGAAGAAGCAGCCGTAGCGGTTATCGCTTAAACCTTCCTCGTTGTTTCCTCGCGGGTTTGAGCAGAACAGGACCCCCCGGGATTTCAAGGTTGTGTAGAGTTCGAGCAAAACCCTCGGCAATTCCTGGCTCGGTACGTGGAAGAGCGACGCATTCGCGAACACACCGTCAAAACAGTTCTCCGGCAATGCCATCGCCAGAAAATCCTGATGGAGAACCTCACACCCTGAATAGGAGCGCGCCATCGCCACGAATTCTTTCGATCCGTCCAGGCCCGTGGCGTCATGGCCCAATGATTGGAAATAATGCAAGTCTCGTCCGGGGCCACAACCCAAGTCGAGGATGCCATAGGGGGGCTCGCCCTCAATTGCTTCCAAGAGTGCCTCATAATTCTGACTGACTTCGTGATGTTGAGTGCCGGACCAGTAATCTTCGGCCGCCCGGTCATAATGACCGATGGTTATTTCCGAAAGGCGCCGCAATTGTGCTTTATCGAGCACCTTGAGCGGCTTGTCAGGATTATCCTTCGGCGTCACCGTGGAGCCCAACTTTCCGCCCGAACGGTTTCGCTTGGCGCCCGGGCTGCCGAGAAATTTGGCGACAGTCGCGCCGGTCCAGCGCCGGCCCTTGCGGGTGGTGACGCCCTTGGCGTTGAAATGATCGGCGATTTCTTGAGGCGCAGTTATCCCCGCCGCCCGGGCGGCCTCAACTTCGACGATGAGGTGTCGCACGAACGCCTCGATCTCTTGTCGCTGTTGGGCCATTCCGTAAATCCCTCAGTATTGATTTTGTAGGTTTAGCGGGACAATTGCACCCATCTCCGACGGCTGGATGGGCGAGAGTAGGAAAGACGCCCTTAAAGTGGCCAAAATCGGGGGTTTTGATCAACGTCCGCTTTTGCGCTCTATTAGGAGACAGATTATTCGGCAGCAACAGGATCTGCTCAGTGGATAACCAACTCAATGTGCGGCCATTCGTCGAGGCCGACGCGGTCCCGGTGAGGGCGCTGTTTATTAAGGTCAATCGCGCCTTGGCGCCGGCGGACCTTAAGGCGGCTTTCGAAAGCTATATCGAATTATCGCTACGCGAAGAAATCGATAGAATTTCTGAATACTACGGCGAAAGAAACGGCGGTTTTTGGGTCGCCTTAATTGAGACCCAGGTTGTCGGCATGTTCGGGCTGGAACAATCGGGGCCGGGCGCCATGGAGCTTCGCCGCGTGTACGTCGACCCGGATCGGCGCCGCCTCGGGATCGGGGGTAAGTTGCTGCAATTCGCAGAAGATCAATGCCGTGCGGACAACTTGCACCGCCTCGACCTGAGCACGTCGGAAACCCAGCCCGATGCGTTATCGCTTTATCGCAATTCGGGGTTCGAGCTTGTCCGTGAAGAAGTCGCCGAGGCGGCAAACAATAAAACAATTGGCGGCGGGATACGCCGCTACCATTTCAAGAAAGAGCTGTAGAAAAAGGAGTGACGCGTTTGCAGGAGCGACCGAAAAAAGTTCTGACCTGTGTGAACCGGCGCTTCCATTCGGGCGAACCTTCTTGTGCAACGCGTGGCAGTCTCGCCATCGCCGAGGCCATCGAGGAGGGCGTTCGTGAGCGCCGGATCGATATTGTCGCCGAACGTTACGTCTGCTTTGGCCAATGCACAAAGGGCCCGACGGTAAAATTAGTGCCAGGGGATTTCATCTTAGGGACGACGCTGGATATGGTGGATGGGATTCTCGATCAACTGGAAGCAGCCTGCGGCACCAAAGCCGAAGAAGATGCCGGCCCGCCGGTCCATCTTTTAGGGTCTTAGAAGGGGCAAGCAACGACTCGGAAATCCCGGGATCGCCGAATCCCTTTTATTTAATAGAGTAAGATGTCGCCTTCCTAGGCAAAAAAGCCCGGATTCAGACCCATTTTTGGGCAATTGGGGGCAGGGTCCTGTTGAGTTTTTGGGTCCAAAAGCATATAATCTGGAACTCAGCCTTTATAGGGTTTGACATACTTTCTCGAGGCGCGTAGAACCTCGCTCGCGGAAGGTCGTTGTTGACGCTTTTCTTTGTCAGCGGCGGGGTTCCGTTTTTGCTCTTGGACATTGTAGATAGTATTAGAAGGGATGCGCAGGCGGCGGTCTTTGTACGTCATTAGTACGTTTAAAGACCTGTCCTAAATTGTGCATTCTTTGTTAAGCCAAATTATGTGCAAGGGACAGGCTCTCGCAATTCCTCGTGCTTTTTAGTACGGGAAATTTAACTTGAGAGTTTGATCCTGGCTCAGAA
>JABMOY010000160.1 GCA_013203955.1 Rhodospirillales bacterium | reverse complement strand
TTCACCGTCGGCTCGGAAGTCGAGGGCGAGGTCAAGAACATCACCGAATTCGGGTTGTTTATCGGCCTCGACGGCGACATCGACGGCATGGCCCATCTGTCCGACCTCAGCTGGACGAAATCCGGCGAAGAAGCCTTGGCCGAATTCAAGAAGGGCCAAATGGTCAAGGCCAAGATTCTGGACGTCGATATCGAAAAGGAACGCATCAGCCTCGGCCTCAAACAGCTGACCGAAGATACTGTCGGCAAAGGGCTGGGCAATCTCAAGAAAGGCACCGTCGTTACCTGCACGATCACGGCGATCACCAATGGCGGCATCGAGGTTCTGGCCAATGACGTCCCCGGTTTCATCCGCAAGGGAGACCTCAGCCGGGAACGCTCCGAACAACGGCCCGATCGTTTCGCGGCTGGTGAAAAGATCGACGCCAAGATCACCCAAGTCGACGCATCCGGCCGCAAGTTGACGCTTTCCATCAAGGCCCTCGAAGTCGAAGAGGAAAAGAAGGCCATGGCGACTTACGGGTCGTCGGACGCCGGCGCTTCCCTCGGCGATATCCTGGGTGCGGCGATCCAGGAAAAGGCGGCCGGCGGCAAGGACGAGGAACCGGCGAGGCCTGCTAAGAAGGTTGCTGAAAAAGAAGATAAGGTGCCCGAAAAGGTAGAAGAAAAAGCGGAAGAAAAGCCGGCGAAGAAGGAAGCCAAGAAAAAGGCTCCTGCTAAGGCCCCCGCTAAGGCCCCCGCTAAGGCCAAGGCGAAAGCCGATGACAAGGATGGGGCCGAAAAGAAGGAAGTTAAGAAAAAAGCCCCCGCCAAGGCCAAGGCCAAAAAGGCGGAGAAAGATAAATAAATCCGCATAAAGCCAAGGACTGATAAATAATGTCTCTCGATGCCGATCATGTGGTTGAAAGACGGCGCCTGAAGCGGCGTTTGGTTTATTGGCGGGTTTTCGGTATTGCCGCCGCCGTTGCCACGGTGGTGGCGGTCGCCGGGCGGTTCGATCTTACCGAGCGCTCCGATCACGTCGCTAAAATCGTCATCGCGGGCATTATTCTTGATGACCCCGACCGGGATAAGCTGCTGGCCGACGTCGCCGGCAACGACCGGGCGAAAGCACTTATCGTCAAAATAGACAGCCCCGGTGGAACCTTCGTCGGCGGCGATGCCTTGTATCAATCTCTTCGCCGGGTCGCCGAAAAGAAGCCGGTGGTCGCGACCATGGGCACGACGGCGACGTCGGCGGGTTACATGACGGCCTTGGCGTCCGATCACATCATCGCCCGTGCGTCGACCTTAACCGGGTCCATCGGCGTGATTTTGCAAACAGCGGATATCACCGGGCTTCTGGATAAACTGGGCATCAAGCCGGAAACTCTGAAAAGCGGGCCCTTGAAGGCGCAGCCTAATCCGATGGAAAAATTTTCCCCCGAAGCCCGCAAGGCGACCGAAGAGGTCATCGAGGATTTCTTCGATATGTTTGTCAGCCTCGTGTCCGAACGCCGGTCGATGGCCAAGCAAAAGGTCTTAAAGCTGGCCGATGGCCGGGTTTTCAGCGGTCGTCAGGCCAAGGAAAATGGCTTGGTGGATGCGCTCGGGTCCGAGCCGGAAGCCCGCAAATGGCTGTCCGATACCCATAAAATCGCTGATTCTCTGCCGCTCAAGGAAATCAAGGTCAGCCACGACGACGAGCCGTGGCGTGAATTGTTGGGCTCCATGGTCGGAAAAAGTCTATTTTCTGAAAGACTTAGTCTTGACGGGGTGGTCTCACTTTGGCACCCTAACCCGTGGTAGGTATGTCCAAAGGATTACCACCTCGCCGATAATGCCCCGGCGGACGAAAATTTTATAATCCCGGCGCAATAAAAGAGCGCTTTTTTAAAGGGGGGATAGTGGCATGACAAAATCCGAACTGATCGCGCGTCTTGCCGCGTCGAACCCGCATCTTTTTCAGCGGGATGTGGAACGCATCGTGACGACGATTTTTGACGAAATCACCAATGCCCTTGCCATGGGCGATAGGGTTGAATTGCGCGGATTTGGGGCGTTTTCGGTGAAACAGCGCGGTGCGCGCATCGGCCGCAATCCCCGGACCGGGGATTCCGTACAGGTTTCCGAAAAATTCATTCCTTATTTCAAAACCGGCAAGCAACTCCGCGAAAAACTGAACAGCGGCGGTTGATTTAAGTCCGATCTTCTTTGCCAGCCCCGCTTTAGGGGTGCTGCGAGGCAGCGCGCTCAAGGATGACGCCCGTGTTGAAGGCTCTTTTCTGGATCGTCGAGGCGCTTTTGGTGGTGCTGATCGTCGTTTTTTCCGTCAACAACCAAACGGAATTGACCCTCGACCTGTGGCCCCTGGATATGGTCACCGTGCCCTTGCCGATTTTTTCGATCATGTTGGGGACCTTGTTCGTTGGGTTCCTGGCCGGCGGGTTTGTCGCCTGGGCTTCCGCCGGCAAGGTCCGCAAGCGGGCGCGCAGCGAAGCCGGGCGCGCCGACCGCGCCGAACGCCAAGTCGCCGAAGTGGAAGAAAAACTCCAGCGCCTGCAATCCGAGGCCGACGCGTTCAGGGACAGCACGCCGAGACTCCCGGGCGCTTAAGCTTCGCCGCTCTGGCCTTCTTAAGGGCTTGGGGTTATATGAACGCAACCATGAAACCATCAGACAGAATCTTCGTCGCCCTGGATACGCCCGACCTGGACTTAGCCATATCGCTGGCGGGCCTGCTTGAAGGCCATATCGGCGGCGTCAAGGTCGGCAAGGAATTTTTCACGAGCCAAGGCCCCGAAGGCGTCGCGGCGATTTCGGCCCTGGGTCTGCCGGTATTTCTGGACCTCAAATTCCACGACATCCCGGCGACGGTAGCTGCCGCGGTGAAAGCGGCGCTGCCCTTGAAGCCCTTCATGCTGAACGTCCACGCAAGCGGCGGCGAAGCGATGATGAAAGCGGCGATTAAGGCCGCGGGCCTTGGCTCTATCTCCCGGCGGCCCTTGGTGGTGGCGGTGACGGTCTTGACGTCCATGGGCGACGATGATCTTGCCGCAATCGGCGTTGATGGCCTGGCTAACGCCCAGGTCATGCGCTTGGCCGCGCTGGCCAAGCGGTGCGGCCTCGACGGGGTCGTCTGTTCGGCGCTGGAAGCGGAGGATCTGCGAAAAGAACTGGGCCCGGATTTTAAGTTGGTGGTGCCGGGCATCCGCCCCGATTGGGCCGCCACAGACGACCAAAAGCGCATCACCACGCCTGCCGAAGCCATAGCCCTCGGCGCCGATTACCTGGTCATCGGCCGCCCCATCATAGCGGCCTCCGATCCGGTGGCCGCCGCCAAGCGCATCGCCGATGAACTGAATAAATGACGGTATCCGTTAAAATCTGCGGGCTTTCCGACGAAGCCGCCGTGGCCGCCGCCGTCGACGGCGGCGCCGATATGGTCGGCTTCGTGTTTTTTCAAGCCTCGCCCCGTTATGTAGCTCCGATGCGCGCCGGGGCGCTGGCCGAGGCCGTGCCGCAAGGCATCGTCCGGGTTGGGCTGGTGGTCGATGCATCAGATGAGCTTCTGGCGGAAATCGTATTAAAGGCCGGCATCGATATGCTGCAACTTCACGGGGCCGAAACCCCCGAACGGGTGCGGGAAATCAAAGAGCGTTTCGGCCTGCCGGTGATGAAGGTTCTGCCCATAGCTGACGCCGAAGATGTTGCCAAGGCCAGTGATTATGAAGGCATCGCCGATAAGCTGATGTTCGACGCCAAGCCGCTTAAAGGTGCGACGCGCCCCGGCGGCAACGCCCGCGCCTTCGATTGGGCGCTGTTGAAGGGGGCTGCGGTTGAGGTTCCTTGGGTCCTGGCCGGTGGCCTGACGGCGGAAAACGTCGCCCAAGCCGTTAAAGCCAGCGGGGCTCAGGCGCTCGACGTGTCGTCGGGCGTCGAGGACGCGCCGGGCCGCAAAAGTCCTGAAAAAATTGCCGAATTCCTAAAGGCCGCGAAAGCGCTCTAGCAGGCTGCTGAAAAAGTTGATTTGTGGCGGCAATCCTTCGACACGCTCGCTCGCGCTCGCTGCTCAGG
>JABMOY010000159.1 GCA_013203955.1 Rhodospirillales bacterium | reverse complement strand
TCACTGTCCGGCAGCGCCTCGTCGCAGCGCCGCCATAGATCGGCGATGGTGCGGGCGACCCCTGCCGGTGTGCCGGCGGCTTCGGCGTTCTTCAAAAAAAGGTCGATGTCCTTTGACAGCAGCTTGGTTTTGAAGCCGGCGTCATAGGTGCCGGTGACGATGCGCTTGGGGAACTTGTCGCTGGTCGCCGTGTTTTGGCCGGTCGATACGTTGACGACGTCGAGCACGGCCTGCATGTTCAAACCTTGGGAGACGGCAAATGCCATGGCTTCCGACGTCGCCGCCATGGCGGTGCCGGACAGGAAATTGTTCAACAGCTTCACCGCCTGTCCCTGGCCGGGGTCATCGCCGACGTGGAAAAGGTTTTTGCACATTGACGCCATAACGGGGCGGTGGCTTTCTAGAATGGCCGCCGGGCCCGCCCACATGACGGTGATGGTGCCGGCCTGGGCGCCGGTTTGGCCGCCCGACACCGGGGCATCGATATAGGTGATGCCGGCGCCCTCAAGGATTCCCGCTGCCTCCCTGGCGGCTTCGGGGCCGATGGTCGATAGGTCGATGACGGTTACCGTCTTGATGTCCTTCATCGCCGCCAGCTCGCGGGCGACGTCCAATGTGACTGAGCCGTCGGGAAGGCTGAGGAAAAGCGTTTCGGCCTGGGCAGCCAATTTGTCCAGGGAATTAACGGGCTGGGCCTTATCCGGTGCGCGCTCCGCCGTGCCCGCTTTGTCGTAGACGAAAAGCGTATGCCCGCCCTTGGCGATGTTGGCCGCCATCGGCCCGCCCATCTGGCCTAAGCCGGCGAAACCGAATTGCTTGGGCGCCATCAGAGCGGGCCTTCGGAATCCATGCGCGAAACGTCGATGCCTTCTTCCTTGAAGACCTCGCGGGCGATGCGGAAGGCTTCGATACCGGCGGGGATGCCGCAGTAAACGGCGATCTGGATTAAAATCTCACGGATTTCGTCGAGGCCGACACCGTTGGTCAGGGCTCCTAAGAAATGCAGCTTGAATTCGTGCGGCCGGTTGAGCGCCGCCAACATGCCGAGGTTGAGAATACTGCGCTGCTGCTTGCTCAGCACCTCGCGACCCCAGGTGCCGCCCCAGCAATATTCCGTCACCATGGTCTGGAAATCGCGGTTGAAATCGTCGGCCTTGGCCAAAGCCGCGTCAACGTATTCCTCGCCCAGCACTTCCTTGCGGACGGCCAAGCCCTTGTCGAATTGTTCAGATGTCATGTCGTGGACCTCCCCGGTTATCGTGAACTTGCGGCTTAATCATATCATTTATAATCGGTGCCAAAGGGCTTCTAATCAACACTTAATCGCCGTGGTTTCCTGGGGTTTTAGAGTATTCCTAATGGTAATTGACACGAGCGCAAAGGGGCCCTAGGTTTTTCTCTAACAAGACTATAAACGGCTAAAAACTAATATAATTAACAGTCCATCGGGGGGATTGTGGCGACACTTCTCGAAATTGAGAACCTGAAAACGCAGTTTTTCACCTCGGCGGGAACCGTCAAGGCGGTGGACGGCATTTCGTATACCGTTGATGAGGGTGAGACCGTGGCCCTGGTCGGGGAATCCGGTTGCGGTAAATCGGTCAGCGCGCTTTCGATCCTGAGGCTGATTCCGTGGCCGCCGGGAAAGATCGTCGGCGGCCATATCAAATTCGGCGGTGTCGACCTGGCGGGGCTCAGCGAAGAAGAAATCCGTAATGTCCGCGGCAAAGAAATCTCCATGGTGTTCCAGGAGCCGATGACGTCCCTTAACCCGGTGCTGTCCATCGGCGAACAGATTTCCGAAACCCTGATTACGCACTTCGGCATTTCCATGGAAGAAGCCATGAAAAAGGCGCTGGCGCTGCTTGAAATGGTCGGAATTTCCGACCCCGTGCGGCGCCTGGAACAATACCCTCATCACCTGTCGGGCGGTATGCGCCAGCGGGTCATGATCGCCATGGCGCTGAGCTGCGAGCCGAAGTTGATCATCGCCGATGAGCCGACAACGGCGCTGGACGTCACCATCCAGGCGCAGATTTTGGAACTGATGAAGGAATTGACCAAGCGTCTGGGCGTGTCGTTGATCATCATCACCCATAACCTGGGCGTCGTCGCCCGTTATGCCGACCGGGTCAATGTTATGTACGCCGGTAAAATCATCGAGACCGGGACGGCGATGGACATTTATCACAATCCCAAGCACCCCTATACGCTGGCGCTGTTGAATTCGATTCCCCGGATGGACCTGCCGCGTCAGGCCAAGCTTGACCCCGTCGAGGGCCAGCCGCCTGATTTGACGCGCCTTGATGACGGTTGTTCGTTCCGGCCGCGTTGCCGTTTCGCCACCGACGCCTGCGCCAAGTCATTCCCGGACCTTGAAGAGGTCAAGGAAGGCCACTACACGGCTTGTTTCGAGAAGGGGCAGCTTAAGGAATCCATGAAGGTGATCGTATGACCCCGCCTGATGGAACCTTGTCCGAAGAGGTCCTGATCGACGTCAAGGACTTGAAGATGTATTTCCCGGTGACCGAGGGGATCATGGTTACCCGCGTCGTCGCCAACGTTAAGGCCGTCGACGGCATCAGCTTTTCCATCAAAAAGGGCGAGACATTGGGCCTGGTGGGTGAATCCGGATGCGGCAAAACGACCATCGGGCGATGCATCCTGCAGCTTGAAAAAACCACGGCCGGCGAAATAATTTTCGACGGCAGGGACTTAACGAAATTGTCCCAAAAGGAAATGAGCCCGATCCGAGAGAGAATTCAGGTAATTTTCCAGGATCCTTTCTCCTCGTTGAATCCGAGGATGAAGATCGGCGAAATCCTGGCGGAACCGATTAAAGTTCACAAAATCATCACCGATGCCGCAGAACGGGACAAACGGGTCCGGGAATTGCTGTCTTTCTGCGGGCTGAACCCCAAGTTCGCCGACCGCTATCCGCACGAAATGAGCGGCGGACAGCGCCAACGGGTGGGTATCGCCCGGGCCTTGGCGCTGAATCCGGAATTCATCATCTGCGACGAGGCGGTTTCGGCCCTGGATGTGTCTATTCAGGCACAGGTTATTAACCTTTTGGAGGACCTGCGTGACGAATTCGGGCTGACGTATCTGTTTATTTCCCATGATCTCAGCGTTATCCGGCATATCTGTCACCGGGTCGCCGTTATGTATTTGGGGCATATGGTGGAATTGGCCGATTGCGACGAGCTTTACGACCATCCGATTCACCCCTACACTCGAGCCCTGTTAGCGGCGGTCCCGATACCGGACCCAACAATCGAAGCTCAAAGAGCTCATGAAGTCGTAAAGGGAGAGGTACCAAGTCCAATCAATCCACCGAGCGGCTGTGTCTTTCATCCCAGGTGTACCCTGGCGAAGGACCGTTGTTCACAGGAAATTCCCGAGTTTCGGGAAATCAAACCGGGCCATTGGGTGGCCTGTTGGGAAGTGTGATCATTCGTCAAAGGGGAGGAATGGCGCATCAATCGAGGAGCAGAGAAGCAAAAATTAAGCTTCTCATTTCACTGGGAAGGAGACACAAAATGAAAAAAGTCTATTCCAAATTGGCGCTTTCGCTCGCCGTCGGGGCCGGTCTGGCCTTTGGCGCCGTCGGCACCGCCGGCACCGCGCATGCCATCAAAAGCGGCGGTGTGTTGAACTTCGTCGTCGGTTCTAAGATTCCGTCTTATGACCTTCACCGGGAGACCACCTTTGGTGTGATCCATCCGATCCGGCCGTTTTACAGCCTTTTAATCCGGGTCAACCCCAGCAATCCGTCATCGCCGACGGATTTTGTTTGCGACCTTTGCGAAGGCAGCGTGCCCAAGGGTGAGGATGGGTTCAAAAAATACACCTTCAAGATCCGCAAGGGCGTCAAGTTCCATGATGGAACGCCCCTGACCGCGCACGACATCGTCGCCACCTACAACAAGATCATTTTCCCGCCCAAGGGTGTCCCGAGTTCCCGGAAAGCGTTCTTCAAGATGGTCGATTCCGTCAGCGCACCGGATGACTTCACGGTTGTCTTCAAGCTGAAGTTCCCGTCGGGCTCGTTTATCCCGGCGGTGGCGACGCCGTTCAACATCGTCGTGTCGAAGAAGGACTTGGATAAGAACGGATACAACTGGCACAAAAAGAACATCAACGGCACCGGCCCATTCACTTTCGTGCAGCATCAGCCAGGTTCGTTCGTCGAGGGTAAGAAGTACGCCGGCTACCATTTCAAGGGGCAGCCCTATCTTGATGGGTTCAAGGCCATTGCCGCGCCGAAGATGGCCATTCGTCTGCAAGCCATCCGTGGCGACCGTGCCGCCATTGAGTTCCGCGGCTTCCCGCCGAAGGCTCGTGACGACCTGGTCAAGGCCCTGGGCGACAAGATCACCGTCCAGGAAAGTGACTGGAACTGCGTGCTGATGTTTACGCCGAACCAGGGACGCAAGCCCTTCAACGATCCGCGTGTACGCCAAGCGCTTTCCCTCGCCGTCGATCGCTGGGGCGGGTCCAAGTACCTGAGCAAGATCGCCATCGTCAAGACGGTCGGTGGCGTTGTCTTCCCAAAACACCCGTTGGCGGCGACCAAGGCTGAATTGGTCAAGCTCACCGGTTACGGCACGGACATGAAAGCGTCCCGCGCCAAAGCCAAGAAGCTGCTGAAGGCGGCCAAGGCGTCCGGTCTGAAGCTTGACTTCTCCAACCGCGGCGTCGATCAGCCGTACAAGGTCGTGGGCACGTGGCTCGTCGATCAGTGGAAGAAAGTCGGCGTCAATGCCAAGCAGCGTGTGCAGCCTTCGGGTCCGTTCTATGCAACGCTTCGCAAGTCCAAGGACTTCGATATTT
This sequence comes from Rhodospirillales bacterium, assembly GCA_013203955.1. Lineage (GTDB taxonomy): Bacteria > Pseudomonadota > Alphaproteobacteria > Rhodospirillales > Casp-alpha2 > Casp-alpha2. The sequence goes on along the minus strand of JABMOY010000159.1, from coordinate 8,224 downwards.
CCATCGACTTCAACTGCCAGTCGGTGATCAACCCGATCGCCGACGTGACGAAGTTCCTCGGTTCCGCTGGCAACAACTACGGCAACTACGACGATCAGGTGCTTGAGGAGATTTACAATAGACTTCTCCGCGCCGGTACCGAGAAAGAACAGCGCGTCATCATGCGTGAATTTGAAAACCGGGCGGTCAGCGACCAAGCCCACCTGGGGATCACGCTGTGGTGGTACAAGATCAACCCGCATCGTTCTTACGTTAAGGGTTGGAAGATTGCGCCGTCTCATTACTTGAACCAGTCTCTCGACAACATCTGGCTCGACAAGTAGAGGCTAAAAAGACCTAGACGGGAAACCCCGCCCGTTGCCTTAACCGGCGGCGGGCGGGAATTCCTTAAATGCAAAAAATCCACGAATTTTAAATGTATAAATATATTGTCAAGCGAGTGTTGTTGATGATCCCGACGTTGATCGGGGCGGCGGTGCTTGTTTTTTTCCTTTTAAGACTTATTCCCGGCGATGTGTGCGAACTTCGTCTCGCCGGCACCGGACTTTACGCCGACCCGGCTGAGATTGAGCTTTGCCGCCAAAATCTTGGGCTCAACGACCATATCTTGGTCCAGTTCGCGAAGTTCGTGGGCGGATTCTTCATTTTGGACTTGGGCGATTCCATGTGGACCGGCAAACCCATTACCTTCGAAATCGGCTTGCGCTTCCAGTTGTCCCTGCAGGTCGCCTTCATGGCCACCTTCGTCGCCGTCATCATTTCCATTCCCCTTGGTGTCATTTCGGCCGTCAAGCAGGACACCTGGATCGATTATGTCGTCCGCACGTTCAGTATTTTCGGCATCGCCATACCGTCTTTCTGGCTCGGCATTATCATTATCCTGGGTTTGCTTATCCTGACACAATCATGGTTCGGCGAACCGTGGATGCCGCCTATTGAATACGTTTCGCCGTTCGAAGACCTCGGCGGCAATCTCGCGCAATTGATCTGGCCGGCGGTGGCGACGGGATACCGGTATTCCGCCGTCGCCACCCGCATGACCCGTTCGGCGCTGCTGGAAGTGCTGCGCGAAGATTACATCCGCACCGCGCGGGCCAAAGGTCTGTTGGAAAAAATAGTCATCAACCGACACGCGTTGAAGAATTCGTTGTTGCCGGTGGTCACCGTGATCGGCATCGAATTCGCCTTCTTGATGGGTGGGTTGGTGGTGACGGAACAGGTCTTTAATTTGAACGGGCTCGGCAAGCTGTTCGTCGAATCCGTGCTCAACAACGACTACTCCCTGACCCAGGCGCTGGTCATGATCGTCGTCGCCGTGTTCGTCTTCACCAATTTTATTGTCGATCTTTTCTATGCCTGGCTCGACCCCAGGATCAGGTACAGCTAGGGAAATGTTCCGATGACAACGGTCTCCGAAGTCCAAGTGGAAAGCGAAGTAGAGGAACTCACCGGGAAAAAGCCGTGGCTTGAAGTCTTCCTCTCCCTGAGCGCCAAATACCCGTTGGGGGCGTTCGGGGCGGTCGTCGTTGTGGTCATGATCGTGCTCGCGGTCTTCGCCGAAGTCCTCACCGTCTACGACCCGGTCCTGAATTCATTCGAGCACATGCTGACTCCGCCCAGTGGGGAATTCTGGATGGGCACGGACCAGTTCGGGCGCGACATCCTGACCCGCATCGTCTATGGCTCCCGCACGGCGCTGTTCGTCGGTTTTTCCTGCGCCATCATCGGCGCCTTTACCGGGCTTGTTCTCGGCGTCGGCAGCGCCTATTTCGGCGGTCGCATCGACCTTTTCTTCCAACGGGTGATGGACGTGTTCATGGCCTTTCCGCTGATTATCATGGCCTTGGCCGTGGTCTCCATTTTCGGCCCCGGCACCGAAAACGTCATTATCGCCATCACCATCCCATTCATTCCGCGCTGCGCCCGGGTGGTCCGGTCCAGCGCGCTCGCCATCCGCGAAATCCCTTATGTCGATGCGGCGCGCGCCCTCGGGTTCACCCATTCACGAATCATCCTTCGCCACATGGTGCCCAACGTCATGGCGCCGTTTTTGATTATGCTGACCGCCTTCGTCGGTCAGGCGATTTTGCTGGAAGCATCCCTCAGCTATTTGGGCCTCGGCGTCCAGGAACCGACCCCGGCCTGGGGCTTGATGCTGCAAGGCGGCGCCGAAGAATACGCCGAAAGCGCGCCTTGGGTCGCCATCTGGCCCGGTGTCGCCATCAGCTTGGCGGTGTTCGGGTTCAACCTGTTCGGCGATGCCCTCAGAGACGCCCTCGACCCGAAACTGCGCCAACAGTAACGCCCCTTCGTGATCCCTTAATTGTGATTTCTGGCGAAAAACCAAAGCGCGTAGCCCTGCTGGGCATGCACCTTGAAAGCAACGCCTTCGCGCCGGTCTGCGAGGAATCTTCCTTCCGGGAGCTTTGTTACCTGGCGGGGGCGGAAATCATCGCCGATGAGAAAAGCGAAAACCCGCGCCAACCGGCGGAAATTTCGGGTTTCATCGGCGAGATGGTCGGTCTGGGTATTGCTTGGGAGCCCGTACCCATCCTGGTCACGGCCTCGGAACCCAACGGCCCTTGCGAACAGGGATTTTTTGACGCCACGCTTTCGGAAATGCGCCGCCGCCTGGTTGAAGCCGGGCCGCTCGACGGCGTTTATTTTAGCGCCCACGGCGGCATGACGGCGACTGTTTCCGACGATCCGGACGGCGAGCTTTTCGAAATGGTGCGAGACGTCATCGGTGCGGAAGTGCCGTTTATCGCGACCCTCGACCTGCATGCCAACATTTCGGACAAAATGGTCGAACAAACGAATGTCCTGATTTCCTATCGCACCAATCCCCATGTCGATCAAAAAGAACGCGCCCGGGAAGCCGCTCGTGTGATGGTGGAAATGTGGGCCGGTATGAAACCGGTCACGGCCTTCATCCGCCTGCCCATCGCCGCGCCGACGGTAACGCTGTTGACGGCCCAGGGGCCTTACGCGGAACTCATCAATTACGGCCAACAAGCCAAGACCGATAAAATCGTCAATGTGTCGGTCATTGCCGGTTTCGTTTTTAGCGACTTGGCCAAGAACGGCCTCGCGGTCATCGTCACCGCTAGGGGCGATCTTGAAGCCGCTCGGGAACTGGCAGGGGATATTGCCAGCCGGGCCTGGGCAATGCATGAACGGTTCCAGAAAAATCTTACCTCCCTAGAAGACGCGGTCTTCAAAGCCGTCAAAAATACAGAGGATCAAAGCCGTCCGCCCCTGATCTTCGCCGACGTTGCCGACAACCCCGGCGGCGGCGGCCGGGGCAACACCACCTGGGTCCTTTCGGGTCTTTGTGAGGCTAATGTGAAGGGCGTGTTGTTCGGCGTTTTCATTGATGCTTCCCTGGCCGAAACGGCCCACGCGTTGGGTGAGGGTGCTGAATTCCAGGCCGTCTTCAACGGCGCCGGTGAAAGCGAATTTTCCAAACGTTTTGAGGTCCCGGCCAAGGTTATTGGGTTGTCCGACGGAAAATGTACGGGACGCCGGGGTCTTTGGGCCGGTCGTGCCTTGAACCTGGGCCCGTCGGCGTTGTTGGATATTGGCGGCAAGATCAAGGTTGTCGTCGGCTCCATCCGCAAGCAGTGCGCGGACCCGGTTTTCTTCGAGATGTTCGGCCTGGATATCGCCCGCGCCCGAACCGTCGTCGTTAAGTCCCGAGGGCATTTCCGGGCCGGTTTCGATGAATTTTTCGGCCACGACCAAGTAATTGAGGTCGATGTCCCCGGCCTGACATCGCCGGTGCTGTCGCGGTTTGATTTCAAAAATTTGCCCCGGCCGGTTTTCCCCCTGGATACCGAAACGCAATGGGACGGGCCGCTCTGGTAAGCTCTGGTGACAAAAACCCGTTACCCCGCTATGATTTGCCCCGGATAAAGGAGGCATTCATGCGCGCCATTATCGCTCTGTTGGCCTTAACCGCCGTCGTTGCCTTTTCAAGCGGGGCCTGGGCCGACCGCTCAACGCCCGCCGACGTCGAAGTGGAAGAAGGCGAACAGGGGGCTTTCGGGGGCGGCCAATGCCCGTATGAAGAAAAGCCCGAAAAACCCATTTCCTAAGACGAAATCAGCTCCCTAAATACATGCCGCCGTTGACGTGCAGCGTTTGCCCGGTGATATAGGCCGCTTCCGGTTGGCACAGATAGCGGACCATCGAGGCGATCTCGTCGACTTCCCCCATGCGGTCAACCGGCGGGTGGACCTTTAACGGTGGCCGCTTGCCGGCGGACGCCGGGCGGTCGGTGTTGATGAAACCCGGCGAAACACAATTGACGGTGATGTTGTGTTCGGCCATTTCCACCGCCAGCCCGCGGGTAAAGCCGACCAAGCCCGCCTTGGCGACCAGGTTGTGGACCCGCCCCGGCGTGCCGATATGCCAGGAAATTCCGCCGAGCGTCACAATCCGGCCCCAGCCTTTTTCGATCATGTGAAGGGCCGCGGGCTGGGCCAGGAAAAATGACCCGTCCAGCGAGATATCGATAACGCGCCGCCATTCCTCGTGGGTCATTTCGGTAAAGGCCTTTTGCCCGCGTATGGACGCATTACAGACCAGGATATCGATACTGCCGAATTCGTCGACCGCCCGGTTGACCATTTTCTCGGAAGCCTTGCGGTTGGTGATGTCGGCCATGTGGACCAGCGCTTGACCGCCGCCGGCGATAATTTCTCCGGCGACTTCATTTGCCGCGTCTTCGTCCTGGACGGCGTTGATGACGACCTTGGCGCCGTCCGCCGCCAATGCCTTGGCCGTCGCACGACCGATGTTGCGCGCCGACCCGGTGACGATGGCGACCTTGCCGTCCAAGCTTCCCGTATTTTTTTCCGTCATGTCCCGTCTCTCCTATTTTCCCCGCCAAGCGGGGAGGGCCTTATTTTCCGGTAAATTTGGGTGGGCGCTTCTCAACAAAAGCGTTGACCCCCTCGGTGAAATCATCCGTCACCGTACAATTGGTGAAGGCCTTGGTTTCGGCCGCCAGTTGTTCTTCGAGCGTGCGGTGAAGCGACGCGTTCAGTAAAGCCTTGGTTTCGGCATAGGCCACTGCCGGGCCGGATGCCAGGCGCTTGGCCAATTTATCCACCTCCGCATCCAAATCCTCAGGCTTTACCAGCCTGTTGACCAGCCCCGCCCGAAGCGCCGCCTCGGCATCGAAGCGGTCGCCGAGAAGGGCGATCTCGAACGCCCGTTTCAGCCCCACTGTCCGGGGCAGCGCATAGGTCGACCCGCCGTCGGGCGCCGTGCCGAGGTGGCAATAAGCCAGCGTATAAATGGAATCATCGCTTGCCAGCACCATGTCGCAGGCCAGCATCACACTGACCCCGGCGCCGGCGACGGCGCCCCGGACGCCGGCGATTACGGGTTGCGGCATTTCCCTGAAATTGGTGATGACGTCATGGACGATGGAGATCATGCCGTCGAAATGGGCGCGGATGGCATCGTCGCCCGGATTTTCGTCGAGAAACGCCTTGAACGCCTTGATGTCGCCGCCGGCCATGAAATGTGGGCCTGCGCCCTGGACGACGACGACGCGGATATCCGCATCGTTCCTGATTTCGCCGGTCACGTGCTTCAAGGCCACCGCCATGTCCGGGTTGATGGCGTTCAGGGATTTTTCCCGGTTTAACGTTATCCGGCAAATGCCGTCGGTGGTCGCGACCGTGACGGTATCGTTTGGTGATGTCGGCATGGCTCGTTCCCCCTCCCAAAAACTCACGTCGGGCTGTTGCCCATTCTTTTTTGTAATCGTAAGTTACCCCAAGGCTTCTTTAAAGGACGAAAAATTGACTCCACCGCGCATTCAATTGATCCACGCCGTCACGGGCTCCGTCGATCCCATCCACGACGCCTTCGCCCGATTGTGGCCGGGGGCCGTCCATGTCGATTTGACCGACACCTCGCTGGCCACCGACCTTGAAGCCGCGGGCGAGCTGACGGATGATTTTGCCCGGCGCATGACGGCGCTGGTCCGCTATGGCATCGATTGCGGCGCCGATGCGGTCCTATTCACGTGCTCGGCTTTCGGCACCGCCATCGAAGCGTCGAGAGTTGGCGTCGATATCCCGGTGCTAAAGCCCGATGAAGCGATGATCGAAGCGGCGCTCGCCATCGGCCCCCGCATCGGCGGCCTGGCGACGTTCGGCCCGACGATCCCGTCGCTTGCCCGTGAACTGGAAAACGCTGCCGAGGCCCGGGGGCTCAACCCCGAAATCACGCTCCACCACGTGGCGGACGCCTTTCAAGCACTCAAAGGCGGCGATGCGGCAAAGCATAATTCCCATGTTGCAAAGGCGGCGGCGGAAATGACGGACGTCGATGTCCTGATACTGGCGCAATACACCATGGTCCAAGCGATGGGCGACATTGCCGAGGTCGCGGGACGCCCCGTGCTGGCGGCGCCGGACGAGGCGGTGAAGAAGTTGCGAAAGCTCTTGGGCGGCTGAGGGATTTCCGATCAAAAGGAATCGGTGTTCAAAAGCGGCCTCACCCTTCGACAGGCTCAGGATGAGGCCGCCCACCCCTCATGTTGAGCTTGTCGAAACATGAGGGGTAGGCTTGTGCCCCGTTTTGGTTGGAAACCGAGGGTTTGCTTACGGCCGCATAACAGACCTTTGGAGGCCCTGCCACGAACTGCCGCTTGTGACCCGGTCCATCCCATTAGCGGCTTTTCATCGGCTCATGCGGTTCGGCAGGCGAGCACCCAAAGCCGGGAGTTTTGATAATGTCCGCCTGGAACTGTATTTCGGAAAAAGCTATCATTAGCGATGATAAACATTCGGCGCAGGCGTCCCGCTGGCCTGCCTTGTCGTATTTCAGGCAATGGATAATCGTATGCCCAGATCACGGTTAATCGTTTCGTCGTTGATGGCGGTTGCCGTCGTTGCCGTGGTTTGGCTGTGGTTTTTTCCGCCACGCTGGTGGCTCAACGTCACCAAGCCGGTGGACCTGACTGATCCGGTGGGGACGGGCAAAATTCTGATCGGGAAATACGACTGCCGGCGCTGTCACTTCATCGGTGAAGAGGGCATATCCAAAGGCCCGGCTCTACCCGGCGTCACCAAACGCTTGGACGCGGTGTCCCTCCGGCTTTGGTTGCGAAACCCAGGTTCGATCAGGGGCGGCACCAGCATGCCCAATTTCCGGCTTTCCGATAGTGAGATCGAAGCCATCGTCTCTTACCTCACGGCGCTGGACAACAGCCCAACCGAACGTCCGCCGCCCGACGAGGCGGTGAAGAAGCTGAAAAGGCTTTTGGGCGGGTGACCTCCCGCTCAAACAAATGTTATGGTAAATACGAAAAATTAAAAAAGTGCGGAGAAAAAAATGTACACCTTCGATGAATATGTAGGCGACCTTCGGCGCATCACGGCTGCCACCACGGACTACGCGGAGATTTTCGACCAGGTTTCACCGTTGGCCAGCAAAATTTCCCTGGCCAAGGATGGGTGGATGAAGCCCGAGCTTTACGAGACCGATGAGGAGCAAGGCTTTGGCGCGCATCTCCTACACGAGGAAGATGACCATTCCCTGGCCGTCTTTGCCGTCGCCTGGGCGCCCCAGAACGGCACGCCGCCCCACGATCACGGCACTTGGGCCATCGTCGCCGGGGTCGACGGCACCGAGCGCAATATCAAGTACAACCGCCTCGATGATCGCTCAAAGCCCGACTATGCGGAACTGGAAGAACGCTGCTCTTTTACGGCCAGCGCCGGCGAGGTGATTTGCTTGAAGCCCAAGGGCATCCACTTGGTTTGGAATGACAACGATGTTGTCACCGTGTCGCTTCATACCTATGGCCGGCATTTCAACCACACGGGCCGTTCATCCTTCAACACCGAGACCAACGAAGTCATCCCCTTCGTCGTCAGCGTTAAGTAACGGCGGGCCGTCCCTCACCCTGAGCCTGTCGAAGGGGGTGGGCGCCCTGAGCATTATTCGATCAGTTATGTCCGCGCCGTCATTCCCGCCCCCGCCTTCGCGAGGACAGGCTCCGGCGGGAATCCAGGTCTTTTTTAATGCCTTGGACCCCCGCTTTCGCGGGGGTGACGATTACATATGAATGGAAGGTGCTCTAGCCCCCATGCTTCGACAAGCTCAGCATGAGGGATACTTATTCTCCGGGCGCCTCCGGCACCACCGTCTTGGCGATGCCCTTATCCAGCGCCTCGTAATCGTAATAGCCGATGGTCTC
>JABMOY010000158.1 GCA_013203955.1 Rhodospirillales bacterium | reverse complement strand
CCTCCTGATTCGTAGTCAGACGCTCTATACAATTCAGCTACGGGTGCATAATGCCTTGCCGAATCGGGCGGCGGAAAACGTTGCAAAAAGCCACTCCGAAGGCTGGCGACACTACTCCACCGCCCCGGCCAAGGCAAGAACCCGGAATATCCCTGCATGAGGGTAAATTTGCTCATGAAAATAGTAACTTGTGGTGAGATTCGTCATTGAGTAAGATCACCCTTAACAAACGTGGGGAACGGGGGTCTTTCTTTATTCTTCGTTTGAGTTATTGTTGTTTAGGGGCGGATTCCCTTTTGAATCAAGGCAAGTACGTGTAATGGCTTTTCCAGCAATTCGGATCTTTCTTGCGGGAACACTAATGTTCGTTTCCGCCTGCTCCTTTACCGAGGACACTCTTTGGCCGTCGCTGACGGGCGAAAGTCCGACCGGCGGCGACAGCCAAGCCGCCAAGCCGGCCGCCGCACCCGCCCAGGCGGGCGGACAGGCTATGGCGCGGGCTTCCCAGCAAGGCGGCCAAGGCATCATCGTCGCGCAGAACCCGCCGCCCTTGGGCACGTCGAACTTCAAACCTTCGGGCGTCACCCCCGGCCAAGCGACGGGCACCTTCGTCGGCAAAAAAGTCGTCGAACTTCGCGGCGAGCTGAAAAAACTTCAGGGCTCTATCTCCAACAACAACGGTCAGCTTCAGGGCCTGCGCGGCAAGATCGTCGGCAATTCGCAGCGCTACCACGGCACCATCGCCGCCGTGAACGCCCGTTTGCAGGTCGGCACCACGCCGGGCAACCCGATCCTGGTGCAGCAGTTCAACAGCGCCCAGGCCGATCTTGACCGCATCGCCGCCGACATCACCCTCATGAACGCGCTGGCCGGACGCGTCACCAACAATTCAACCATGTCGTCGTTCCTGTCGGAATCGGCCCGGGCGTCGTTCGCCATATCGGGCGCCGTTGACGAAGATCATCGCCAACTGGCGATCCTTGAGGACGAGGTCAACCGCACGGACGTATTGATCGCCCGGCTCTTAAAAGAAGTTTCCAACGACGTCCGCCGCCAGACCAATTATGTGGCGACCGAGCGCGCCAACCTGAACTTGGTGTCCGCGGCCATCCGCACCGGCGAAATTTTCGGCGGCAGCTTGGTTAACAAAGCGCTGGTGTCGGCAACCTCCGGCCAAAACGGCAACATCGCCGCCCGGCCTATAAACACCACCGGCAAGCGACCGTTGGTCGTCATCCGCTTCGACCGCACCAAGGTCGCTTACCAGCAAGCCCTTTATCACGCCGTTAGCCGCGTTCTCGAACGCCGGCCTACCGCCGTATTTGATCTCGTCGCCGTTGCCCCGGCAGCAGGCGGCACCGCCCGCAAGGCGCTGAATTCCAACAAGGCCCGGCGCCATGCCGAAGAAGTGCTGCGGGCGCTGATTGAAATGGGACTGCCGCCGTCCAGGGTCGCCGTTTCGGCAAAGACCTTACCCAGCGCCAAAACCAACGAGGTCCACGTCTACCTCCGTTGATCCCCCGCTCAAGTCGTTTCATACTCGTGGCATGATCCGCCTCGTTCTCTATATCCTCGCCTTCATGGCGCTATTTCCGTTTGCCGGCGCCGCCCAGCAAAACCAACTCGACCTGATCCGCATGCCGGACGGGTTTAAGATATTCCCTTTCGCCCAAGTTCCCGGCGCGCGCTCCATGGCCGTGGTTCCGGAACTGGGCGTCGTCTTCGTCGGTACGCGGAGCGATTCAATCTATGCCGTTATCGATGCCAACGCCGATGGCATCCCTGAGAGGGTCGAAAAGGTTAAGGGCGGCCTTAAGGTCGCCAACGGCATCGACTGGCGCCAAGGCTGGCTTTACGTCGCCGAACAGCACCGGGTGGTGCGTTTCCGGGCCCCCGACCTGAAGACCCTCAAAGGGGCGCCGGCAGAAATCTTATACGACGGGCTTCCCGACGACCGCCGGCACGGCTGGCGTTACGCCCGCTTCGGCCCCGACGGGCGGGTTTATATCTCCATAGGCTCGCCTTGCAACATCTGCACGCCCAAGGGCCTGGAAGGCACCATCGTCCGCATGGCGCCGACGGGCGGACGTCCGGAAATTTACGCATCCGGCATACGTAATTCGGTCGGCTTCGATTTTCAGCCTGATACCGGCGAGCTTTATTTCACCGACAACGGCGCCGACAACATGGGTGACGACAGCCCGCCGGATGAATTCAACCACGCGCCCCGACCCGGCCTTTGGTTCGGATTTCCCTATTTCGGCGGCGGCGCCGACCGCACGCCGGACTTCAAGGCTGACCCTCTGCCCCGAACCGTCACCTTCCCGGTCATCAACTTCAACGCCCATGTGGCGTCTTTGGGCGTCAGTTTCTATCGGGGGACAATGTTCCCGCCGGAATACCGGGGCGATGCCTTCGTCGCCGAACACGGTTCCTGGAACCGCACGCTGCCGGACGGCTACCGGGTCATGCGTATCCGCTTCGATAAAAAATCCAAAAAGGTGGTGAAAAAGGAGATTTTCGCCGACGGCTGGCTACAGAGGGGCCAATCCTGGGGGCGGCCCGTGGACGTCAAGGAACTGGCCGATGGCTCGCTGTTGGTGTCCGGCGACCGCGAAGGTGCCATTTACCGGATCACCTACAAAAAGCCCTGAGGGATATCTTATTTCCCGGCGTCTTTCTTGAACTGGCGGTCCAGGGCCTGTTCCATCTTCTCCAGGTTCTCAGGCACCGGCATGCCTTCGGCGCGAAAGGTTTCCAGAATCTGGTGAAGCCGGAAAAAGATTTCATGGCTGTCGCCGGGTTCGCCTTCCAGCTGTTCCATCAGATATGAGATTTCAGCGTCCAGATCGTCCATGGTCATGGCGGCTTCCTTCCTTAGACAGCGACGTTGTCGATCAGGCGCGCCTTGCCCAACCAGGCGGCGGCCAGTACCCGGGCCGGACGGGATGCGTCGGCGACTTCTTCCAACGTCTTGGCGTCGCGCACGGTCAAATAATCGACCTTGGCGAACCCGGCCCGTTGCAATTGCTCAAGCCCCCATTCGGCCTGCTCGGCGGCGCCAGACCCGCGCCCGACGTTTTCCGCGACCTGGGCGATGGTGCCGTGGAGAGCCGGCGCAATGGCGCGTTCTTCTTGGTTTAAGTAGGCATTTCGGGACGACAGCGCCAGCCCGTCGGCCTCGCGCACCGTCGCCACGCCCTCGATGCGGACGGGAATATCCAAATCCCGGGCTAGGCGCTTGATGACCTGAAGCTGTTGGTAGTCCTTTTCGCCGAAGAAAGCGGCGTCGGGCAGCGCTTGCACCAACAGCTTCGTCACCACCGTGGCGACGCCGGTGAAAAACCCGGGGCGGCATTCGCCTTCCAGGATATCGCCCAGGCCTTCAACCATGACCTTGGTGGCATGGCCGGGCGGATAGATTTCACTGGCCTCGGGCTTAAACAAAAGATCGACCCTTTCTTTTTCCAGCTTCGCCAAATCATCGGCTTCTTCGCGGGGGTACGTGGCTAAATCTTCGTGAGGCGCGAACTGCTTGGGATTGACGAAAAGCGTCGCCGCCGTGCGCATGGTCTTGGCGCGGGATTGGCGAACCAGCGCCAGATGGCCTTCGTGCAGCGCCCCCATGGTCGGCACCAGCCCCACCGTTTCCCCGGCTTGGCGCCAGGTCCTGATTTCGCTACGCAAGTCGGCAATCGTGGTCACGGTCTTAATCATCGATAGGCCGATCAGTCCTTGTCCTTAGGGATTCCGAAGCAATGTTCCAGGCCGGGAAATTGGCGCGCCTGAACGTCTTCGGCATAGGCCTTGGCGGCGCGTTCGACCTCGCCGCCCAGTTCGGCGTAGCGTTTGACGAATTTCGGGGTGAAATCTGAAAAAAGCCCCAAGGCGTCTTCGGTGACCAATATCTGTCCGTCGCAGCCGGGCGAGGCACCGATGCCGATGGTCGGTATGGCGACGGTTTCGGTGATTTCGCGGGCCAGCGCCTCGACGGTGCCTTCGATGACCATGGCAAAAGCGCCGGCCTCGGCAACCGCCTTGGCGTCATCGAAAACGCGCTTCCATCCTTCGTCGTCCTTGCCCTGGATTTTAAAACCGCCCCTGCTTTCCGCTTTTTGCGGCAATAAGCCGATATGGCCGAGGACGGGGATACCGTTCTCCGTCAAGCGGCGGATGGTGGTGGCCATTTCGACGCCGCCTTCCAGCTTCACCCCCTGAACGCCGGTTTCCTTCATCACACGCTCAGCCGAAGCCAGGGCGGTGTCGGGGTCGTCCTCATACGTTCCATGCGGCAGGTCGACGATGACGCAGGCGCGCGTCGATCCGCGCATGACGGCGGCGCCATGGTTGATCATCGCGTCGAGGGTGACGCCGCGGGTCGTTTCCATTCCGTAAATGACCATAGCCAGGCTGTCGCCGACCAACAACAGGTCCATATGGGGGTCCAGCCATTGCGCCATCGGCTTCGAATAGGCGGTCAGGCAGACCAAGGGCTGACCGCCCTTGCGTCCTTGAATGTCGGAAACGGAAATTCGCCGGCTTTCGCCCTTGTCGCTGGCCACGTGATCCTCCTGGGAAGAGAGGCTGGGAATGGCGCTGAGGATACCAGATCGTCGCCCTTAATCACGCCCGATTATACGCAGGCGCAGCAAAAAGACTAAGCCCCCTAAATTTGGCTGAACTTGCGGGGGCTGTGTTCTATACTCCCCATCCCTTAATCAAAAAAAGACGAAATTTGCCGTGAATGACATCGACCCCGAAACCCAAAAAATCCTCGATAATTGCCTGACCGACGTTGATTTCCCGGAACTTCCCAATCATCAGACCGGTAAGGTCCGGGAATCCTATGATCTACCGGACGGCAGACGGGTAATGATCGCCACCGACCGGCAATCGGCCTTTGACCATGTGCTGGCGGCGGTTCCCTTCAAGGGCCAGGTTCTGAACCAGACCGCCATGTTCTGGTTTGATGCGACCAAGGACATCTGCGCCAACCACGTTATCGCGGCACCCGACCCCAACATCGTTATCGGCCAAAAGCTCGACATGTTGCCGATCGAAATGGTGGTGCGCGATTACATGACCGGGTCCACCGAAACCAGCATCTGGCCCATGTATCAACGCGGCGAACGCTTGCTGTACGGACATCCGTTCCCGGAAGGGCTGGTCAAAAATCAAAAATTACCCGAAACCATCATCACGCCGACGACCAAGGCCGCACAGGGCGAGCACGACGCCCCGATCACGGCGGAAGAAATTCTTGAGCAAAAGCTGGTGACGCCCGACCAGTGGCAGGAACTGGCGCGGCTCAGCCTCGACGTTTTTGCCCGCGGGCGCGAAATCGCCAATGATAACGGCTTGATCCTGGTCGACACCAAATACGAATTCGGACTCGATACGGACGGACGTATTACGCTGGCCGATGAAATCCACACGCCGGATTCGTCGCGCTATTGGAAGGCCGACACCTATACCCAGCGCATGAACAAAGGCGAAGAGCCGGAAAGCCTGGACAAGGAATTCCTGCGTCTTTGGATCAATGCCCGCTGCGATCCCTACAACGACCCGATCCCGAAAATTCCGGCGGAAACACTGATCGAGTTTTCGGAAAAATACGTCAGCCTCTACGAAATCGTGACCGGTAAGACGTTCGAAAAAGCCGACATGAACACCCCGATCGCCGAGCGCATCCGGGCTAGCTTGACCCAGGCGCTGCCGGAATATTTCAAGTCATGATGACCCTATCCCGGCATCTTGTCCTGGCGGCGGTCTTCGCGTTGGCCGCCTGCCAGCACGAAGGCGGCAGCGGCGACTTTTCCTTCACCACACCGACAACGCCTGCTTCCGCCGATCCGGTGGAAGCGTCCGAACACATGATTGTCGCCGGGCATCCGCTGGCGGCAAAGGCCGGGCGGGAGATGTTGCGCAAGGGGGGCGCGGCCATCGACGCCGCCATCGCCGCCGAGATGGTCTTGACCCTGGTTGAGCCGCAATCGTCGGGCATCGGCGGCGGCGCTTTTTTAATGCATTACGCCGCCAAGACCGGCGCTATCGACGCCTTTGACGGGCGCGAGACGGCGCCAAAGTCGGCGCACCCCTACATGTTCCTGGACGGCAAAGGCAAGGCCCGCAAACGCCGCGACGCCGGCATCGGCGGTTTGGGCGTCGGCGTTCCGGGGCTGCTCCGCATGCTGGAAAAGGCGCACAAGGAGCACGGGAAACTTCCCTGGGCCGATTTGTTTGGGCCCGCCATCAAGCTCGCCACCGACGGCTTCCCCATAGCCGAACGACTGGCCGGACAGATCGCCGGCAATAAATCCCTGTTCGAAAGCCCGACCGCCAACGTCTATTTCTATGAAAACGACGGCTCGCCGAAAAAACAAGGGACGTTGCTGAAAAACCGCGACCTCGCCGACACCCTGACAAGGATCGCCAAGGAAGGGGCGGATGCCTTCTATACCGGCGACATCGCCAAAGCGGTCGCCGCCGCCGTCACCAAGGCCTATCGGAATCCGGTGAAAATGAAGCCCGAGGATATTTCCGCCTACAAGGCCAAGAAGCGCCCGCCCGTGTGCCTGCCTTACCGGGCGTGGCTGATCTGCGGCATGGGGCCGCCGTCGTCGGGCGGCATCACGACGCTTGAAATATTAGGGATTTTGCAGAAGTTCGACCTCAAAGCCCTCGGGGCCGGCTCGCCGAAAGCCGTCCACCTGATTGCCGAAGCCGGCAACCTGGCTTTCGCCGACCGCAACGTCTTCATCGCCGATCCCGATTTCGTGCCGGTGCCGACGGCGGGGCTTTTGGATGCCAAGTATCTAGAACGACGCGCATCCGAGATCTCCCCGGAAAATGCCGGCGGCAAACGCAACCCCGGCATGCCGGGGGCGGGGGCAAGGCTTTGGGGTATTCCCGCAGGCGGCGAGGAAGGCTTGTCGACGACGCACATGAGCGTCATCGACAAAAACGGCAACGCCGTCGCCATGACCGCGTCCAACGCTGGGACCTTCGGGTCGCGGTTGATGGTCAGGGGCTTCATCCTCAACAATCAATTGACTGATTTTGCGTTTGAGCCCAACGCCGGCGGCGCCCCCGTCGCCAACCGAACGGAGCCTGGAAAACGGCCGCGCTCCTCCATGGCGCCGACCCTGGTTTTCGACAACCAAGGCCGGGTGGTTATGGCCATAGGCTCGCCCGGCGGCACACGCATCATCGGTTTCGTTAGCAAAGCGCTGATCGCGACGCTGGATTGGGGAATGGATATCCAGGCCGCCATCGATTACCCGAACTTCTTAGGGCGCAAAGGCCCGGTGGAGATCGAGGAAGGCTCGACCCTGGCCAAGATCAAGCCGGACCTGGAATTGATGGGCCATGAGGTAAAACTCTTCAAGCGCCCGAAAAGCGGCCTCAATGGCATTACCGTTAAAAGCTACGGACTTCGGGGCGGTAGCGATAAGCGCCGCGACGGTCAGGCGCTTGGCGATTAAGGCCGGGCGACGATAAATAGCCGCCGGAACGGAAACAGGGTTTTGCCGTCGGCACGCACCGGATAGGCCTTTTGCATCAGGCCTGAATAGGTGTCGAAAAAAGCGCCCCGTTCGTCTTCGTCGAGAACATCCAAAAGCGGCTTCAGGACCGAACCCTTGGTCCATTCGGCGACCGCGTTATCGCCTTCCAGGACCTGGGTGTAGACGGTCTCCCAAATATCCAACTCGCCGGTGACGGGCTCCAGAATATCGTAATAGACCTCCGGTGCCGCGACCGGAGTTTCGCGCATGACCGGTTCCAGCTTACCTAACACCGGCCCGGCGGCCTCGCGGATGGCCGTATGAGACGGTTCTGCATGGTTATGGGGCATTTGCACCGCCAGCACCCCACCGGGGCTGAGGTGTTCCATAAGCCCCGGAAACACCGCCCTGTGGTCGCTGAGCCAATGCAGGGCGGCGTTGGAATAGATCACGTCGCCGGGGACCTCAGGAGACCAATGGCCGAGGTCGGCTTCGATCCATGTGATATCGGGGTGTTCCGCCTTCGCCTTGGCCAGCATGTCGGCGGACGCGTCAATGCCGGTGACGGCGGCGTCCGGCCAGCGGTCGGCCAAAAGCCCGGTGACGTTGCCGGGACCGCAGCCGAGATCATAGACGATTGCCGGCTTATCCGCGTCGATGCGGGCCAGCAGGTCCAACGCCGGGCGCAGCCGGTGGCCGGCGAATTTCATGTACTGGCTGGGGTTCCAGTCGTGGGTCATGTTAGCCATTACAGCTTGAACGGTATGTACAGCGCAATATCCGGAACCAGATAAATAATAACCAGGGTCAAAAACATCATGCAGATGTAGGGCCACACGCCGCGCACGACTTCGCCCATATCGGCCTTGCCGACCGTTTGGATGACGAACAGGTTGAGCCCCACCGGCGGTGTGATCAACGCGCATTCAATCATGATGACGAACAGCACGCCGAACCAGATGGCGTCGATGCCCAGCCCCGCCAACGACGGGTGCAGCACCGGCACCATGATCAACAGCATGGAAAGCGCCTCCAAAAAAAACCCCATGACCAAAAGCACCAGACAGACGATGAGAAATGTAAGTTTATATAAACGCCGAAAAGAGAAATCTAATTTTATTTAGCCTATGGAAATTGAACTTTTCCACCGGAATCGCGATCCCCGGCCGGCAGACGAAGCCGGAAAGTAGCGCCGATCCCTTCGCCCGGCCCGTCGCCGGATCCTTCCGGGCCGATCAGCGTCACGTCGCCGCCATGCGCCCGGCAGATATCACGGACGATGACCAGACCCAAACCGGTGCCGCCGTTGCGGGCCGAACCGGCAAAGGGTTGAAATAGTTTTTCTCTGGCCGGCTGAGACAGGCCCGGCCCGTCATCGATGACGTCCAGGTCTATCCAATTGCCGTCCAGGCGCCCCCGGACGAGAACCTTGGCAGCGCCCGCTTCGACGGCGTTCTGGCCTAGGTTGATGAGAGCCCTGAAAAGCTGCTCCTTATCGGCGGTGATTTCCAGACCGTCGGGGATGTCAATTTGCCAGTCGACGGTTTTTTTGCCTTCAAAATAAGATCCCACCGACGCCCCGGCCTCGGCGGCCAATTTCTCGAGGGCGAAGCGGCTGCGGTCGAGGTGAAGCTCGGTGTCGCTGACGAAGTTGAGGGTCTGGCTGCACAGGCTCACCGCCCGGTCGATGGCGTTCAAAATCTTCGGCACCGTTGCCTTGACTTCGGGGTCATCGACCTCGGCCAGCCGGTCGGATGCCAACATGGCCGTTGCCAAGCTATTGCGGAGATCATGATTGATCTTGGCAACGGCGGCGCCCAAGGCCGCCAGCCGGGTTTTCTGTTGAAGGGCTGCGCGTAACTCGTCCTGCATGACCGCCAACTCGCGCTGGGCGATGCCGATTTCGTCACTGCGGCTGCTGGGCGGAATGGTGCGGGTCAAATCCTCGGGCTGATTACGAAACACCGTCATGCTCTGCGTGATCCGGCGCATCGGCCCGACCATCAGCCATTGAAGGCTGAGGTAAACAAGAAACGCGGTAAACAACGAAATGCCAACGGAAAGATTGAGGATGCGCCGGGAATAATCCCACATGGCGGCCTGCATCGGGCCTTCGTCGATCAACACTTCTATCGTTACTTTCGGGTCTTTTGGCGACGGGCCGACGACGCGAAGGATGCGGTTCTTGTTCTGGCTTAGGGTCGAAAAGGCGTCCTTGATAAAGCCGAAAAACGAATCGATGTTCGTATCGACGACTAGGTCGACCTTGGGCGGCATGTCCTTGGAAATCATCAACATCCGCCGGTCGGGCCGGTTGAGGACGATGCCGTAGGCTTCGGTGTGGAACAGTAGGGCCTTTTCCAGGACCTTGTCGATTTTGCCACCGGGGACGACCTCAACCGCCAGCATCGACAAGTGGGCGCGGGCCAAGTGTTCTTCCAAATATACTTTTCGATAGCGGGCGATGGACGGCGTCCAGATAAAAAATTCCGCCAACATGACGAAAAAAACCGTCAACAACAGCAGCCGGAACGACAGACTGTGAAGAAATTGCGGGCGGTGCGGTTGTGTTTCAGGCATGTGTTTCAGGCATGTGTTTCAGACGGGGCTCAACCGAAGCGGCTCAGGAACTTGACGATTTTCCGGGTCCGGTTGCTGAACAAGGACGCCGTGTAGAAACTGCCCGCCGCCCGTTTCGAGACTTCGCCCAGCGTCGGGTAAGGCGCGATCATCTGCGCCATTGCCCCGATTTTCATTTTTTGGCTCATCGCCAGCACCCAGGTCTGGATCAACTCGCCGGCGGAAGCACCGACGATCCCGCAGCCGAGAATTTTGCCTTTCGGCGTGACCACGGCTTTGACCATGCCGTCGGTCAGCCCTTCGGCCTGGGCGCGGTCGTTTTCATGGTACGGCCAACGCAGGATACGGATGTCGCCGTGAGATTTCTTTGCTTCCGTTTCCGTCATGCCGACCTGGGCCAGTTCGGGACTGGTATAGGTGACCCAGGGGACGGCGCCTAAGTCGACTTTGGCCGGCCAGCGGAATAGCGCGTTCTTGATTACAACCCCGGCATGATATCCGGCGACGTGGGTGAATTGCAGGCTGCCGGCGGCGTCGCCGATGGCGAAGATGCGTTTGTTGGACGTGCGCAGGCGCTGATCGACTTCGATACCTTTGGGCGAAAAGCGGATACCGGCTTTATCCAGACCCAACCCGTCGACATTGGCGACACGGCCCGTGGCGATTAAAATGTGGGAGCCTTCGATCGTCCGCATGGCATCGCCGCCCGCTTCGTTTAGCGATACCGAGACGCCCGTAGCGGTTTTTGCGACGCTTTCGATTTTGATGCCCTCGAGAATATCGATGCCGTCCTCATCCAGTTGGCGGCGCACCACATCGACCAACTCAGGGTCATCCTTGGGCATGATCGAAAACATCTCCAACACCGTCACCTTCGCCCCCAAATGCGCATGCGCCTGCGCCATCTCGATACCGATGGGGCCGCCACCGATGACGATTAAATGGCTCGGTAAATCCTTAGGCTCGAAGATCGACTCGTTGGTAAAGTAGTCAATTCCGTCCAAGCCTTTAATGGGCGGAACGAAGGGGCTGGAGCCGGTGGCGATGACGAATCGGCGGGCGCTGATGCGTGTATCCCCGGCTTCGACCTCGCCGGGGCCGGTGAAGCGGCCATGTTCTTGGATGACCTTGACGCCCAGGCCTTCGAACCGTTCCACCGAATCGTTGGGCGCGATGGCGGCGATGACGCTGTGGATGTGGCCGTAAACGCCTTTGCCGTCGATTTTCGGCTCCGCCGCGCCGACGCCGAAAGGCCCAGAATGGCGATGGGCCTGGGCCGCGTGGGCGGCCGCCAGCATCGCCTTTGACGGCACGCACCCGGTGTTCAGGCAGTCACCGCCCATCTTGGCTTTTTCGATCAGGACCGTGCTGGCCCCCATCTGCGAGGCGCCGGCGGCGACCGAAAGCCCCCCGGAGCCGCCGCCGATGACACAGATATCAACCTCAAGGTTTTTTGCCATGCTCTATCCGGCCTCGTCCTTGGAGGCCTTGAATTTTTTATAGACGACCGGCACCAGAGACAAAGCCGACAACGCCAACAATGGTCCGAAGATTTCCGGCTGGAAGATTATACCGAGGTCGGGCATTTCGCCCTTCTCGAAAACCATGGCCAAGCCGTTGCCGATGGAGCAAAAAACGACGGTCCCCGGGATGATGCCGAAAAAAGTGCCGATGATGAAAGTCCTGACCGGAACCCCGAGAAGCGCCGGCACCAAATTCACCAGCCAAAACGGAAACAACGGTACCAGCCTGAGAACCAACAGGTACGACAGGGCGTTTTCGCGAAAGCCTTTTTCCATCTTGCGCCCGGCGTTGCCGGCTTTTTCACGGAAAAAATCGGCCAGCGCATAGCGCGCGATCAGGAAAATGCAGACGGCGCCGAGCGTCGCCGCAAAAACGGTGACTGTCGCCGCCATGACGGTGCCGAACAGGTAACCCCCGACCAACGACACCCACACCGCCCCCGGCAGCGACAGCGCGACGACCACCGCGTAAACGAAGAAATAACAGACGACCGCCAAGACGCGGTTGGCCTGGTACCAATCCAGGACGGTTTGATGGTGTTGCTTCAAGGTCTCGAAGGACAGGAAATCGTCGAGCCCTAAGGCAAATACAGCGCCAATCGCCACGACGACCGCGGCCAAGGGCAAAAGCCGCTTGAAAGAGGTTTTTTTCGCCCGTTTTTCGCTGTCTGGGCCGCCATCTGGGGTCATTTTTAAGGGTTTCCCGTAAATAAATCCCGAGGCCCGCTAAAGACTAAGGGAACCACTGGCAGAGAGCCATTTAAGGGGATGTGCAAAGCCCAGGCAACCGGAACTTTGGGCCGAGGGTGTATTCCACAGTCAATATTGTGTGAACGGAATTTGGAGCCTTCCAAGGGTCCGTCTTCAAGGCCCCGAGGGAGGTGGATTCAAGGACTGTCCGTGAGGTCCCGGATGGCGTTGACTTCACCGGGGCAAAACCGTATACAGCGGGCTCTTATTCGTCGGAGGCAACCCGTGAAGCGTACTTTTCAGCCCAGCAATCTCGTCCGCAAGCGTCGGCATGGATTCCGCAAGCGCATGTCAACTGTCGGCGGTCGGCGGATTCTTGCAAACCGCCGCGCCAAAGGGCGCAAACGCCTTTCTGCGTGACGGTGTTGTGCCTGAACGCGGTTGCCCAATCTGCGCTCTAAGCCTTTCAACATCGGAACCCTCGGCGTGTTGCGGCTAAAGCGTCGGCGGGAATTCCTGCGCATCGCCGGCAGTGGTCGCAAGTGGGTCGCACCCGGTTTGATTCTTCAAGTCCGGCGTATTGATTTAACCGGGGAGACAGATAAAAAAGTCGCAGTCGGTAAAGACGGGGCCGAAAGTGCGGGGGTCCGCATCGGTTTCACCGTCAGCCGCAAGGTCGGAAACGCGGTCCAGCGCAACCGTGCCAAGCGGCGTCTGAGGGAGGTCGCCGGCCAGATTTTACCCCTTCATGCCCGTGGCGGTCATGATTTTGTCCTGATCGGGCGGCGGGCGACCTTAAAAAGGGACTTCAAGGCGTTGACGACAGATTTAGAGACGGCTTTAAAAAAACTCGACGTTTTTCAAGATTAAGAAAATACAGGGACGGGATAAGGGCCAAGGGACGAATAATGGGATTTCTCGGAACGCTCATGCGATATGCGATCAAGGCTTACCGGTTTGTGCTGGCGCCTGTGTTTCCGGCGGGCGGCTGCCGGTTTCACCCAACCTGCTCGTACTACGCCGAAGACGCCATTACCCGGCACGGGCCGTTTCGGGGTAGCTGGCTGGCGTTGATGAGGATTATCCGCTGCCATCCTTGGGGCCAAGCCGGCGTTGACCCTGTGCCGCCCCTGAAAAGCGACATCGTCCCCAGTTTGACCACAAGTTTGACCCAAGATTTTAAGAAAGCGGCGGGCTGAGGCCCAAGCCATGATCGACAACAAGAACATGATCCTGGCCGTCGTCCTGTCCATCGCCATTTTGGTGGGGTTCGATACGTTTTTCAGCAAAAAACAGCCTGCCCCGGTTCCCGGTGAACAAGCAGCCAGCGGCAAGACCTTAGGCTCGGGCCAAACATCGCCCCAAGTCCCCCAAACCGGCGGCACGGCTAAAAACACGGGGAAAAGCATGGGCGCCCAAGTGCCGAGCATTGGCAACGCGCCTTCCAAATCCGGCGCCGCCGTCCCCCCGGCTCCAGGTTCGCCAGGCACCTCAAGCGCCCTGAAAGCCACGGATTGGACGGCGACGCGCCAAGCGGCGCTCAAAAAAGGCCAG
This sequence comes from Rhodospirillales bacterium, assembly GCA_013203955.1. GTDB lineage: Bacteria > Pseudomonadota > Alphaproteobacteria > Rhodospirillales > Casp-alpha2 > Casp-alpha2. The sequence goes on along the minus strand of JABMOY010000158.1, from coordinate 22,162 downwards.
CGGATTCAGATCAACGCGCCCCGGCTGCACGGCTCGATTTCGCTTACCGGCGGCGGCATTGACGATCTGACCCTTGCTAATTACCGGGAAACGCTCGATCCCGGCAGCTCGGAAATCGTCTTGCTGAATCCGAAAGGCACCGACAATGCCTATTTCGCGGATTTCGGCTGGGTCGCCGGTGAAGGCCAGCCGGTGCCGGGCGCAGACACGCCTTGGAAAGCGGACAAGACGGTGCTTAGCCCCGACAGCCCGGTGACGCTGACCTGGGATAACGGCAAAGGGCTGACGTTTTTCCGGACCTACGCCATCGATAAGAACTACATGATTGCCATCACCCAAAAGGTAAAAAATACCGGCGCCAAGGCGGCGACACTTTACCCTTACGGCTTGATCTCGCGCCACGGCAAACCAGAGGTCACGGGATTCTATATCCTTCACGAAGGGCTTATGGGGGTCGCCTCCAGCACGCTGACTGAAATCACGTACGACGACATCCAGGAAAAGGGCGAGGTCAAGGAAACCACCACCGGCGGCTGGGTCGGGATCACCGACAAATATTGGCTGTCGGCCCTGATCCCCGATCAAAAGGTCCAGGTCAGCACACGGTTCATCCACCGCAAGGAAGTAAACAAGGACGTTTATCAGGTCGATTATTTGAGCCAGCCGTTTGCTGTCGGCCCCGGTCAAACGGTCGAAACCCAAAGCCACCTGTTCGCCGGCGCCAAGGAAGTGACCGTCCTCGATGCCTATAACGAAGATCTGAAAATCGACCGCTTCGATCTAGCTATCGATTTTGGCTGGTTCTACTTCCTGACCAAGCCCATCTTCTATGCGCTTCTTTACATCAACGGCATCGTCCTGAACTTCGGCGTGTCGATCATCCTGTTGACGATGGCCATCAAGCTTGTGTTCTTTCCGCTGGCCAACAAGTCCTACACCTCGATGAGCGCCATGAAGAAGCTGCAGCCGCAAATCGCCAAGCTGCGCGAACGATGCGGCGACGACAAGACCAAGCTGAACCAGGAAATGATGGAGCTCTACAAGCGCGAAAAGGTCAATCCGGCGTCCGGGTGTCTGCCGATCCTTATTCAGATTCCGGTATTCTTCGCCCTTTACAAAGTGCTGTTCATCAACATCGAAATGCGCCATGCGCCGTTTTTCGGATGGATTCAGGATCTGTCTGCGCCCGACCCGACCTCGCTTTTCAATCTGTTCGGAATGATCCCGTGGACGCCGCCGGATTTCCTGATGATCGGCGTTTGGCCGCTGATCATGGGCGGGTCCATGTTCCTGCAGCAAAAGCTCAACCCGCAGCCGACGGACCCTATACAGGCCAAGATTTTTCTTTTCCTGCCGCTCATGTTCACTTTCCTGCTGGCGCGGTTCCCGGCCGGCTTGGTGATTTACTGGGCGGTCAACAATATCCTGTCCATGTCCCAGCAATGGCTCATCATGCGGCGCATGGGGATCACCGGAAAAGACGCGCTGAAATAAATTTCAACTCCGGACAGCCCTGGGGGGGCTCCTATGCCTTTACCCACACCCGATAACGCCACAGCCGCCGAGACCGCAGAAGCTCTGGAACGGGGGCGTTTGCTGTTCGCTCAAGCCTGCACGTTCATCCTCAGCGCCGCCGGCATGGACCAAGTGCCCGAAACCGAGCTGCCCGAGATCGCCTTCTGCGGCCGCTCGAACGTCGGCAAATCGAGCCTGATCAACGCCCTTACCGGTCGCAACACCCTTGCCCGAACGTCGAACACCCCCGGCCGGACCCGGCAGCTTAATTTCTTCGACCTTGGGTCCCGGCTGATGTTGACCGACCTGCCGGGGTACGGTTTCGCCAAAGCGCCGCGGGCGGAAGTCAGGCTGTGGACCGATTTGGTCCAGGATTACCTGCGCGGACGTCCGGGGCTCAGGCGGGCTTGTCTGTTGATCGACGCGCGCCACGGCTTCAAGACCAGCGACCACGAGGTCATGACGCTTTTGGACGCATCCGCCGTGGTCTACCAAATCGTCCTGACAAAATGCGACAAGCTGAAATCCGGGCAACTGGAAACCCGCATTGACGGCATTCGGAAAGAGTTAGCCTCCCATACCGCCGCCCATCCCGATATCGCCGCCACCTCGGCCAAAAAGGGCGACGGCATGCCTGAGCTTCGGGCAACACTGGCGACGCTGGCGAAACTACGCTAAGAACTTTCCCTAAGATGAGCAAAAAACCGAAAAAACCGGCGAAGGCGCCGAAGGGCGGCCCCAAGTCCAGTGACGACTGGCTCGGCCAGGCGGCGGTGCTGTCCGAAGCGATGCCGTATATGCGCAGGCACGCCGGCGCCACCTTCGTCATCAAGTACGGCGGCCACGCCATGGGCGATGAAAAGTTGGCGGACCTGTTCGCCCGCGATATCGTGCTGTTGCGCCAGATCGGCATCAACCCCATCGTCGTTCACGGCGGCGGCCCGCAGATCGCCAAAATGCTGGACCGGTTAAAGATCAAAAGCGAATTCATCGACGGGCTTCGGGTCACCGACGAGGAGACCGTCAACGTCGTCGAAATGGTGCTATCGGGGTCAATCAACAAACAGATCGTTTCTGCCATTAATGCCGCCGGCGGTTTCGCCATCGGGCTGTCGGGCAAGGACGGCCACCTGATCAAATGCGACAAGGCGACACGGACGATGCGCGACCCCGATTCTAATATCGAGAAGGTTCTCGACCTTGGCCTCGTCGGCGAGCCGAAAGAGATCAACCCGCACATCTTGGAGCTTTTCGATAAGTCCGATATCACGCCGGTCATCGCCCCCATCGGCGTCGGGCCGAAGGGCGAGACTCTCAACATCAACGCCGACACCGTCGCCGGCGCCATCGCCGCCGCCGTCGGCGCCAAGCGCTTGATCATGCTGACTGATGTGGCCGGTGTGCTCGACGGGGATGGCCAACTGGTCACCGACATAACCCCCGACAAGGCCCGCGCCTTGATCAAGGACGGCACCATCGATGGCGGCATGATCCCGAAGGTCGAAACCTGCCTGAAGGCGGTCGAGAAAGGGGTCGGGGGTGCGGTCATCGTCGATGGCCGGGTCGATCATGCGATATTGGTGGAATTGTTCACCGAAGGCGGCGCCGGCACCTTGATCAAGAGCGCTTGATTTTTCAGGCCGGGCGTTAACCGAGATCCTTGATAAAATCCAACTGCCATTCCATGGCGCTCTCGTCCATGGGAAAGCCCCCGCCCTTGGCGCGCAGCAGTTCCTTCTGCGGGACCAGGGCCAAGCGCCCTTGAAGAGTTTCCGCCGCCTGCGCGCTGAGACCCGCTTTCCAGGTGAGCGCCACCATGCCCTTGGCGCTTTTGCTGGAAATCGCTTTTCGGACGACCCCCACCTTGAGGCCCGACAACACGGATAGGGCGGCAATGGCGAATTCACGGTCGCCCGACCGGGCGGCCTTGACGATGGAAGGCTCATCAAGAGTGCCGGCGGCTTGAAGCGCCTTGACCTTGGCCAAGGCTTCCTCGGCGGTGGTTTTTTCCTCCTCCGGCATTTCCGAGGGTTCTTCCTCCAACCGCCTGTCGACGATCTGGCGGACTTCTTCTAAAACCTCCGGCTCCAGGTCCTGGCGGTCGCTTAAGGCTTCCAGCAGGTTATGGGCGACAAACCGGGCCAGCTTGCCCGCCGCCTTGCCCGGCAGGATGGGCCGGTTAACCAGCGGTTCGTGCCAGGGTTCGATGTCTGGCGCGCGGGCGATAATATTTTCCAACGTTTCTTCGCGGATTTGGGCGCTGGCATTCGCTAACAACATAGCGATGACTTCTTCGTCAACGGTTTCGACGATGGCGGCCGTCACCGGTTCCTTCAAGCCATGGCGGCGGGAAATCGCGCCTAAATGCCCGGACGCCGGGCTGCTATTAATGATTTCCAACAGGTCTTCTTCATTAAGGACCGGTGAAAACTGCAAGATCGGCCCGGCGACGACTAATTCCGCGTCCCAGGCCAATTGCCGGATTACCTCGGGCGGCGCATCGGCGACGTCCTTCAAGGCTTCCGATAAAATCTGGCGGACCCGGGTGACTTGGTCGCGGGCCAGAATATCCAGGGCTTCATAGGTCAGGCGCCGCACCTTGTCCTGGTCATCGGCACTCAACCCCGAAGCCAGGGAAGCGATCTTTTCCGCCAAGTCCCCGCGCACATCCTGGTCGGCGTCGGACGCCAACAACAGATCGGCCTGGACCGGGGTCGCCATGTTGGTGGCGATCGTCCGGCGGACATCGGGTTCCGGGTCTTCGGCAAGGAAATAGAGGATTTCGGGCTTTACGTCTGAGCGCGCCGCCAAGTCGCCGCGCACGCCGGGGTCTTCGTGGCGGGCCATTTCCTTGGCCTCATCATACGTTATCGGCTTTTCTTCCGTCCCCCCCTTGAACAGCCGTTGAAGCAACCCTTTCACAGGCGCCTTACCCCGCGCCCTTGGCGCACAAATCGGTAAAAAATTCTACCTGCCAGTTCATATCGTCTTCGCTCAACGGATAATCGTCATCGTTTTCCGGCATCACCACTTCCGACGGAGCCAGCCTTCCCATCCGCTGCTGCATTTGTACGGCCATCTTTGCCGGCATGGAGGCTTTCCACGCCATGGCCATAATTCCCCTGGCGCTTTTTTCTTGGAAAACCCTTTTGACGATTTGCGGGTTCAGGCCGGTCCGCACGGCCAGCGCCGCCAGGACAAAGGAATGGTCGCCGGCGTTGAGCGCCTTGCCGACGACCTTGCCGTCAAGCTTGCGGGCCCTGAAAAGACGTTCAACCATATCAAGGGGCGGCTCCATGTTTAGGAAATCCTGACCGGCATCGGCTTCATGCCCGCCGTCCTCGCTGCCGATCCGCTGCTTGACGACGGCCTTAACGGCTTCCAGCGATTCGGCGTCCAGGTCGGACCGTTCTTTGAGAACCTCCAATAAATTATCGGCCAGGAACTGCGCCAAGCGCGTGCCGGCGCCGTCCGGCAATTTCGGCCGGCTGACCAAAGGCGTGTGCCATAGAGCGACGTCAGGGGCGCGCTCAATCAGGTCATCCAGGGTGGCTTCGCGGATATGCGCCGATTCATTAGTCAACAGGTCGGCAATCGCGTTCACGTCATCGGTGGCGACAATGGCGTCGGACACGGTTTCGGCGACGCCGGAGCGCTTAGAAATCGCGTTCAAGCCGCCCTTGGCGGTGCCGCTTTCGATAATTTCTAAAAGGACATCATCTGTCAGGACCGGCGAAAATTCCAGAACCGGGCCGGAAACGGTAATTTCGGTATCCAACGCCAAGGTCTTGATGACGTCTGGCGGGGCGTTGGTAACGTCTTTCAAGGCATCGGACAGAATTTCCCTGACCTTGGTGATCTGATCCTGGGCCAGCAGTTCCAGCGCTTCGTAAGTCGCCTTGCGCGCCTTGTCCTGTTCATCGGCGCTCAGGCCAGGCGCCACGCGGGCGATTTTAGAAGCTAAATCGCCGCGCACGGCGGCGTCATCGTCTTTGGCCAAAAGGATATCCGTCTGCCTGGGCGCGGTGGTGTTTTGGGCCACCGACTGACGGACTTCGGCGTCAGCATCTTCGGCCAGATAATAAAGGATTTCCGATTGCAGGTCGCGGCGCTTAGCAAGGCTCCGGCGCACTTCGGGATCGGCATGGCGCGCCAATTCCTTGGCTTCCTCATAGGTGACCTTCTCGGCTTTGAGGATTTCTTCGCTCACGTCGTCCTGTTCTCTCTCAATTTTTCACGATCGGGAATAGATACTATTCCCCTGGCGATTTTGCCATATGAAAGCCGCCCTTACCCGCATTTTTCACGATATACATAGCAGCATCGGCGCGGGCCAATATTTCATCAAGGGTTTCGTTTTTTTCAGGATCATACATGGCGATACCGACGGAAATTCCCAGGGGGTGGTCGGCGTCACCGGAAAATTTCCGCATCGCTTGGCTGGCTTCGATCAAACGGTTTGCCCTGTTTTCCGTGACTTCCGGTGAAATGCCGTCAAGCCACATGCCGAATTCATCCCCACCCAACCGGGCGATCACGTCTCCGGGACGCGACATTTCCATCAACAAGTCCCGTAGCGACATAATGGCTTCGTCGCCGGCTTGGTGGCCGTGAATGTCGTTGACCTGCTTGAAATTATCCATGTCCACATAAAACAAAGCCGCCGTTTCCCGGTTGCGTTCCAAACGCAAAACCCGCCGCGGCAGTTCTTCTTCGAGAAAAGCCCTTCGGTTCAGCAACCCGGTCATGCCGTCGGTCCGGGACAAGGCGACAATCCGTTCGTGATTGCTGATTTGTTCGTTGGCGATGCCCAATTGGTTGGCGATGTCGCTGATCAAAAGATGGTGGTCGTCTTCCCAGGGCTCATCGGTCGATACCTTCCAAATGGAAAGGGCGCCGTTGACGCTTTGCCGGTAATTTGTTGAGGTGGCGAGGACCTGCCATTTGCCAATGGAAATTTCGACCACCTGGCCGCCGGTACTCAAAGAATTTAGTTGGCCGTCCAATTTATCCAGCCCCTCTATGTTTCCGTGCTCGGCGGCGGTCGAAAACTTGTCATCTTCGTCACGCCGGTAGATACGACAACCGGCAACGCCCAGCGCGCGTGCGGTAGCGGCGGCGGCGGCGTTGAGCATGTTGTGGGGCTCTAACTCATCCCGGATGGTGCTGACGATGTAATTGAGATGCTGTTCGCGGCGGCGCGCCCGGGCCAGGGCCGATTCGTTTTCCCTCTCCTCGGTGACGTCGCGGCAGACGCCCCGCGTCCCTTTCCAAACTTCGCCACCGTTTTCTCCGGCCATCAAGGGAACGCAGGACAAGATCACGCACGCCGTCGTTCCGTCCTTGTTGTGCATCCAAATTTCGATGTTATCCAAGGACCGTTCGCTGACGAAAGGCAGGGGGGAAAATTCCTCGGGCGAAATGACGAAATCCTCCGCCTTCTTATCGATTAGTTCCTCGGCCTTGTAGCCGATGGCGCCCCTTGGCGAAACGAAGACAAATTTACCCTCGGGGTTAACTTCCCACGAAAAGTCGCTGGAGACTTCGACAAGATCCTTGTAGCGCTGACGGGATTCGACAAGCGCCGTTCTTAGGTTCCGCTCCATGGTCATGTCTCGGGCCATCACAACCATTTCGCCAGCGTCCCCTGGTCCGGGAACGACGGAGATTTCGAGAACAATTTCGCCCTTGGCGCTACTCAACGATACCGACCCGGCGGCAACGGACTTGGCTGACCGGGCTTGCTCGATCAGGCTTTTGATCTCGGGCGCGGCTTCGTGTTCGATCAGCGCTTCCAGGCCGGCGGCCTTGACGTTTGAACAGATAACCTCGCCGCCGGCGCCGACCAAAAGGGCGGCACCGGGATAACCCGCCAGCAATTTTTGTTGGGCTTCCGTTGCATTGGTTGACGTTTTTCCGGATTGTCCAGAATTCGTTTCGTCATCCAATTTCTTCCGAGTGGTGGCGGACCGGTCTTTGGTCATCTATTAAAGGTATTCCTGGTTTTTTTATCTAGGGCTGGTTAAACCCAAGGTCGATAGGGGTTAGAGTTATAGGGGATTGGCATTCGTCCTGCTACCCCGGAACGATTGCATACATTAATGTTCAGCGATTCTCTTAAAATAGAGGCGATACGGGGTCCGGGACAATAGTCTTGTAGTGGAAATGGATCAAATAAACGCTTTAAATACAAATCTTTTGCAAGCCGAGTGCTGGGTTTTCGATCTCGACAACACCCTCTATCCGGCAACTTCGGATATTTTCGCCCAAGTCGACGAAAAAATGACGCTTTTTATCGCCGAATTCTTGAGCCTAGGCCTTGAAGCCGCAGGCAAGCTCCGCAAGGATTATTACCTGGAACACGGGACCACGATGGCCGGTTTGATGGCCCATCACGGCTTGAAACCGGGGAAATTCCTCGATTACGTTCACGATATCGATCTCAGCACCGTTTCAACCGACAAGGCCCTGGACGAGGCCTTGTCCCGGCTGGCGGGGCGCAAAATCATCTTCACCAACGGCCCCGCCGACCATGCCGGACGAATTTTGGACAAGCTTGCCGTCCGTCATCATTTCGACGCCGTTTTCGACATCATCATCGCCGGTTACATCCCCAAGCCGAAACCGGAAGCCTATGACGCCCTGGTCGAGATGCATGGGCTTAAACCCGATAAAACGGTAATGGTCGAGGATTTAGCCCGCAACCTGGGCCCGGCGGCGGCGCTCGGCATGACCACGGTGTGGGTACGCCAAAACGAGGGCCCAGATGTAACCAAAGACCCCGACGCGCCGGTCGATCACGTTCATCACATTGTCGATGACCTTGTCCCCTGGCTTGCCCAATTGACGGCGTAATGATCCGCCCATAGCCCTGGCCGTATTGACACCCCGCCCGGGGTGGCTCATTTTCTGCCGCCAGCAACCGCGAAGGAAGTTACCCCATGACTGCCGCTGACCTGCAATCGACCATTGACGCCGCCTGGGAAGAGCGCGATTCCATCGGGCTCGACACAACCGGCGAGGTGCGCGACGCCGTCAACGCCGCCCTTGATCTTCTGGATTCAGGGGGCGCCCGCGTCGCCGAAAAATCCGGCAAAGACTGGCAGGTCAACCAATGGCTCAAGAAGGCGGTGCTGCTGTCTTTTCGATTGAACGACATGACCCCCATTAGCGGCGGACCGGGCGGCTCGACGTGGTTTGATAAGGTGCCGTCCAAGTTCGACGGCTGGGATGACGCCAAATTCCGCGACGCCGGGTTCCGCGCCGTGCCCCATTGTATCGTCCGCCATTCCGCCTACATCGCGCCCGGCGTGATCTTGATGCCGAGCTTCGTCAACCTGGGCGCCTATGTCGATCAGGGGACCATGATCGATACCTGGGCGACCGTCGGCAGTTGCGCCCAGATCGGCAAGAACTGTCATATTTCAGGTGGTGCCGGCATCGGCGGCGTGCTCGAACCGCTGCAGGCGGGGCCGGTCATCATCGAAGACAACTGCTTCATCGGGGCGCGGGCCGAAGTCGCCGAAGGCGTCGTCGTCGAAGAAGGCTCTGTGCTGTCCATGGGCGTTTATATCGGCGCCTCGACCAAAATCGTTGACCGCGCCACCGGCGAGGTCATGTACGGCCGCGTGCCGGCCTATTCGGTGGTCGTGTCCGGAACACTTCCCGGCAAGAATGCAGCGGCGGGCTCACCTGCTCTTTATTGCGCCGTCATCGTCAAGCGGGTCGACGAAAAGACCCGGTCTAAGACATCCATCAACGACCTGCTCCGCGAGTGAGCTTTTAAAAAGGAGTGGTCCTGTGGATCCTCTTGAACTTTCCCAAGCGCTTATCCGCCGCCCCAGTGTAACGCCGGCCGATGAAGGCGCCATTGCCGTCCTTGAGGACGCCTTGGGGACGCTTGGCTTTACCTGCCACCGGCTTGCCTTCGGAGAAGGCGACGCAGAGGTGCAGAACCTTTACGCCCGCATCGGTGACAGCGCCCCTAATTTCTGTTTTGCCGGCCACACCGATGTCGTGCCCGTTGGCAACACCGATGAATGGACCGTCGATCCCTTCGCCGCCGTTATCAAAGGCGACCGGCTTTATGGGCGAGGCGCCGCGGACATGAAAACGGGTATTGCCGCGTTCGTTGCAGGCGTTTCCCGGTTTATAGAAGCTCACCCCAACGGCTTTGGCGGCTCCATCAGCCTGCTGATCACCGGCGATGAAGAAGGCGACGCCCAAAACGGCACGGTCAAGGTTCTGGACTGGCTTAAACAACAGGGCGAGGTCTTGGACGCTTGCCTAGTCGGCGAGCCGACCAATCCTAAGGCCCTGGGCGATATGATCAAGATCGGCCGTCGTGGTTCGATCAACGCCGCCATCACCGTGCACGGCACGTCCGGCCACGTCGCCTATCCGCAACTGGCCGACAATCCCGTCGAGACGTTGATGAAGATGTTGTCGTCGATCATCGATGTCCCGCTCGACGAAGGCACCGACCATTTCCCGGCGTCCCGGCCCGTCGTCACCACCTTTGACGTCGGCAACCCGGTCACCAATGTCATTCCCGCCAAGGCCGAGGCGCGCCTGAATATCCGCTTCAACGACCTGCATACGGGGGCTGATCTTGAAGCCCTGTTGCGCCAACGCTTCGATGCCATCGGCGGCAATTACGACATGACCGCACGCATATCGGGCGAGCCGTTTTTGTGCCCGCCCGGACCGTTCAGCGACCTTATCGGGGATGCGGTGAAGAAGGTGACGGGGCAAACCCCCGACCTGAGCACCACGGGCGGCACGTCGGATGCGCGGTTCATCAAGGACTACTGCCCGGTCTGTGAATTCGGGATGATCAATCAAACCGCCCACAAGGCCGATGAAAACGCCCTGATATCGGACATCCAAAAACTTTCCGAAATTTACGAAGCCGTTTTGGAAGGTTTCTTCGCCGACGGGGCCGCATGATCCCGACACTCCGGGAAATTGTTTCGGCCCTCTACGGGGCTTACCGGCTTGCCCGCTTTGATCCTTCGGGCCTTGATTATTTTGACCAATCCATCGCCGGGTTCTGGCGTTCCTTTTTCGCCGCCGTGTTGATTGCGCCGGTTTATCTGTTCCTGTTGATGATCCGGTATTCGAAATTCACCGAGGACGTCTGGCTTTTCCGTTTCCTGGCGATTGAGACGATTGTCTATGTCATTGCCTGGGTGACGTTTCCGCTGGCCATGGTCTACCTCGCCAAGGCGTTCGAACGCGAAGAATTTTATATCCGTTTCATCGTCGCCTACAATTGGGCCGGAGTCCTGCAAAACGCGATCTACCTGCCGATCGGCATCCTGGGCACGGCGGGCCTGGTTTCTTTGGACAACGCCAATGCCATGGGCCTTGTCGCGCTGTCCCTGATCCTGATCTACAACGGCTTTATCGCCCGCACCGCATTGAACGTGTCGGTGGGGGCGGCGGCAGGCTTGGTCGGACTGGATTTCCTGATTAGCGTCTTCCTCAACGCCATGGCCGATGGGGTGCTGTGACTACAGAAGACCGAAGAATGCGGCAAGCCAGCCCATACCGATAAGCGCCAGCAGAACCGGCGATGTCAAAAAGCCGACCACCGACAGCAAAATCCCGACGAAGGCCCATGCCGCCTGGCCCATAAAAAGCGCCGCCAGCGAACAGATGAATGACAGCGGCACGAAGATGTACCCCTTGGTAAAAATCCCCAGCACCCCGAAACCGACAGCGCACCAGCCAATGACCGGCTTGATTTCGGGCCCCGGTTTAGGCCCCGAATAAGGCCCTGGGCCCTGATCGCCAAGGCTCGGGGAATCGGTTTCGTTTTCGGAATCGGGCCCAGAGTCGGCGTCGGGATTGAGGCTGAGGGGGGTCTTTGCCATGGCTAATACGACTATAGGGCCAGCGCCTTAAATCAGTAAAGAACCTCGACGAAATAAAGGCCGGCGGCGGGGGCCGTCGGGCCGGCGGCGGCGCGGTCCTTCTTATCGAGCGCCGCCTTGACATCGGCGGCGGTCCATTTGCCCTCGCCGACCAGTTTCAAGGTGCCGACAATATTTCTTACCTGATGGTGCATGTACGACCGCGCCCTGGTTTCGACCTTGATGGTTTCCCCGTCGCGGCTGACGCGAAGCATGTCGAGCGTCTTGACCGGCGACAGCGCCTGGCAATAGGCAGCCCGGAAGGTGGTAAAATCATGCTTTCCGATCAAAACCTTGGCGGCGGCGTCCATGGCCTCGGCGTCCAGGGGCACCGGCACCCACCAGCTTAAGCCTTGGCCCACGGTCAAGGGCGCGCGGCGGTTGGTGATCCGGTACTCATAGGCCCGGTCGCGCGCCGACAGACGGGCGTCGAATCCGTCCTTGACCTCGGTCGCTTCAAGCACCACCACCGGCACCGCCTTAAGGTGAAAATTGAGCGCATCGCGAACGGTGTCGGCCTTGGTCTCTTTGGACAGGTTAATATGAGCGACTTGGCCCAACGCATGAACGCCCGAATCGGTGCGCCCGGCCCCGAAAACGATGGTTTTTTCGCCACAAAATTTTTCGATGGCTTCCTCGATTGCCTGCTGAACGCCGAATCCATTTTCCTGGCGTTGCCATCCGACAAAACCGCGGCCATCGTATTCGATCAAGAGTTTGTAACGCGCCATTGCCTTTTTTAGCCCCCCAGGGGGGCGACAATCGAGGCTTTTCGTCAAAAACCCCGGAAATCCGCCCCATACGCCCTGTAAAACCCTGATATATGCTGAATTATACTGACATTTTCATACGACATCGGTGACACATTAACCTGCCATTATGTTCAGGCTTTACAAGGCCCCTGCCCCACCGGGGAGGGCAAAATTGTTGAATTTTTTAAACGCGAGGTTTGGGCTTTTTCGCCCGATCATAAGGCTTGATGAACCAAATGAGTGCCGCCGAAAAAATTTCAGACGACGACAGGGACTCGCTGCATATCCTGCCGCTGTCGATCCTGCCGCTGGAAACGCCCGCCATCAGCCGCGCCAAGCTGATCAAGAACGTGCGCCTGAACAGCGTCATCGAACTTTTCGACGACAAGGATACCGGTAGCGGCCAGATCGACATCGAGGATCTGCCGAAGGAATTCGGCTGGCTGACATCCGACCCGCCGCCTGACATGCAGATTATGCGCAAGGTCGGCAACCTGCCCAGCTACGACGTTTACAGCCTACGCATTTCGCTTCGCGAACTTGGCATCGAGATCAACAACCATGATGCGCTCAAGCTTTCGGATTCCATGAACAAGGAATTGACATCCTACATGACGGATTTCACCCGCCCCTTGATCATGCAGATCTACGGCGACGACGGCGACGTTAAGATCGAAAGCTTCGACGACGTGATCAAGCTGTTCCGAGATCCCGACGTCAAGACGGCGCTTGAAAAAATCCGCATCATGTCGGCGAAGTTGAATATCAAGCCCGAGGAAATCCCCCGGTTCATGGAAGATTACGGCGATATCTTCCTGTCGTTGGCCTATTACCGCAGGTGCCTGGACGCCATAGAGCCCGTCATCACCGAATTCCTGGAAGCCATGGATACCCTGAGCGACAATTACCAGTTCAAGACCGACCAGAACTTGCGCAACACCATGTCCGAGATGGAAGCCACCATCAACGAATTGATGGCTGCCATCACCGGGCGGTTCGAAAACTTCGAACGTGGCACCAAGCACATGTGGGACGAAATTTCCGCCGAACGTTTCCGCAAGGTCGAACAATTGATCTCCAGCTATCACACCACCATCGGCGGCGTGCTGTGTTCGCTCAGCGTCAAGATGGGTGCCTGGTCCAAACTTTTCCCGACGCCGTCATCCGGCGGCCCCGGCAAGCGCGCCGAATTCATGATGTCGGAAATGAAACAGGGCATGGACAAGATCGCCCATATCGAAGATTCGGCGCCGATGTTGTCGGCGCTGGGTTAATTATAGGGCGAAGACCTAATCGAGCTGCGTTCCCGAACCCAAGGGATACCCCAAAACAAACGTTTCTCCGTCCTGCGCTTCCTTGCCCGCCCGCTGCACACGGGTCAGCCTCAGCACCCCTTCCCCGCAGGCAACACCCAACGCGCCATCTATTAGAACGCCGGGTAGAACGCCGGGGGGCTGGCCGGCTTTTCCTTCTTCCGCCACCGCCGCCAACACCTTTATTCGATCGCCGGCGTGCTCGAACCAAACGCCGGGCCAAGGGTTAAGCGCGCGGACCCGGCGTTCCAGGTCAACCGCCGCAAGCCGCCAGTCTAGCCGTCCTTCATCCCGGGTTAGCTTTTGGGCATAGGTAACGCCGTCGGCGGCCTGCGGCTTTGGCGTCAGATTTCCCGCCGCCAAACCGGCCAGCGCTTCGACCATCAACCGCGCCCCCAGCCCGGACAGCTCGTCATGCAGCGACCCCGCCGTGGTGGCGGTTGTGATCAGGATTTTTCCGGTCAACAAAACATCACCGGTATCCAGGCCTTCGTCGATAACCATAATGCTAACGCCGGTCTCGATGTCGCCGCCTAAGATCGCCCGCTGAATCGGTGCCGCACCCCGCCACCGCGGCAACAGCGACGCATGAACGTTCAGGCACCCCATCTTCGGCGCTTCGACCACCGCCTTCGGCAGCAGCAGCCCGTATGCGGCAACCACGGCGGCATCCGCCTTCAAGGCGGCGAAGGCCGCTTGTTCTTCTCCGCCCTTCAGGGAAATCGGCGTGCGCACGTCGAGCCCCTTAGCCTCGGCAGATGCGTGAACGGGGGATGGAACTTCCTTGTGGCCGCGCCCAGCCGGCCGGGGTGGTTGCGAATAGACGCAAACGATTTCATGGCCCGCCGCCATCAGGGCGTCGAGGATAGGCACCGAAAAATCGGGGCTGCCCATAAAAACGAGCCGCAGCGAAGTCATGCTCGGGTTCCTAATCGTCGTCCGCCGCCGCCAACTTCTTCGACTTCGTCAGCTTGCGAAGGATCATGTTGCGCTTCAATGACGAAATATGATCGACAAACAAGACCCCGTCCAGATGGTCCATTTCGTGCTGGATACAGGTCGCCAGCACGCCGTCGGTTTCGAGTTCTTGAATTTCGCCATCATAATCCAAATAACGCACCCTGATGGCGCCGGGCCTTTCCACGTCGGAGAAATGCTCGGGCAGCGACAGGCATCCTTCCTCGTGAATAAGATATTCATCGGACACCCACTCCAACTCCGGATTGGCCATGCGGATGGGGGCGGGGTCAGCATCCTTGGCCGAAACATCGACGACGATGACGCGGCGTTCGTCACCGACTTGGGGCGCCGCCAAGCCGATGCCGTTGGCCGAATGCATGCTTTCCAGCATGTCGTCCATCAGCTTGCGGACATCGTCATCGACCTTGGCCACGGGCTTGGCCGAAATCTTCAAGCGCGGGTCGGGCGCCACAATGATCGCAAGAAGTGTCATTACGCCCATGCAGATATGGCCTCAGGCTCTGTGCGTCAAGCTGTCAACACGGGTTTGCCGCCCACCGCGCCACGAGATAGACTCCCGCCCTATGGATGCACCCATGCTTATTCTGGTGATTGTGGCGCTGTTGGCGGTGGCCGCCATCGCTTATTTTGCCGCCAGACGCGCTGGGTCCGGCCCCCCCGACCGGATGGAGCGGATCATCGAAGCCCAGGCCGAGCTTTCGGGGCAATTGAAGCAGTCCGAATCGAGTGTTAATGAACGTTTGGAATCACTGACCAAGCGGCTCGGCGACGGCTTGAGTCAACAAACGGAAAAAACCGGTGAAACGCTGAAGGGCCTGCACGAACGGCTGGCGGTGATGGATTCGGCGCAGCAGAAAATAACACAGCTTTCCGAGCAGATGGTCAGCCTGGAGGGGATTCTGTCGAACAAGCAGGCGCGTGGCGCCTTCGGCGAATTTCAAATGGAAAGTCTGATCAAGGACGCCTTGCCGCCGTCGGCCTTTGAATTCCAGGCCACCCTTTCCAACGGCACCCGCGTCGATTGCCTGATTAGGCTGCCGGGGCCGCCGGGAACAATTCCGATTGATTCGAAATTTCCCCTGGAAGCCTACCGCGCCATCCAAAAGGCGGAAACCGATATAGATAAAACCAACGCCAACCGGGATTTCTCAAAAGACGTGGGCCTTCACATCAAGGCCATCGCCGAGAAATACATCATTACGGGCGAGACCGATTGGGCGATCATGTTCCTGCCGTCGGAAGCCATATTCGCCGAACTTAATACCAATTTTTCCAACATGGTCGAAGACGCCCAACGCCGCCGGGTCGGTTTTGCCTCGCCGTCGACGCTGATGGCTTTGGTTAACACCGTCAGCGCCATCCTCAAGGATGGCCAGATGAAGGAACAAGCCGGGCTGATCCAAAAACAGGTCGAATTGATGTTGAATGATGTCCGCCTGTTGGATGATCGCGTCGGCAAGCTGCAAATCCATTTCCGGCAAGCCGGCGAGGATATCGAAGGAATCGCGGTTTCCAGCGGCAAAATCACCAGCCGCGGGCAAAAAATAAGCGACGTCCAGTTGGATGAAGAGGTCTCCCCCGAAGAACTGAGCCAGCCTCGCCCGCACTTAAAAGAAGTCTAGGCCAGTTTCCGTAATTCAACCCCGACCGCCGCAAGTACGCTGTCCCAATCACCGGGCGCCGGCTGGCGGAACAGCCTGAGCCCCGGATACCAGGGGCTGTCATCGCGGTCGTGTAGCCACAGATAGCCGCCCGCCGCCGGCAACAACACCCACGCCGGAATACCCAAACCACCGGCTAGGTGGGCCACCGCGGTGTCGACACAAATCACCAAATCCAGCGCCTTGACCGCCGCCGCCGTGTCGGCGAAATCGGCGAAATCGGCGCCCAGATCGAATACATTTTCGGCGGGCTGAAGCTTATCAAACCCGCCCATGCCGCCGCCGACCTGGAGACTGTAAAAGCGCGCACCCGGCACACCGAAAAGCGGCTCGAACCGTATGGGCTCGAGCGAACGGGTGTGGTCCTTGGTGCGGGTCGGGCTGCCGGCCCAGGCAAATCCGACCTTCAATCCGTCACCTTCGAATAGGCGGCTATCGACGACGGCGTTCGGCGGCGGCGCGAGATAGGGCACGGCGGCGGGAATGCTGTCGAGCGTCGTTCCGAAAAGGTGCGGCAGGCTCATCAACGGGGCGTGGCAATCAAAGGACGGCAATGCCGCCACCTGCCCGAAGACATCCCCGGCGACTTGCACTCTATCCTGTTCAGGGGTCTGGCCGACGACCTGATCAACGCCCGGCGTGCCGGCCAAAAGCCGCACCAGGGGGGCCCGGCATTCGACCACGACCCGCGCTCCCTTCCCGGCCACCAAGGGCGCGTAGCGGATGAACTGCAAGGTGTCGCCCAGGCCTTGTTCGGCGTGCAGCAGGATGGTTTTGCCGGAAAGGTCGCCGCCGTCCCAAAGCGGTTCCGGCACAATTTTTTGCGGCGTCGTGAAGGCGGGATTCTGCCAGCGCCATTCGTATTCGGCCCAGCCTTCTTCGAATTCGCCGTTCTGCAATAACGCCAGCGCCAGGTTCCAGTGCAAATCGGCGTTGCCCGGCCCCCGGTTTTCATTGGCGTGTTTGGCCCCCGCCATTTTTAAGGCGTGGCGGTAACTGGCAATGGCTTCATCCAGCCTCCCTAAGGATTGCAGGGCCGAGCCCAGGTTACAGTGCGCGTCCAGGTAATCTTCGTCGATGTCGATGGCGTTCTGGAAGCTTTCCGCCGCCTGCTCGTAAAGGTCCAGCTCAAGCGCCGTGTTGGCATAATTGTAATGCTTTTCGGCGTTGGCGTTATCGAGCGCGACCGCCTTGCGGTACTGTTCCAGGGCGTCTTCGGTGCGGTCCTGATCGACAAGGGCGTTGCCTAAGTTAAAAAGCGCAGTGGCTTGGGTGGGGTTGATTTCAAGGGCCTTTTTATAGCTTTCCTCGGCTTCTTCAGGCCTGCCCAAGGCGGCCTGCGCGTTGCCCATATTGTTGTAGGCCTCGGCGAAACCCGGTTTCAGCTTCAACGCGGCCTGACAAGCCCGCACGGCATCTTCATGGCGGCCCAGGTCGTTCAAGGCGCTGGCCAAATTGTTGGCGGCTTCCGGCTGGGCGGGTTCAAGCGCCATGGCTTTCTCGAATGCCTCGACCGCTTCGCCCGCCTTCCCCGCCAATTGCAGAGCATTGCCCAGGTTGACCAAGGGCGCCGCGTAATCGGGGGCCAGCTTGGTCGCCTGTTCCAACAAAACGATCGCCGTGTCCAACTGCCCGCCCGCTTGTAGAAGCACCCCCATCAGGTTCAGCGCATCGACGTTCTCGGGGTCGGCCTCGAGGATTTTTTTGTAGATCTCGCCGGCCTCGGGCAACTTCCCGGCCTGATGAAGCTGCAAGCCTTTTTGTAATTCTTTGGCAATGTTCAAAGCGCGCCCCTCAAACCGGCCGGCGGTCTTTGAGCGCCGCCGACAACGTGCCGTCATCCAGGTAATCGAGTTCGCCGCCGACAGGCACCCCGTGGGCAAGTTCGGTGACCTTGGCGTCGGTCCCGGCGAGCCGGTCTGACAGGTAATGCGCCGTCGTCTGGCCGTCGACGGTGGCTGACGTCGCCAGAATAACTTCCTTAACGTTGCCATCGGTGACCCGCCCGATCAGGTCGGGGATGTTTAAATCTTCCGGGCCGATTCCGTCGAGCGCCGACAAGGTGCCGCCGAGGATATGATAAGTCCCGTTGTAAGACGCCGCGCGCTCCAGCGCCCACAGGTCGGCGACGTCCTCGACGACGCAGATCAGCGTCTTGTCCCGCTTTTCATCGGCGCACAGCGCGCAGGGGTCTTGGGCGTCCAGATTGCCGCATTGAGTGCACGTCTTGATGTTGCGAATGGCGTCTCCCATCGCCTTGGCCAGCGGCTCGGCCAATTCGGCCCGGCGCTTGATCAAGTGCAGCACCGCACGCCTGGCCGACCTGGGGCCCAGCCCCGGCAGCTTCGCCAGTAATCCGATCAGATATTCAATTTCAGCGGAAATCATATTTTGTGACTAATTAAACCCATCTAGAACGGCAGCTGCATGCCCGGTGGCAGCGGCAGGCCGCCGGTCAGTTCGGACATTTTCTCACGCGACGCCTGTTCGGCCTTGCCCTTGGCGTCGGCGAAGGCGGCAAATACCAGATCTTCCAGTATTTCCGTGTCTTCCGCTTTGACCACCGAGGGCTCGATCCTGACCTTGCGGACCTCGCCCTTGCCGTTGAGGGTGATTTCGACCAGGCCGCCGCCGGCGGAGCCCGAAATTTCCATATCGGCCAGGGTTTCCTGCAAGGCCGCCATTTTTTCTTGAAGCTCCTTAGCCTGCTTCATCATTTTTCCAAGGTTTACCATTGGTCTCCAACTTTTATGCGCGAGGGAATTTCAGTGTATAACACTGGGGACCATGCAGCATCAAAACCTCTTCGTTTTCGATATCGAAACCGTGCCCGACACCGACGCGGTGCCCAACCTGACCGGATTCGACGACCCGGACCCTGCGGCGCGGCGCCAAGAGCTCGAGCGTTACCACCTGGACAAAACCGGTGGCAAAAATTCGTTTCCACGCCAGCCCTTCCACCGCGTCGTCGCCATAAGCTTCCTGGAGGCGGAAATCGGGCGCGATGGCGCCCATGAGGCGTATTTTCTTCGCGAATTGCGCTCCGGCGGCGAGGCCGGGTTCGACGAAAAGCAGCTGTTGGAAGGGTTCTTCGGCTATTTCGAGCGCCTCAAGCCCCGGCTGGTCAGCTTCAACGGCCGCGGATTCGACCTGCCGGTCCTCAAATACCGGGCGATGAAGCACGGCATCGCCGCCCCTTGGCTTTACGACGCCGGCGACAAATGGAACAGCTACCAAAGCCGCTATTCCGCCGATTGGCATTGCGACCTATTGGAAGTGCTGTCCGATTTCGGCGCCTCGGCCAGGGTCAGCCTTGATGAAGTATGCGCCGTCATGGGGTTTCCGGGGAAATTCGGGGTTTCGGGCGCTGACGTCGCCGGTATGGTCGACGATGGCCGCATCGAAGACGTCCGCCACTATTGCGAAACCGATGTCTTGAATACCTATCTGGTTTACCTGCGTTTGATGCTGCACAAGGGCACGCTCGGCCTTGACGGCTACAACGCCGCCATCGCCGATATTGTGTCCTTGATCAAGACCGAAGGGCCTGAGCGACCGTATTTGAACGAATTCATGGACGCCTGGGGCCAGGCGTCCGGCGACACCTTCACGCTCTAGCGCATTTTTCAATCAGTTGTATCCGCGCCGTCATTCCCGCGAAAGCGGGAATCCATATTTTTTTCAATGCCCTGGACCCCCGCTTTCGCGGGGGTGACGATTCCATTTGAACAGAAGGTGCCCTAGCCAATTTTCCGCCGAAAATCCTGGCGACAGCGGATGTGGTGAGCTGCCTAAAATAATCATAAAATTTTATTTAAATACTTACTCATTTATTACTTCATTTTATTGAATTATACTTGTACTTAATTATTTTGACTGTAATCAGCTATTTATAGATTATATATGGAAAGGAGCGTTCCATGTATAACCTTAGAATCGTCTGTTTATCACTTTCCCTTATGTATCTGCAGGGCTGCACCGCCATCGCCTTGACCGCCGGCAGCATGGCCGCCGGCGAGGGCGTCAATCACACGCTGAGCGGTATTTCGTACAAAACCTTCGCCGCCGGCATCGATGACATGCGGGTCGCCACCTTCAAGACCCTGAAACGGTTAGACATGAACGTCACCAACCAAAAAGAGATCCCGGATGGGTGGAAAATTCTGGCCCTGGCCCAGGACCGCACGGTCGAAATCGATCTCGAAGGGCTGACAAAACGGATGACGCGGATGCGGGTCGTCACCCACAAGGGGCAAATCTTCTTCAAGGACGCTGCCACATCCACGGAAATTATCATCCAAACCGCCGAGACCCTGGATATGGAAATGGAAGCCCGGCTCCAATCGACGACCGATACGCCCCAATCAGCCCAATTAAAAGGGAGGTACTAGTCCGATGTATCTGACACCCATGGATCGAACCGTCATCTTCGGCATCGCCGCCGCAGTGATGTTTTCCAGCACCGTCATGGCGCAAACAGTCGTCGCCGGAACGGAAACCGGGGCCTTCGACCAGCTTTCGCCGGGCAACCAAAAAATCGCCCAATCCCTGTTCAACGCCCAGCAGGCCACAGACGCTGGCGCCGCCTTCAGCCTCGACGATATCGCCCTGACCAAGCAGGACGGCACCGGTTGGGGTAACGTCTTCAGGCAGATGAAGGACAGCGGGCTTGTTCAGGAACGCAACCTCGGCCAAATCATCAGCGGCCAAGGAAAAACAGATGTCGTCAGGCCGGGACAGGTTTCCGGCGACACCACCACGAATACGAATACCGCCCCCGCGTCATCCGGTTATTTACGGAAACCCAGAATGTCGAAAGTCGTGGTGACCACGGCGAATGGAAACCGCGTGATTGTCGGCCTCAGAAAATCGGGACTGCGGTCAAAATCGCTCGTCGATGGGTCTTCCGGTCGGATGGCTGGAGGCGGTCGCAATTCCCTGACCACCGCACACTTGGCCACCGGACGTTCTGCCAACATCAGCCGCAACCCCCACGGCAACGGCGGAAAGGCGATAAAAATCAAATAAATCTAGACGAAGAGAGTGAGTGAGACAGTGAGTAGCAGCGGCGGCCTTTGGGTCGCCGTTCGCTTTTGGGGCGCTTTTAGGGCCGCGCTTAAGCGCCTTACTCGTCGCCAAGGTCGGAAGAAGGATCGGGAAAAGGTTCTGGAGAAGCGACCGGGCGGACATCTTCGATAGTAGCGCCGGGGAAGGTTTCCTTGACTGCCCTGACCAGCGGATTAGCGGTGATGGCCGCCGTCATATCCTCGCTTCCGGTATTGGTTTTCTCATCCAGGGTCGGCTCGCCGGCCTCGTTGGAAACGGCAACCGTCCAGGTCCGGGCCGTGGCGCCGTTGAGGAATTCGCGCAAACCCTGAACCATGTCGCCGGGATCACCGGGGGCGCCGGGTCGAATGGCGAATTCGATGCGACCCGGCTCAACCCCGATCAGGTGGATGTCACCGGTCAAAAATCCGTGCAACCGCCCTTCCCCCGCTTCCGCCGCCAGCGCCGCAATATCGGCCAGCGTCGCCGGATCGGGCTTGGCAGCCGCCTCGCTGGCGGGGCGTTCTTCGGCGATGGGGGCAATCGGTTCAGCCGCCGGCCTGGGAACGGCGGCGTCCCCGGTGCCGGTCATTTGGGATTTTGATTCCGGTGGCTCGGCGGCGGCGCTTTTCGTTTCCGAGGCCGAAGTGACGGGGGCGGAAACAGGGACGGCGGCGGCTGGTTTTTCGCCACCGGTCTTTTCCCCTGTCTTATCCAACATCCTAATGGCTTCTTCCGGCGTCGGCAGATCGGCGGCGTGGGCCAACCGCACCAAGACCATTTCCGCCGCCTGGATCGGCGACGGCGCCAAGCGCGTCTCGGCCAAGCCCTTCAACAGCATCTGCCAGGCCCGGGCCAGCGCCGCCATGGAAAGCCTGCCTTCCAGGTCCTTGCCCCGAACTCGCTCGATTTCGGGGACATCCGGCGCGTCGGCGGCTTCCGGCACGACCTTGATGCGGGTCAGCCAGTGGGTAATT
>JABMOY010000157.1 GCA_013203955.1 Rhodospirillales bacterium | reverse complement strand
TCGCCGACCGCCGGGATTGTTCAGTTTGACAACCAGCAGAAAGCCAAAAGAAGCTTCCTCTGGCAATTCAGGCGTTCCATGGAGCGCGAATTGGCGTCGTCGCGTGTTCTTCTCATTGATGAGGGCGACCGGATCGTCATTCGTTTCCCCGGCGCCACCTCGTTTATTCCGGGCGGCGCCGACCTGGCCGGTGATTTCGGCCCGACCTTGCTAAGAATTGCCAGTATCCTGAGAGCCACCCAGGGGCAGATACTGGTGTCGGGACATACGGACAACTCACCCATTTCGACGGCCCGGTTCCGTTCCAACTGGGATTTGTCGACGGCCCGCGCCGTCACCGTGGTTCACTTCCTGATGGAGAAGGCCGGCGTAAAACCGTCCCGGATAACCGTTAGAGGTTTCGCCGATAGCCGCCCGCTGGTGAAAAACACCAACCCGGAAAATCAGGCTAAAAACCGCCGCGTCGAAATTGCCCTCCAAATCT
Source organism: Rhodospirillales bacterium (assembly GCA_013203955.1). GTDB lineage: Bacteria > Pseudomonadota > Alphaproteobacteria > Rhodospirillales > Casp-alpha2 > Casp-alpha2. The sequence goes on along the minus strand of JABMOY010000157.1, from coordinate 1,652 downwards.
CCGACTTTGAAGGCTGAATTAGGGCGACAAAAACTCCGCGCCCCCATTTCATCGGGGCGCGGGGTTTGTCGTTTCGCGATATCTGGATTGCTTAGCCGAGATTGTGCATGGCAACCGCCGTATCCGGCATGCGGTTGGAGAAACCCCATTCGTTGTCATACCAGCTCAGCACCCGCACGAAGTTTCCGTCGATGACCTGGGTCTGGGTCGCATCGAAAGTCGAACTGGCCGGGTTATGGTTGAAGTCGATGGATACAAGATCATCAGTCACATAACCCAGGATTCCCTTGAGCTGCCCTTCGGAGGCTGCCTTCATGGCGGCGTTGATTTCATCCACCGTGGTTTCTTTGTTCGCGGTAAAGGTCAAATCGATCAACGATACGTTGGGGGTCGGCACCCGGATGGAGGTGCCGCTCAGTTTTCCGGCTAGTTCCGGCAAAACCAGACCGACGGCGGCCGCCGCACCCGTTGACGTCGGAATAAGCGAAACGCCGCAGGCCCGGGCCCGCCTGGGGTCCGAGTGAATGGTATCGAGCGGGCGTTGATCGCCGGTGTACGCATGGATGGTGGTCATGAAGCCCTTCTCGATACCGACGGCCTTATTCAGGACATCGGCGACGGGAGCCAGGCAATTGGTCGTGCATGAAGCGTTCGAGACCACGGTGTGGTGGGCTTCCAGCTTGTCGTGATTGACCCCGTAGACGACGGTCATATCGACTTCTTTACCTGGGGCCGAGATCAGAACTTTCTTAGCGCCCGCATCGAGGTGCTTTGACGCCGATTCTCTGTCGGTGAAAAACCCGGTGCATTCGAACGCAACATCTACGTCCAATTCGCCCCAGGGAAGGTTGGCGGGATCGCGCTCCGCGACAACTTTCATCGGCCCCATCCCACAATCGAGGGTGCCGTTATCGATGATCATTTCGTTGCTGATGGTGCCGTGAACTGAATCGTATTTCAGCAGATGGGCGTTGATTTCTATGGAGCCAAGGTCGTTAATTCCGACGACTTCAATGTCCTTGCGGCCGGATTCCATAATCCCCCGCAAAACCAGCCGACCGATGCGACCAAAGCCGTTAATTCCTACACGTATTGCCATTTTATAGCCTCCCTCAAATAAAGCATCGGGTTATGCCGAAACGTTTCCATCCACTTTTCCAGCAACGCCGTCTTCATAAAATTTGGTATTCAGGCTTAACTGGCATCTATTTTTATTGGCGCCAACATCCTAGGAAAGGTCCCAAAGGTCAATGGGGATTATTTGCCCTACCGTTAAAGCCCCGTCGTTGCCCCAGGGGTATTTTTTTATTCATTTTTAATAAGTTGCACACTTTTTTTGCAGCAATGATTGACGTAATAAAGTTGCCCGGCCTATCCTGCCGAAAGCCTTGCATCGGATCGTGCGGGGAGGCAAAACAGGGAGGGGCGGGTTTTCGGTGAAAAAGGGCAATTTGCAAAAACCGACCAAAATAGAACAGGCCAAAGCGCGCCTTGACGGCGCCGTGGCACGCCTTGAGGCCGTCGCGCAAAACGGGGCCTCCCAAGGGGGAGCACGGGGAAAATCGGAAGAAAGTAGCAAGGAACTGGAACGATTGCGGGCGGAAAATTCCCGGCTCAAGGTGCTGCATGATGACACGTCGTCCCGGCTCGAC
>JABMOY010000156.1 GCA_013203955.1 Rhodospirillales bacterium | reverse complement strand
TCGGCTGTCTTTCGGGCATGTTCGAGCGCAACGAAGATGTTCTCTACGTCTGCTACGACAACGAAGCCTATATGAACACAGGCGTCCAGCGCTCGGGCTCGACGCCGCCGGCAGCCCGGACATCGACGACGCCGGCGGTCGGGGAAACACCGGGCAACGTCTTCGGGCAGGGCAAAAACATGCCGCGGATCGCCATGGCCCACGGCATTCCCTATGTTGCCACCGCTTCCGTCGCCGACCTGCATGACCTTGAGGCCAAGGTGACGAAGGCCATGGGCATCGAAGGCGCGCGCTATATCCATGTGCACGTCCCCTGCCCGTTGGGCTGGGGGTCTGAGCCCTGTGACACCATCCGGCTGGCCCGGCTGGCCGTAGAGTCGGGATTATTTCCATTGTTCGAAGCGAAAAACGGTGAGGTCACCGACGTTACCCCGATCCGCCGGAAAATGCCGGTGGAGGATTACCTCAAACCGCAACGGCGTTTTGCCCACCTGTTTCGCCCCGAGCCCGACATCGAAACGCTTGCCTGGATTCAAAAGATTGCCGACGATAACATTGAAAAGCTAAGCCTTCTCGGCTGAGGTGGAGACCATGCAGAAACCCTTCGCCATCACACTCGACATCGGCACCAGTCTCGCCAACCTTACCGGGTCGTGGCGTAATGAACGACCCGAGTACGTCGATCTCCTGCCGCCCTGCAATCACGCCTGCCCGGCCGGCGAAAACATCCAGGCGTGGCTTTATTTAGCCGAGGAAGGCGACTACGAGGGCGCCTGGCGGAAGCTCATGGAGGACAACCCGATGCCAGGCGTCATGGGCCGGGTCTGCTACCACCCTTGCGAGGGCGCCTGCAACCGCGGCCAGTTGGATGAAGCAGTCGGTATCCACGCCATCGAGCGTTTTCTCGGCCGCACCGCTTGGGAACAAGGCTGGAAGCCTGACCCGCCAGCCGCGCCCAGCGGCAAGAAAGTGCTTGTCGTCGGCGCCGGGCCGAGCGGCCTTTCGGCGGCCTATCACCTGACCCGCATGGGCCACGCGGCGACTATCCGCGAGGCTGGGCCGATGGCCGGCGGCATGATGCGTTTCGGCATTCCGAAATACCGCCTCCCGCGTGACGTTCTCGACTACGAAATCCAGCGCATCCTCGACATGGGCGTGATGCTCGAGCTCGACACCAAGGTCGAGGACATCGAGGGGGCCTTCGAGAAGGAAAAGTTCGAGGCCGTTTTTGTCGCCGTCGGTGCGCATCTGGCCAAGCGCATCGACATTCCGGCGCATGCGGCGGGCCGGATTCTGGATGCCGTCAGCGTGCTCAAGGGAATGGAGACCGGCGCCGAACCGCCGAAACTCGGCCGCCGGGTAATCATCTACGGGGGCGGCAACACGGCCATGGACATGGCGCGCACGGCCAAACGGCTGGGCGTCGACGAGGCGATGATCGTCTATCGGCGTTCCCGCAACGAGATGCCGGCGAATGACTTCGAGGCCACCGAGGCGGAAGACGAGGGCGTGCTTATCCACTGGCTAAGAACCATCAAGGAGATCGACGAGACGACCTTCACCGTCGAAAAGCTGAAGATCGCCGCGGACGGTCGCCCGCAGCCAACCGGCGAGTTCGAGACCCTGGAGGCGGATACCCTGGTTTTGGCGTTGGGCCAAAACGTCGACACCAGTTTCATGGGTTCCATCCCAGGCGTGAAGATTGCCGATGACGGAGTCATCGACGTCGACGAAACCATGATGACCGGTTACGCCGGCCTGTTTGCCGGGGGCGACATGGTGCCCGCCGAACGCACCGTCACCGTCGCCGTCGGCCATGGTAAGAAGGCGGCGCGCAACATAGATGCTTTTCTGCGTGGGCAGCGGTACGCGCCCCCGCCCAAGCACCCGCTCGCCAACTTCGAAAAGACCAACCCCTGGTATTACACGGACGCCGACAAGACCGTGCAGCTGACGCTCGACTTGATCCGGCGGCAGACGACCTTCGAGGAAATTCATGGCGGTCTCGACGAGACTAATGCCTTGTTTGAGGCGCGGAGGTGCCTGTCGTGCGGAAACTGCTTCGAATGCGATAACTGCTACGGCGTCTGCCCCGACAACGCCGTGATCAAATTGGGAGCCGGGAAACGCTTCAAGTTTAATTACGACTTTTGCAAGGGTTGCGGCCTGTGCGCGACCGAATGTCCGTGCGGCGCCATCGAGATGGTGCCGGAGACCATTTAATAGACCGTTAGAGCACGACGCCTCGAAAAGGAGAAAGAGCCATGAAAATCCAGTTCATGCTCTTCCCGGACGAAGGGGATGAGCCAGACCACAGCCTGACGTTCGAATTGCCCGGCATGCCGCAGACCGGCGACCGGGTGACGATTTCGCATCCCAGCCAGGAAGGATGCACGGATTTCATCGTCCGCCGTATCCATTGGAATCTCGATCACCCCGATTCAGGGCCTTCACACCGTGCCAGCGAGTTCGTCATCGGAACAACAAGCGCCGTGACGGTCGAATGCGAATTCCAGGTTGGACCGTATGCGTCTGAGGAACATAAAGAGGTTGCCGCCGGCACCGCGACATAAACGAGGGGGGTACCGGAATTTATGAGGTTTGAAGCCCTAACGCTAGCCCTTCCCTCTGTGGCTCTACCGATCCCAGAGGGTGATGTCTCGACACCCGCTTACCAAAATGGCTATCATTTATAAAGAGGCGATGAAATCTGGGAAACGAACGCCATGAACGACCAAGCCAACAAACTCATCGATCAGGAAGCCCTTCGCATGCACGCCCAAGGGCGACCGGGCAAGGTGGAGCTTCACGCCACCAAGCCAATGACCACCCAGCACGATCTGACGCTTGCCTATTCACCGGGTGTCGCCGCGCCATGCCTTGAGATCAACCGTGATCCCGACCTGGTCTATAAATACACGGCCATAGGCAATATAGTGGCGGTAATTTCCAACGGCACCGCCGTCCTCGGTCTCGGCAATATCGGCGCCCTGGCGGCAAAGCCGGTGATGGAAGGAAAGGCGGTCCTGTTCAAGCGATTCGCCGATATCGACGGTGTCAATTTGGAGATCCATACGGAAGACGTGGATGAATTCGTCAATTGCGTTCGTTATCTGGGCAACAGTTTCGGCGGCATAAACCTGGAAGACATCAAGGCCCCCGAGTGCTTTATTATCGAGCAGAGACTGCGCGAGCTCCTGGACGTACCGGTGTTTCACGACGAGCAGCATGGCACCGCCATTATCACGGTCGCCGGTCTGATCAATGCCCTCGAC
>JABMOY010000155.1 GCA_013203955.1 Rhodospirillales bacterium | reverse complement strand
CGCCGGCTTCAAAACCAAGCTGCTGTCAAAGGACATCGACCTTTTTTTGAAGAACGCCGAAGCCGCCGGCACACCGGCAGGGGTCGCCCGCACCATCGCCGATCTATGGCGGCGCTGCGACGAGGCGCTGCCGGACAGTGATTTCACGCGTGTTTACGAATTTCTGACGAAGAAGGACAGCGACTAGCCCCCTTCGAGACGGGCCTCCGGCCCTCCTCAGGGTGAGGTATTAGGTTTTGCAGCTCCTCATCCTGAGCCGCGAGCGTAAGCGAGCGTGTCGAAGGATTGTGGCCGCCTAGTAGCTCTCGTCCAATAGCGGAAGCGCGCTCAGCACGTGGGGGCTGGTGACGGCTTCGACTTCGTGCAGGTAGGTCGCGTCCAGTTCCGCATAACGGGTAACGCCCAACAGCCCCAAGCAAATCTTGATTTCGATTTCCAGCAATTCAAGCGCCCGGACGACGCCGGCTGCACCCGCTGCCGCCATGGCGAACCCCTGAAGCCGGCCAATGGCGACCACGTCGGCACCCAAGGCCATGGCCTTGACGACATCGGTCCCCCGCATGAAACCGCCATCGACGATGACCTGAGCCTTGCCGGCAACCGCGGCAACGACTTCGGGCAGAACATCAATGCCACCGCGCCCATGATCGAGTTGACGACCGCCGTGGTTGGACACGTACACCCCGTCGACACCTAACCCGACGGCGCGGCCTGCGTCTTCGGCGGTGGCAATGCCCTTGAGGATCAGCGGAATCGCATGCGTGTCCTTGAAACGTTTGATGTCGTCCCAGTTCAGCCGTTCCTGATGGACTTCGTTCTTGGCCATGGTCTTGCGCGATGTTGACAGATGTCCCTTGGCGATGTCGCGTTCACGCCGCCCGTAATGGTCCAGATCGACGGTCATGCAGAAGGCCGAATAACCATTATCCGTTGCGCGTTTGGCGTGGTCGTCAATGAAGGCCGCGTCGCCGCGAACGTAGAGCTGGAAAATCCGGTTTTCGCCGGGGGTGGCTTCGGCGACCTTTTCCAGCCCCGGCTTACACACCGACGACAGCATCGACATGATACCGAATTCTGCGGCCGCCTTGGCTTGGCCCGTGCCGCCATCGGGGTGCAGATCCTGCAACGAGCCGATCGGCGCCAAAATCACCGGCAGGCGGAGTTGGCGCCCCAACAATTCGCCAGAAAGATCGATCTCGGAAACATCGTTGAGCACCCGGGGCCGGAACGCCAAGCGGTCCAACCCCAGCCGGTTGCGCTTGACGGTGGTTTCCGTGTCGGCGCCGCCGATTATATAATCCCAGGCATTGTCGTCGAGGTTCCGGCGCGCCGCCTGGACGATTTGATGCAGGGTCAGGAAGTCGTTGCCGGCTTTTTTATTCATGGCCTCTTAATCATGCAGTTTTTTTGCGGCAACCAAGACACCATCGGCGTCGGCGTACAGGTAATCGCCGTCGTTGATGGCGATGTTACCGAAATTGACCGTAACGCCCGCTAACCCGATGCCGTCCTGGCGCGGCCTTTGCGGCACCGTGCCGATGGCCTTGACTCCGAAATCGAGATCGACGAATTCATGTTGATCGCGGATGCAGCCGTTAAAGACCATGCCTTCCCAGCCGTGCTTCTTGGCATCGGCGGCGATGTTGCCGCCGCAAAGGGCGCGGCGCCTGGACCCGCGGCCGTCAACGACCAGCACCTTGCCTTTGCCCCCTTGGGCCAAGATATCGCGGAGGCCCTTGTTGTCTTCGTAGGTGGCAAACGTCACAACACGCCCGTGAAAGTGATTGCGCTTGGCATAATCGTTGAATGGCAACTCGCACATCAAAACATCGTCGCCGTGGTCGTCACAGATGTCCGCCGTGCGGATAATGGTTTCGTCGCTCATGTTTTTCCTCCCCAATATTGCGGCCCACAATAGGACACCGTATGGTGAGCCGCAATTGCAATGACCCTTGAGGGAGAACGCCCGTGAGCCACTTCGCCATATTTGTCACCATCAAAGTAAAGCCCGGCACCGCCCAGGCCTTCCGCCCGCTGATCGAAGAAAATGCCGTCGCCGCCGTCCGCGACGAACCCGAATGCCGCCAGTTCCAGGTGCTGACCGCCGAAGACGACCCGGAAACCTTCTTCTTCTATGAAGTCTACGATCAGGCCTCCTCCCTGGACCATCACCGGGAAAGCGCCCATTACAAAAAATACGTGGCCGCCGCCGGGGATATGATCGCCGAGCGTTCGATCCAGCGCTGCAACCTGATCGCCGTCAACACCTAAGGCAAAAGCACCATGGCGCCGGTGGTCTTGCGGCTTTCCAGGTCGGCGTGGGCCTGGGCCGTATCCTTGAGTGGGTAACGCGCTGAAATATCAATCTTGACCGTGCCGTCGCGAAGCACGCCGAAGACCGCGTCGGACGCCGTTTCCAAATCTTCACGGGACGCAACAAAGGTGCCGAGCGTCGGCCGCGTCACCGTCAGTGATTTGCTGTGCAGCCTTTGCAGCGGGAACGGCTCGACCTGGCCCGACGCGGTGCCGAAGTTGATGGCGTGGCCCATGACCCGGAGACAATCCAGCGAGCCCAAAAACGTGTCCTTGCCGACGGAATCGTAAACCACCGGCACCCCTTTTCCGTCGGTGATTTCCATGACCCGATCGGTGAAATTTTCGCGGGTATAAATAATCGGATGATCGCAGCCAAGACCCCGGACGATATCTGCTTTTTCTTCCGTGCTGACCGTGCCGATGACGGTAGCGCCCAAAGCCTTCGCCCACTGGCAGATGATCTGCCCGGCGCCGCCGGCCGCCGCATGGACAAGGATGGTCTCGCCGGGTTCGATCTTATGCAGGCGGTTCAACAGATACCAAGCCGTCAGCCCGCGCAGGAAAGCCGCCGCCGCCAGCTCGTCGGAAATGTCGTCCGGCAAGGTGATCAAGCGGTTCGCCGGCACGACGCGCCGTTCCGCATACGACCCCATGAGGCCGGTATAGTTGACGCGTTCGCCCACCTTCAGGCCTTTAACGTCCGAACCCAGCGCCTCGACGATGCCGACGCCCTGTACCCCCAACACCAGGGGGAAGGTCACCTTGTTCCCCATCTGGTTGCTGCGGTGGTAGGTATCGACGAAGTTGAGGCCGACGGCGGTCTGTTTGATCAACGCCTCGCCGGGGCCGGGATCAGACAGTTCGGCGTCTTCCCATCTCAGGACCTCAGGCCCGCCGTGTTCGTGGATTTGAATGACTTTGGTCATGATTCCCTCCGTTCCTTGAAACCGAATACCAGCAACACCGTGCCGACGGCGACGACCGCCGCCGTCATGATCCAGCCGGACGCATAAGCCCCGGTATAATCGACGACGGCGCCAAACAGCGGCGGGCCGATCATGCCGCCGATGTGGGTGGCGAACATATTGTAGCCCATGGACGACCCGGCGAGCCTGGGCTCCGTCGCCTCGACGGAAAGCGTCTGCACCAGCGGCGCGAAAGAGGCGATGGTCAGGCCCAAAAGCAAAGCCAACCCGAAGCCTAAATAAACCCCCGGCCGGCTTGGCCCGACAAAGGCCATGGCGCCCAAACAAACCGTCGCCGATGCGCCCAGGCCGACGATCAGCCCCTTGCGCCGGCCCTTGAACAGGGTGTCCGAAACCACGCCCCAGCCGATGCGGGCGACAGCGCTGGCGGCTTGCGCGATGCCGATGCAGAGGCTGGCCACCGGCTGGCTGGCCAGGGCCGCTTCGCGCATGAACAGCGTCAGGAAGGCGAAAAAATTGGTCTGACCGAAATTATAAAGACCGTTGAGGATGACGAAGCGGTTGATGTTCCAATCTTTCATGACCTCGCGGATATTGGCCAGGGGATGCCGGGGCAGGCCCTCCACCGTCGCCTGGGGAAGCCGCACCAGCTTGAGACAGAACAAGCCGTTGAGAAGGATCAACCCGGCAATGCCCCACATGATGTCGGCCCAGGCCACCACCGTCACCAGCGCCCCGTTGCTGGCGCCCAGGATTCCGCCCAAGGGCACGCCGACCTGCTTGATGCCCATGGCCGTAGCCCGACGCCTGGGCGGGAACCATTCAAAAACGCCCCTCGCCGTCGCCGGGTTGGAAATGGAGTAGCCTACCCCCATCAACGCTAAGGCCAGAAGTGCGGTTGGGAAGTTTGATGCCTGCGACAGCGCCAAGGCGCCGATAATCATGATGGCGTGGCAAACGACCAAGGCCTTGCCGACGCCGATGCGGTCAACCAGACCGCCCGCCGGCAACGAGCAAACCGCCTGCGCCCCGTAATAAGCGGTAACGAAGAAACCGAACTGGGCGGCGGAGAGGTCGAGATCGCGAATGAGCACCGGCGACATCGCCAATACGGAAACGATGCTCACCGTGCCGGCGACGTGGGTCAGCACCAACTGACCCAAACGCGACGTCCAGGGATTCTCGGCTGTCACCAGAACCTAGTCCTCGGCAGGTGGCGATGCACAAACGTCTTCGTACGGATGGCGCTTGGTCAAGCGACCGACATGTTCGAACACGTCCAGGGTGGCCTCGTAGGCGGCCTTCGTAATTTCCACATGCGGCGACCAGTTTCCAAGCTTCTGATAAGCCTCGATGGTGTTGGCCAGGACCTCGGCGTCGGTATCCGGAAAGAAGGATGCTTCCGCTTTGGCGATTTCGGCGGCGGGGGTCTCGTTGATATAGATCCGGGTCTTGCGGTAGGCGCGCATGAAGGCTTTCGCCATGTCGGTTTCCAACCATTCGCGGGTCGCCGCCAGGCTGGAGAACCCACAAGGCCCGATGGGGTCGCCGACATTGGCGACGATATGGCCGACGCCGTCGAATTCAAGCTGCTGGGGCGCCGGGCCTTGTTGGTGGATGAAGTCGCCTTGGCCGCCGCGAAAGGCCTCGTCCATGGCCGCCCCGTTACCGGCGTCGATGGCGTCGATGGCGTCATAGTCGATCCCCGCCTTGTGACAGGCATACTTGAACATCGCCAGCGGCTGGCCGCCGTGATCGACCAGCACCTTGCGGCCCACCAGCTTGTCCCAGGAAAAGTCCGGGTCCGCCTCGCGCCCGGTCAGGAAAAACCCATCCATTTCGTTGACTTGGGCGAAGTGGACGGCGGGCGGGGTTTCGCCTTTTTCCAGCGACGTTAATCCTTGCGACAAGGCGGATTGGGCGACATGCGCGGTTCCGTCGAGCAGGGCGGCGATCGCCGATTTGCCGGGCGGGGCGATGCTGTGGCTGCCTTCCAGGCCTTCCCCGGCCAGGAAACCACCGGAAATGGTTGAAATCAGCGGGCTGTAAAAAGCCGAAAAGCGGGTGAATTGGATGTGGATCTTGGTCACGTTCAGCGTCCTCCCTAATTTTTTATGTTTCTCGTGAATGAGGGACAGCATAGTGCGAGGCCGGGCGTTCCGTCGAGCCCGTTTAACGGGCGGTCAGAACATAAAAACGCCCCGCCGGAGTCCTTTTGGGAGGACAGCCGGCGGGGTCAGGCTTGCCGGTTGCTGGGGGGACAGACAACCGGCGAGGAAGCTCGGGTTTTACAGGGAAGGCTTTGGCGGGCCTTCAAAAATCTCTTTTTCTTCCGCCTTAAGTTGGTAAGTGAATATCAAGGCTGCTTTTCTAAGTTTCCCAGGGGTTTAATTCGTTAACGTCCGAGCCGGCGATTTACCGGATCGGCGACAGACACAGGCACACGTTGTTTCGGCGGCGCGATACAGAAAATTTCCTCGAGCGTGTTCTTGGCATCTTTAAGCATGTCCAGCGCCTTCATGTTGCGGCGGCGGCCCTTAACGATTTCCCGGCGGATGGCGTCGAAAACCGCATCCAGCTGGTGGCTGTGGGGGTATTCGTCTGAAATCAACAATCTCGACATTTTCCGCTCCTTATCAATTGCCCATTGAATGCCTTGAAGGCACCTTAGGCATGAAATATTGTATTCACAGTAGCGCGGGCATTTTTCAAGGAAACGCCCGCCCTGTTTCGGGATGTTTCAATGTATTTCAGAATGTGTCGAAAATGACGGCTGACAAGGACGTATCAGAGAAGATTTTGGTCGTCGATGACGATCCCGATGTCCGGGACATCGTTGAGCGTTGCCTGAAAGACGCCGGATACCAGGTGTTTTCATCCGCCGACGGCAGCGATGTTTTCGAAACCGTCACCACCCAGGGCATTGATCTGGCCATTATCGATTTGGTCCTGCCCGATACGGACGGTTTGATGCTGACCCGCAAGCTCAAGGAACATTCCGATATCGGGGTTGTCATCCTAAGCGGCCGCGGCGAGACGACAGAAAAAATCATCGGCCTGGAAGTCGGGGCCGACGATTACATCGCCAAGCCGTTCGAACCGAGGGAGCTTTTGGCGCGGGTGCGCAGCGTTCTCAGGCGCTTGGGCCAGGAAAAGACGGAAACGCCGGCCGAAACCATGGCCTTTACCTTCGACGATTGGCGCCTGGACATTACCGCCCGCACGCTGACCTCACCCAAGGGCGAGACCATCGAGCTTTCGAGCGGCGAATTCAACCTGTTGAAGGCATTCGTCGAACACCCCAACCGGGTCCTTTCCCGCGACCAGTTGCTGGATTTCACGCACGCCAACGACACACCGGCCTTCGACCGCAGCGTCGATGTCCGCGTCGGGCGGGTGCGCAAGAAGATCGAGGTTGATCCGCAAAACCCGCAGTTCATCAAAACCATCCGCAACGGCGGTTACATGTTCGCCGCCAAGGTGGCCAAGGTCTGAAATTTAAACGAGTCGATTGACGGCGCTGAGCAAATCCGACGGGTTGAACGGCTTGGTCAGGGTTTCTGTTGCACCGGCGCCCTTGGCGCGTTTCAGATGGGTCGTCGGCGAATAACGCCCGCCGCCTGAAATCGCCAGAATCTTCGTATTCTGATTTATGTCGCGGATTTTCCGGATCGCTTCGATGCCTTTCATGCGTGGCATGTAAAGATCGGTAATGACCATATCGGGGGAACCTTCGATGAAGGCTTTCATGCCCTCGACCCCGTCTTCGGCGACCATGACGTCAAACCCTTCGCGTTCAAGCAGGCTTTGAATCAAGGCGCGAACGTCGCTGTCGTCTTCGATGATGAGAATTTTTGCCATTATTATTCTTATTTTTTCCGGCCAAGCGCCTTACGCCGAGGCGACATCGGGCATTGGGGTTGAAAGAATCTCATCCAGCACCGCCAGCAATTGGTCCGGCGCAAACGGTTTCGGCAGGGTCGCGGTCGCCCCGAAGGTCTGGGCGTGTTTCAAATAAGCTTGTTCGGGCGCGCGGCCGACACCGGAAATGGCGATAATTTTGGCATCGGGGTCTAGTCTCATGATTTCGCGGATGACTTCCAAGCCGTCGGCGTTGGGCATAAGGATGTCGGTGATGACCACATCAGGCGCCTCGTCCTGGAAAACTTGAATCCCTTCGACTCCGTCACAAGCCTCAAAGATCGTATGGTTCTGGGGCTCCAGCATGCGCCGGGCCAATTCCCTGACGACCTTGTCGTCATCTATGATCAGTACCTTAGCCATCTTGCCTCAGTTCACCCCGCACAGTGTTCGTTCGAAACAAGGCCTCATGTCGGCCCGAGTGAGATCAATATGGAATCAATTTTCGTCGCCAGAATTTCCAGGCGATTTCACTATGTTTCGAATTATGTCCGGATGACGCTTTTTATAGACACGGCATTGTATTCAAAGAGGGAAAACATTCCGCTCTGGAAACAACTTAGGCCCCGATGCCTCAGTTTCAGGCGCCGTCCAGGGCTTGGCGGATGGCGCGTCCGAGTTCGCGGCCGACCAGCGGTTTCATGACGAAATCGCTGATTCCCATTTTCTGGACGCTTTCGGTGGTGATGGTATCGGCGAAGCCGCTGATCAGAATTATCGGGATATCGGCGCGGATTTTCAAGATTTCTTCGGCCAACTTGACGCCGTAAAGTTTAGGCATGGCTTGATCGGTGACAACCAAGTCGAAATCCTTTGGCCGTTTCTTGAACATCTCAAGGGCGTTTTGGCTGTCGGTGTCGGTGGTCACCGTATAGCCTGCGCGCTCCAGCATTTGTTTGCCCAAAATTGCGATTTCTTCTTCGTCGTCGACGAACAGGATGCGTTCCGAGCCCTCGGGAATGGAGGCGTCCTCGGATGCATCGCCCCGAGCTTGGAACGTTGTCTGGGGAAGATAGATATCAAACGATGTGCCTTCGCCGGGCTTGCTGTCGACGAATATTTCGCCGCCGTGGCTGGCGATAATGCCGTGGACCGTCGCCAGCCCCATGCCGGTGCCTTCGCCGACTTCCCGAGTGGTGAAAAAGGGCTCGAAAATCCGCTCCAAGGTCTCGGGATCAATGCCGGCGCCGGTGTCGCTTATCCGCAGCTTATTATAGTTCCGCCTGATTCCAGATTGGCCTTTGGCGAATTTGGCCTCGACCTCGAACGGCTCGAGACTCACTTTCAGGACGCCGCCGCTATCTTTCATGGCGCTGAAGGCATTGGTGCAGAGATTCATCACCACTTGGTGCAATTGCGACGGGTCGCCCATGATCGGTGGGCAATTGGGGTCGATTTCAGGATGGATTTCAACGTTCGCCGGCGAAGACGCCTCGATCAGCTTGAGCGCATCCTCCACCACCTTTTGCATCTCCATCGGCAGCATTTCCAATTCGCCGCGGCGGCTGAACGTCAGGATTTGTTTGACCAGATCCTTTGCCCGGTTGGCGCCTTTGACGACACGTTCGATGTCGGAATAGGCCTGGCTGCCCTCGGCCACCTCGCCCAGCGCCATGTGGCTGTAGCCGATGATCGGCGTCAGGATGTTGTTGAAGTCATGGGCGATGCCGCCGGCCAGGGTGCCGATGGTCTTCAGCTTTTCGGCCTGGCGAAGCTGGGTTTGCAGTTGTTCGCGCTCGCGGGTGGCCAATTCGCGCTCCGAGATATCCTCGCCGGAACTCAAACTTCCGGTGATCTTGCCGGTGGCGTCCCTGACCAGGGTGACGTGCCAATCGATCAAGCGCAGGTCGCCTCTTTTCGTCAGCACGCCCCCTTCGTGCATGACGACATTCCCCGCCTCGCCGGCAATCAGCCTTTGGAAATCTTCCGTTTTTTCCTGGCGGACGTCTTCGGGGATGACCGTTTCCAGCCAATTTTTTCCAATAAGCTCGATCAGCTCGTAGCCCAGGATTTCACGTCCCTTGCGGTTGACGAGCGTGACCGTGCCCTGGGCACTCAAGGCGACGATCATGGTGCCGGCGATGTTAAGATAATTTTCGGCGCGCTCCTTTTCGTCCAGGACCCTTTGTTCGGCCTGTTTGCGGTCGGAAATATCGATGATGGCGCATTGAATGGCCTGCTCGCCCTCCCATTTCACCATGCGGGCGATGTTGAGCACGGTGACGATGGAGCCGTCTTTACGAATGGCGTCGTATTCGTACTGGGACGGCGCCCGGCCGCCCCGCTTGCGGGCGTCCCGGAACACCTTCAGGCGATCGACCTCATAAGGCGCGAAAGTGGGAACGATGCTGTCGAGCGCCATCAGCTCCTTCACCGAGCTATACCCAAGAATGCCGGCAAAGGCCTGGTTGGCAAACAGCACCTTCCATTCCCGGTGCACATAAATGCCCTGGATAGAGCCGCCGATCAGGTGGCGGTAGCGTTCCTCGAATTCATAGAGCGCATCTTCGGCGAGTTTGCGCCGGGTCTCGGCCCCTTCGGCCTTCAACATACGGGCTTCCATGGCTTCCAGCTCGGCTGCCAACTCTTCTTTGGTCCGGCTCAAGCGTTCTTTTTTGGCTTTTTCGTTATCGGCCATGGATAAGCGTCCTTGCCTGCTCCGAATCTCTTGGCTTTTTCTGCCCCCGAAAGACTATCATAAACACGGCCCTATCCCACCCTCATCACACACTGGGTTTCATACCCCAACAGGATTAAGCTGCGGTAAATGACAAGGATTTCACGTCGAAAATTTTCCCGCCTGCTGGGCGCCCTGGGTGTTGGGGCTTGTTCCACTGTGGGGGCAAGCCTTTTCCCGATGCCGGTTTTGGGCGGCAAGCGCGGCCGCGTCGTTGTCCTTGGGGGTGGCGCCGGGGGCGCCGTCGCCGCCCGTCGGCTGGCCCGCGAATTTACCAACATCGATGTCACCCTGATCGAGGCCAATCGAAATTATCAGGCGTGCTTTTATTCAAACCGCTATGTCGGCGGCCTACGGTCGCTGGACGCCGTCACCCACGGCTACGAGGCGCTGGCCTTGAGCGGCATCACCGTCGTTCACGCCCGGGCCGTGGCCGTTGACGGGTCAAAGAAGGCGGTCGCCTTGGCAGGCGGAGACAGGATCGCCTATGACCGCCTGATCATGTCGCCGGGGGTGGATTTCAAGTTTGATACCATCAACGGCTACGACGAAAAGGCCGCTGCCATTATCCCCCACGCCTACAAAGCCGACGCCCAGGTCGCGGTGCTGAAGCGGCAATTGGACGCCATGAAAGACGGCGGGCTTTTCGTTATCTCGGCGCCCCGGCGGCCTTACCGCTGCCCGCCGGCGCCCTACGAGCGCGCCGCCATGGTCGCCCATTATTTCAAGAACCATAAACCGCGCTCGAAAATCCTGATCCTGGACAGCAAGGACGAATATCCGTTGTCGGAAGCGTTGAGTCCGTTGTGGGAGCGTTTCTACCCCGGCATGGTCGAATGGGTGCCGGCGGAATTCGGCGGCCACGTCCAGGCCGTGGACGTTAAATCGCGGACCCTGATAACGTCAGAGGAAAAGTATAAGGCCGATGTCGCCAACATCATTCCCGACCAGCACGCCGCCGACATCGCCCGTCAATCGGGATTGGCCGACGCCAGCGGTTGGTGCCCCGTTGACGCCAACACGTTCGAATCCACCCTTATCCCAGGCATCCACCTCATCGGCGACGCTATTGATGGCGGCGACATGTCAAAATCGGCGTTTTCCACCGCCAGCCAAGGCCGCGCCTGCGCCGCCGCCGTCGGCGCCGCCCTGACCGGCGGGGCGGCAAAGGACAGCCGCCTCGCCAACACGTGTTATTTCCTGATCGCGCCGGGGCACGGGTTGAAACTGGGCGGCACCTATAAAGCCACCAACGAAGGCATCACGGGGCTGACCGGCTTCGCCAGCGGGCCCGGGGAAGACGATGCCCTCCGCAAGACCATCGCCAACGAGGGCGACGCTTGGTACACCGCCGCGATCAGGGAAATGTTTGGAAAATAACCCCTAATTTCACTGAAAAACGCAGACAAACATATTCGATAATGGTAATGTGTTGGTCCCATTCCAGGAAAGATCAACCGATGCGTTTTGCCGCTGCCGTTTTGTTTGTCGCTCTTATGCTGGTGGCGCGCGCCGGAACGGCGGCGGAATTAGTCATGTTCATGTCGCCGTTGTGCGAATGGTGCGAGCGCTGGGAACAGGAAGTCGGCGTCGTTTATGATAAAACACCGGAAGCCCGGACAGCCCCGGTTCGCCGCATCGACGTTCTTGATCCGATGCCGCAGGAATTCAAGAAAATCAAGCCGGTCATTTACACCCCAACCTTCGTGATGATGGAGGACGGTCGCGAAATAGGGCGGGTCCTGGGCTATCCCGGCGAAGCTCATTTCTGGGGCCTGATGGAAGAACTCATCGGCAAGTTGGATCATAAAAATTTCGCCTGCGAGGGCGCCGAAAAGCGGCTTGCCGGCGATACCCCCACTTCAAAGGATAAATCGTTATGTTGAAATATTTCACTGCCGCCCTTGTTATAACCTTTGCCGCGAACATGGCTCCGGCTAAGGCTGAGGAAAAAGCCCTCGTCGAGTTCAAGATGATGACCCCAGAAACGGCCTTGGAACTGGCCCGGGCGACGCTTGCCGATTGCCAAAAACGCGGCTATCAGATTGCCGTTACCGTCGTCGACCGCTTCGGCAACGTCCAGGTGACGTTGCGCGACCGCTTCGCCGGCGCCCATACGCCGGATACCGCCCGGCGCAAGGCGTGGACGGCGGTCAGCTTCCGCACCGATACGCTGGCGATGGAAGAGCTGATCAGGAACAAGGAACTGACCTCGGGTGTCCGTCATGTCGCCGGCGCCTTGATGATCGGCGGCGGCGTGCCGGTGCAGGCCGGGGGTTCCATCGTCGGCGGCGTCGGCGTGTCGGGCGCGCCGGGGGGCAAGGCCGACGACGACTGCGCCCGCGTCGGCATCGAAGCCATCGCCGACAAGCTGGCGTTTTAAGGCGTTATCCGGCGCGGCCGAGGGTCGGGAACGTTTCCAGGATCCAGAAAGCGATCGTCGACATCGACCCGGTCAGGAACAGGATACCCGTCAAGATCAGAAGCACGCCGATGACGCGCTCCACCGTCTTTAAATGTTTGCGGAACCGCGACATGAAGGACAGGAACGGCTTCATCGCCACCGCCGCCAGCAGGAACGGAATGCCGAGCCCCGCCGAATAAGCGGCCAGCAAGCTGGCGCCGTAGGAAACCGAGGCTTCGCTTCCGGCGACCATCAGGATCGCCGCCAACACCGGCCCGACGCAGGGCGTCCAACCAAAAGCAAACGCCAGCCCGATGAGATAAGGCCCGATCAGCCCGGCCGGTTTTTTTTCGGCATGGAAGCGCGCTTCGCGGTACAAAATCGGAATGCGGACCAGCCCGGTAAAGTGCACGCCCAAAATAATGATGACGACGCCGGCGACCTGGGCCAGGACATCCAGATAATCGGCGATGAATTGGCCGATGGTCGACGCGGTCGCACCCAAGGCCACGAAAACAGTGGAGAATCCGAGCACGAACAACAGCGCCGACAACAAGACGTTCTTCATGACGCCCGGCGGCGGGCCTTCTTCGTCGGACAATTGTTCCAGGGACACGCCGCCGATGAAACAAAGATAAGGCGGCACCAACGGCAGCACGCACGGCGACAGGAAGCTTAACATTCCGGCCACCGCCGCGCCGATATAGGAAACGTCCATCCCCCCCATGGGTAAATCCTTATTTTGTTGGGCGCCTAAGCACCGGTGACGCGGATGTTTTGGTTTGGCGGAATATCGATGACTTTCTTTTTCTCGATATAGTTCTTTACCACATCATAAACCGGCGGTCCCTGGGTTCCCTCGTTGACCGACGCCCAGCCGGAAACCACGTAGTTCCTGGCCGGATCAATAGGCTTGCCGGTCTTAATCAGTGTCATATCTGAAATCCGCTGGCCGATGGGCTTGCCGATATCGATGGCATAAGCCATGCCGCCGACCCGCACCATGTCGCCGCCTTGTTGATAATACGGATCAGGATGAAACAGGTTGTCGGCGACGTCTTCGAGGATTTCCTTGAGGAATTTGCCGGTCATTTCGGTGCGATAGGCCTTGGGGTAGGTAATCGCCGTTTGATTGAAGACATGCTCGACGGTGATTTCCTGGCCCGGCAGGACGCTCGATCCCCAGCGGAAGCCCGGCGACAAAGCGATTTCGGCATCGCGTTCGCGCAACAGCGCCTCGCAGATCAAATCATCGAAAGTGCCGTTTAAGTTGCCGCGCCGGTACAGCAGGCTGTCGGTACGGCCAAGCACGCGGCCCAGTTCTTTTTCATGGGGGGCGCGGATTTTCTTGATGACCGCGGCCATTTCCGGGTCGGGTGTAATGACATCGGAAAACACCGGAATCAGACGGAACCGGAAATCCTTGACCTTGCCGCCCTTAACGTCGAGGTCGAGACGGGCCAGGAATTTGCCATGCGATCCGGACGCCACCAGCAACGTGCCCCCGACCTTGACCACGCCGGGAATGGCGTCATGGGTGTGGCCGGTCAAAATGACATCGATGCCGTTGACCCTGGACGCCAGCTTGCGATCGACATCAAAACCGTTGTGGCTAAGCAGCACCACCAACTCGGCGCCGTCTTTACGGGCCTTTTCCACCCGTTGGCGGATGAGTTCCTCGCGAATGCCGAATGACCATTTGGGGATCAAATAACGTGGATTGGCGACCGGCGTATAGGGGAAGGCCTGTCCGATGACGGCGATTTTGACGCCGCCGCGCTCAAAGGTGGCCGTCGATTCAAAGACTTTTTCTTCCCATTCCGTATCGACGACGTTGCCGGCCAGGAACGGGAATTTCAGCTTGTCCTTCAATGCGTTCACGCGCTCGGTGCCGTAGGTGAATTCCCAATGCGCGGTCATGGCGTCGACGCCGAGCGCATTCATGGCTTCGACCATGTCTTCACCGCTGGTCTTTAACGACGTATAGGACCCCTGCCAGGTGTCGCCGCCATCCAACAGAAGTGTGTTGTTGGGGCGCTCGGAACGGATCGCCTTGATCAGCGTCGCCATGCGGTCCATGCCGCCGACGCGGCCGTAGGTCTTGGCCAGATTGGAGAAATCATGGCTGGAAAAGGCGTAGGCCTCGGGAGACCCCGCCTCGAGCCCGAATTTAGTCAGTAGCTCCTTGCCGGTGATATGGGGTGGCAAGCCGCGCGCGCCGCCGATTCCTAAGTTGACCGAAGGTTCGCGAAAATAAAGCGGCACCAGCTGCGCGTGGCAGTCGGTAAAATTCAGCAGCGTCACTTGGCCGACGGAATCAAATTTCAGGAGGTCTTTTTGGGTGATCGTTTGGCGCGCCAGGGCCCGGGACGTTAACCCGGGGGCGCCGGTGATGGCTGCCGTCGCAGCGGCGACCTGAAGAAATTGACGACGATCCAACACGGTTAAGCTCCCTCAAAAAAATGGGGGAATGCGGCCCGCCGCACTCCCCCTTTAACGTTTTAGGCGGGGTTTATTTTATCGCGCTTAAAACCATTCCCGCCACGATTTCGTCTTACATGCGCACGGATGGGGTTTCTACCGGAAGCCCCCTGGCCCGCCATCCGAGATACAGCTCGAGATTGGTGTATTCATCCGAACCATAACCGTAAGGCTTCGCCCGCACCTGCTTGTTGCAGCCGCGGAAACGGCGATGCAACGATCCCGGCTTCTGCCATTTCAAACGATAGGTCGGAAAGCCATTGCCTTGTCCCTGGGACAACTTGTTAGCCCGGATCATGTTGCCGGGATTGTCGACATGGCAGTTGGCGCACGACATATCAAGCTGGCCGCGGCGTTGAAAGTAGAACTTCTTGCCCGCCTCGAAGAAAGGAACGGCCGGCCCGTCGACGCTGACGTCCATGGGCATGCCATGGGACTGGTTCTTCACATAAATCGTCATCGACAGCATTTGCTTGGATTCATACTTAAAGGGCTTGGCCTGCATGTTCTCCGTCCGGCACTGGTTGATGCGTTGCTCGACATTCTGCATCTTGCCCGTCTTCTTGCTGTACTTCGGGTAACTGGTGGCGACGCCCTTCATTGTGGTGGCGGCGTCCTTGTGACACGTGGCGCATGCCTTGCCGGCCTTGCCGTCCTTTTTGCTCCAAAGGGCTTGGCCTTCATCGAGCCAAAGGGACGCCGGGTTGCCAAGCTCATCATCCTGAATGGCGATGGTTTCCTTCGCCGTGTAGGTATAACCGCTGCGCCGGTCATCGACCTGATACTTGCCCCAGCCCTTCTTTTTGGCGGCGATAGCAGAGCCGCCAATCGCCGAAAGGCCGACGACAAGTGCCGCGCCGATCAGTAGTCCAACATGTAATTTTTTCATAATTCCCCCTGTCCTCAGGACACTTTGACGTTGACGGACTTTTCAGAGATCGCGCCCTTATCGTCAGTCCATTTTAAGTTCATTGGGCCGCTGTCCCCGGCCTTAACGTAGAAGGCCAGATACGGATTGGCGGAAATCGCCGGATGCCAATCGGCGGAAAAGACTTCCTTGCCGCCGTAGGTACAACTGAACTTGTTGATGATCAACCGGGCAATCTTTTTCCCGGTTTTCTTGTCCTTGCGTAGACCGGTCTCCATCTTGTGGGAAATCAGCGTTTTGACTTGAAACACTTCTCCACCCTTGACGGATTTCGGCACTTTCACTCGGGCTTTTGCCATTTTTAATACTCCCTATTTATCCGTCAGCCGCCGCAGCCGCCGATGGTGACCTTGACCGCCTTCTTGGCCGTGTAAAATTTACCGTCGCTCATTTCCGCGACCGCGATGACATTCTGGCTTTTGATCATTCGCATCCGCGAGGAGACCTTGGCCTTGCCGCTTCCCGGCGTAAACCGGAAGGTCGCGACATCGGGGGACGGGTTCTTATCGGCGTAAACGTGAAGGGCTTTCACGTAGTTATCGTCCGTCATCGGGCTTTCGACTTCGACGCCGAAGGGAACGGTGTTGCCGTTTTCCGCGATCTCAGGAAGTTCAAGCTTGATCTTGCCCTGCATCATGGCTTTGCCACCGGTCGCCATCTTAATTTGCTTGGCGGCGGCCGCGGCATCGGCCTTGGCGCTATCGGCGAAAAGACCGATGCCGGCCAAGGCGACGACGCCCGTCCCAGCCAACGTCAGAAAATCGCGACGTTCGTATTTTTGCGTTTTTAATTTATCAGTCATCAATTTCTCCTTGGCGTATTTATTAAAAAATACGTTTTCCCTGTGAAAGAGGAACCGCGCTTTTAAAAAGCCGGTTCGTCCTTATTTCAGTGTCTTGACGTAGGCGACCACGTCTTCGACCTCTGCGGCGGAAAGCATGGTCTTGCCTTTGAACTTCTTCAACACCCGGGTTAAACCGTCTTTTTTATAGAACGCCGGCATGATGGTGTCGGGGTTGACGATTTTCGAATTGACGATCCGGAGCCTGATTTCGCCTTCGGACAGGCGGCCGGCGACGCCCTTCAATTCCGGGCCGACCAGGCCGTGAAAAGATTGTTCGGGAATCGGCATTACATGACAAGCAAGGCAATTGCCTTTTTTGCGGTCGATTGCAAGTTTGCGGCCATTGGCCGGATCACCCGCTTTGCCGGTGAGAGATTTGGGGATGCTTTCCCCCTTAACGACTTTGTACATAGCCATCTCTGCGGCTGTGGCGTTGGTGGCGATGGCCACAGTCAACGCAAACCCTGCGGCCATAATGGCCTTGGTTTTGGCTCCCAATGGTGCCTCCTTTGTTTGACGCGCGGACCCTCGTGTCTTCGCCCGTTCCCCATTAAAGAGGATTCGGGCGATGGGCCAAAATTCACGGTCGGTTCCAACAAAATTCCCTGTCAAGGGTCGTAACTTTTCTTATTGTTGGAAATTATCATATTCTACTATTGTAAAATATCAAGCGTGATAATGTATTTTATTCAACCATAGGGAGGAATGCGGCAGAACATATAGCATTCAAAGGGTTTTTTTGGGGGGTTATAGAGAGTAGCTTGGTCTATCTATTGAGAGGAAAAGCACATGTTCGTTAAGTTTATTGCCACCGCGCTCATTTTTGCAGGCGTTGTTGCCGGCGCCCCTGCCCCCGTCCAGGCGGAAAGCAAGCTGCTGCCGGAAATCCACGCCAACGAAGAAGGGATGCACGTTCAGCCGTGGTTCTTGAACTCGTTTCTCGACCTCCGCGAAGATTTGAACGAGGCCGCGGCCAAGGGCAAGCAGTTGGTGATCTTCTGGGAACAGAAAGGCTGCCCCTATTGCCGGGAAATGCACCGGGTCAACCTTCGTATTCCCGAAGTCGTCGATTACATCCGCGCCAACTTCCATGTGATCCAGCTCAACCTGTGGGGTGACAGGGAAGTCACCGATTTCGACGGCAAAGTCATCACCGAAAAGAAACTGGGCCGAAAATGGCGGGTGCAGTTCACGCCGACCCTGTCATTCTTCCCACCGACGTTGGCCAAGGGGTCAAAGGAATCCGGCCGCGACCTGGAAGTTTGGCGGCTGATCGGTTACTGGAAGCCGTTCCACTTCCTGAACACCTTCCGCTATGTCCGGGAAAAAGGCTACGACAGCGAACCCAACTTCCAACGCTGGTTGCAGAACCTGGCCAGGAAAATGCAGGCCGAGGGCAAGGACGTGAAGCTTTGGTAAGGGTTTCAACTGCGGGCGAACAATGCCTGCAAGGCACCGCCGAAGCTCCCGTGCTCAAGATATTTGAGCCCATAAATCCCGCCGGCCAGGATTGACACCAACGCGATCAACGACCCCAGCGCCATCGTCGACATGCCGGTCACGCCTTGGCCGATGGTGCAGCCCAGCGCCATAACGCCGCCGATGCCCATGATGGCGCCGCCGCCTATGTGGCGGATCATGTCGGTGCCGTCGGTAAAGGATTCGATCCTGAACTCGCCGGTCATCTTGGCCATGATGAAGGCGCCGGTGATGACGCCGCCGACGACGGCGATGCCGAAATTGATGGTCGAGCCCGTGAACGTCATCAAATATTGAAGGCTGTCGCCGACCGGGGCAACGAAGGTAAACGACGCCAACTGAACCGGTTCGAATTCGTCGTTGCCGATGACGCCGGTGACGTACCAGGCGGCGGTGACCAAAGCCCCGATGATGACCCCGGCCACCATATTGGGCTTTGATGCGCGGAATTCAGCGCTTTTGAAACAGAACCACAGTAAGCCGGCGGCGATAACGGCGGCGACGGAAAGCCGCGCGACGCCAAGGGAAAGCGGTGTCAAAGCCGCCAGAAAATCGCCGATACCCTGGGTTTTAAGGCCTTTTGCCGTCAGGTCGATCACTGTCCAGCCTTCGAATTCGACGCGCGCCAATCCGGTCAGGCCGCGCAAGGTCATATAGGCGAAGATGCCGATGAACAACATCACAACCAGGGATTTCAGGTTGCCGGCGCCGAACCGGACCAGGGTCTTGTTGCCGCAGCCGCCGCCCATGGTCATGCCGAACCCGAACAGCAGGCCGCCGACGATGGCGCCGGCCCAGCCGAAGTTGACGGTCAAATAAATGGCCTTACCCAGGTCCACCTGCCCGGTTTGGTACAGGACCTGGCTGCCGATGATGGCCACGGCGATCGCCAGCATCCAGGCGCGGAAGCGGTTCCAATCCTCCATGAAGACGATGTCCGACAACGCCCCCATGGTGCAGAAATTGGTGCGCTGCACCGTGGCGCCGAAAACGCCGCCCAAAACAAATCCCAATATGGCCACCAACAGACCGACGGGAAATTCATCCATCAATCACTCTCCGCTAAATGCCGGGTGATAATTCCGGTGTTAAAATAGTACAAAATTCATCAATTACAAATTTTATATATTGTGAAAGTCGCATTTACCTATTAGGGATATAAAAAACAGGGACCAAGTTATACGGCTATTCGTTACCCGAGCCAAAAACCGAAACAATGCCAAAACAACGGAAGAGGGCTCCATGGCTGATAAATACCTCGACGTAAAAGGGCTCAATTGCCCGTCGCCGATTATCCAGGCGAAAAGAGCTTTAAACGAAGTCGATTCCGGCGGCACCCTGGAAATCCATTCCACGGACCCGGCGTCGGTCAAGGATTTTGAAATCCTCTGCCGGTCACTCGGCAGCAAGCTTCTGGACTCGGCGGAAGAAGAAGGCGTCTTCCGCTTCGTTATCCAGAAGAAATAACGCCCGGTCTTTAAAGCACCGGGGGTTCTCTTTAATTCCCTTTCGAAAAAAGGAATGGTAGGCGCTGAGGGATTCGAACCCACGACCCGCTGATTAAGAGTCAGCT
>JABMOY010000154.1 GCA_013203955.1 Rhodospirillales bacterium | reverse complement strand
GGCCACTTTTCATCGCCGGCTGGATTTCACCGCCCGGCAGCTGAACAACGGACAAGCCCATTTCATTCATAACATCAGCCGCCAGACCAACGGTACGGTACTTCAGGCCCTTCATCTGCGCAGAGGACGTGATCTGTTTCTTGAACCATCCAAGAGGCTGCGCCGGCATCGGGCTGTCGAAGAAGCTGACCAGATTAAGGCCCAGGGTACCCATCAGTTCGTTGAACAGGGCCATGCCGCCGCCATAGTGAATCCAGCCCAACATTTCCTGCGCCGACCAGCCGAAGCAGGGGCCGGTTCCGAACAGGGATGCCGCAGGCGACTTGGAATACCAATACGCAGGCACGTAGTGGGCGCCATCGAGGACGCCACGGTGGACGGCATCCTGCATCTGGCTGGTTTTGACAACGGAATTAACCGACAGCAGGTCGATCTTCAGACCCTTACCGGCCATGGCGTTCACACGATTGACATAGCTTTTGGCATTCTCAAGAAAAATGCCGCCGCCCCATGCCGCCTGAACTTTCAGAACTGTCGGAGCCGCCGTCGCAATGTTCGGCATTGCCAGCGTCGCAACGCCGGCGCCGGCAACGACTGTGCCGGTTTTAAGGAACTTACGCCGAGATACTTTGGATTTCTTAATCGCCATACTAAATCCTCCCAATGGCTTAGCTTTGTTAAAGATAGAACTTTTCAACCCCGTGGGGCGCCAAAAACGCCTTCTTGGATTCAAAGATTTGCGGGAAACCTGCGTGAAGATTGCGCCTGCCCCCCGGCTACGCCAGCCGCCCAAAAATGGCCAAAGGACGGCTGTTACTACCGGGTAATGTTTAGCATTTTCAGCTTGATAGCAAGGCTTTTCACGACACCAGACCAGCTTTCACTTTTGAGTGAAATCGACCGGTAATCCTCCCCTTTTTTCCTCCCTTATAGCCAGACTTTTTAGCGTCGGCGTCTTTTATCTCTGGAACCTAAGGCTCCAGAATTTTGAGTGTGGCATACCATATGCCTTGGCTGCAATACCGTTAATTACATTAGCATCCTCTAACTCATGCGACCCGGTCGCCCGGCTCCTTGCCGGCGAAAAAGGCGTCCAGGTTATCGAGCGCCCTGAATCCCATGGCGTCACGGGTTTCTGCCGTGGCGCTGCCGATGTGCGGCATCAGGAAGGTATTGGGCAACTCGGCAAACCTGGGGTCGATGTTAGGCTCGTTGTTGTAGGCGTCGATCCCCGCTGCCCCTAGCTTGCCGGATTGCAAGGCCTCGATCAGCGCATCGTCGTCGTGAATGGCGCCGCGGGCGGCGTTAACGAATATGGCGCCGTCGGGAAGAAGGGCAAACCGTTCGGTGTTCATCAATCCCGTGGTTTCCGGGGTTGCATTGCAGTGGATGGACAGGAAATCGCAAACCGGCAGCATGTCTTCCAGGTTTTCGTAGAAGACGGCTCCTTCCTCGACCTCCGGCGGCAGTTTCTGGAAGTCGTGGTAATGGATTTCCATGTTGAAACCGCGGGCCCGCTTGGCCACCACCTGGCCGACCCGGCCCAGGCCGAGTATGCCCAATCGCTTTCCGGTCACTTGGGTGCCGACCATGAAGGCCGGGCTCCAATCCTTCCACTCCCGTGAGCGCACCAACCTTTCGCCTTCGCTGGCGCGTCTGGCCGCTCCGATCATCAGCATCATGGTCAGTTCGGCTGTGGCGTCCGACAAAACATCCGGGGTATTGGTCACCACCAAGCCCCGTTTCTTGGCCGCTTCGACATCCACATGGTCATAGCCGACGGAAAAGTTGGCAATGATCTTGACCTCTTCGGGCAACTGCTCGATGACGTCGGCGGAGAAATGCTCGGTATGGCAGGGCAAAATTCCCTGGGCGCCTTTGGCCCGCTCAATCAATTCGTCCTTGGCATAAAGCGCATCGTCGGGGTTGAGACGGGCGTCATAATCAAGGCCTAAGCGTTTTTCGACGGCTTCGGGCAGCTTCCGGGTAACCAGAATAACGGGCTTGTCGCTCATTTTTGGGGGCCTCCTCAGGCTTAGTCGTTTCATTTATTTCCGGGGGTTGTAACACATCGGCGCCAATAATCTAGCTATGCTGTATTGCAATAAAACGGGTAGGGACGGCCCAGGCCATCGGGTAGGAATTTTGGGTTGCGCTCTCAGGAATTCTGCATCATGTTCGCAGTTGCGGAATCGATTTATTCAGGGAAAATCAGGAAATTTAAGGCTAAGGAGATTATTGATGAGTTTTACTATCGTCGAGCCGGCAACGGCGCGTCTTAACCGCTCGGAATTAGCGGTTCCGGGGTCGAACCCGACTTTTTTGGAAAAAGCCTCCAAGGCAAATGCCGATGTCATTTTCCTTGATCTGGAAGACGCCGTCGCCCCGGACGACAAGGTTCAGGCACGGAAAAACATCATCGAGGCGCTGAATGATCTCGATTGGGGCGGCAGGACACTGTCTGTCCGTATTAACGGCCTGGATACCCATTACATGTACCGCGATGTTGTCGACATCCTTGAACAGGCGCCCGGCAAGCTTGACCTGATCATGATCCCCAAGGCGGGCACTGCGGCGGATATCTATGCCCTTGATATGCTGGTGACCCAGGTCGAAGACAATACGAAGGTCGAAAAGCGCATCGGCTTCGAGATGATTATCGAAACGGCGCTCGGTATGGCCAATGTCGACGAAATCGCCGGCGCCTCGAAACGCAACGAATCACTACATTTCGGCGTGGCCGATTATGCCGCCTCGACCAAGGCGCGGACCACGGTCATCGGCGGCCCCAACAAGGACTATAATGTTCTCACCGATCCGGACGAGAACGGTAATCGTGACGTTCATTGGGGCGACATGTGGCATTATCCGGTCTCAAAAATGGTCATTGCCGCGCGCAAGTATGGGCTTCGACCCATCGATGGGCCGTTTGGGGATTTTTCAGACCCCGACGGCTACGCCGCCAATGCCTATCGGTCCGCCACGCTCGGCTGTGAAGGCAAATGGGCGATCCATCCCAGCCAGATAGATCTGGCGAACGACGTATTCAGCCCCAGCGAAGAAGACGTCACCAAGGCGAAACGTATTATTGAAGCCATGGAACAGGCGCAAAAAGAAGGCAAGGGCGCCGTCGCGCTCGACGGCCGCCTGATCGACATCGCTTCCATCAAGCAGGCGGAAGTGATGGTGCAAAAGGCCGAACAGATCAAAGCCGCCGGCTGAGGGGTCCGCCCTTCTTTCGTCATTCCCGCGAAGGCGGGAACCCAGCCTTTTATAATTCTGGATGCCCGCCTTCGCGGGAATGACGGAGGTGTTTTAATTGGCGACACGAGTCATCTTCTGCTAAACACCCGCCATGCATAATTACCTTGATTTCGAAAAACCCATTGCCGAATTGGAAGGCAAAATCGAGGAGTTGCGGCACCTGACCGGTTCCGCTGATGTCAATATTGTCGATGAGGTATCGAGGCTTCAGGCCAAGGTCGAAAAGCTTCTGGTTCAGACTTATTCGAAACTGACGTCTTGGCAGAAAACGCAAGTGGCCCGCCACCATGACCGTCCCCATGTCGTCGATTACGTATTCAAGCTTATTGACGATTTCACGCCCTTGGCCGGCGACCGGCAATTTGCCGAAGACGCCGCCATCACTGGCGGGCTTGGGCGCTTCAAGGGCCAATCCGTCGTCGTTATCGGCACGGAAAAGGGCTCGGACACGAATAGCCGCCTGAAGCATAATTTCGGCATGGCCAAGCCCGAAGGATACCGCAAGGCGCAGCGGCTGATGAAAATGGCGGATCGTTTCGGATTGCCGGTCATAACACTGATCGATACGCCGGGCGCCTATCCCGGGGTCGATGCCGAAGCCCGTGGCCAGGCGGAAGCGATAGCGCGGAGCATTGAAACCTGTCTTGCGATCAAGGTGCCGTTTGTCAGCGTCATCATCGGCGAGGGGGGATCCGGCGGCGCCATGGCGCTTGCCGCCGCCAACACGGTGTTGATGCAGGAACACGCCATTTATTCGGTGATTTCGCCGGAAGGCTGCGCTTCGATCTTATGGCGGGACGGAGATAAGGCAGAAGACGCCGCCGAGGCGCTGAAATTGACGGCAGACAACCTTTTGGAACTCGGCATTATCGATAAGGTCATTCCCGAACCGCTGGGCGGCGCGCACAGAAATAAAACGGCCGCCATTGATGCCACCGGCGGCGCCATTGAAGAGGCTTTAAGCGAACTTTCGGGGCTTGATGGAGATGTCTTAAAAACACGACGCCGCGAAAAATTCCTGGAAATGGGAACCAAGGGGCTGGCCTGAGGGCCAGGGATCAGCCGCTTTCGGCATCGAAAATCTCGTCTAAGATGGCGCCGATGTCGTAGGTGTATTGCCATTCCGGGTAATGCGACTGGAAGCGCCGGATGTCGCTGATCCACCACATGTGATCCCCGGCTCGGGCGTCTTCGCTGTAGGTCCAGCTCATCGCCCGGCCGGTGCGTTTTTCACATTCGGTAATGGCTTCCAACATCGAGCAATTTGAATGCCGCGATCCGCCGACGTTGTAGACTTCGGCAGAACGCGGGTTTTGAAAAATCGTCCAGATCAAAGCCGCCATGTCGCTGGAATGGATGTTGTCGCGGACCTGCTTTCCCTTATAGCCGAATACAGTATAGGGGCGGTCGTTGACGGCGCATTTCACCAAATATGATAGAAACCCGTGCAATTCGGCTCCGGCATGACCGCCGCCGGTCAGGCAGCCGCCCCTGAGGCACGCGGTCTTTAGTCCGAAATAACGCCCATATTCCTGGACCAGAAGATCGGCCGACGCCTTTGAGGCGCCGAACAGGCTGTGCATGCAGCCATCGATGCTCATGCTTTCATCAATGCCGTGTTCGGCCCAGGCGTTTTCGCTGTCCAGTTCCCACCGGGTTTCCTGCTCTACCAGTTTCAATTGGTTGGGGGTGTCGCCGTAAACCTTGTTGGTGCTGAGGAAAATAAAGGCGGCATCCGGGCAATGCTTGCGGGTCAGTTCCAGCAGGGTGAGGGTGCCGTTGGCATTGATGGTGAAGTCCATGTGCGGGTCGCTGGCGGCCCAGTCATGGGACGGCTGGGCGGCGCAGTGGACGACGCAGACGATGTCTTTCTCATAGCGTTTGAAAAGGGCGGCCATGGCGTCTTCGTCGCGGATATCGGCATCGATGTGGGTATACCCGGAAAGATGGGTTTCCAGCGCTTGGCGGTTCTTTTTGGTGCTCGCCTCGTCGCCGAAAAAAACGCGGCGCATATCGTTGTCGACGCCGACGATATCAAGGCCCTTGTCGGCGAAAAAACGAGCCGTTTCGCTGCCGATCAGGCCGCCCGATCCGGTGATGACGGCGATGCTCATGATCCGGCCTCGTTAAAGCGTTGGGAGAGGTTCATTTAATCCGAGAAACCCTTGGAAATTCGCTTCAGGAAACTAAGCCACACCGCACCATCGGGCAATACCGGAAGGAGGCTTCGGCCTGGAATGTTTTCATAGGGCCGGTATTTGGTTAAGGTTTGATCTCGTCTTTGCCAAAAGGAGCCTGCATGGCCTTTGACAAACCGGAAGATTTTTACGGCAGCTACGCCGCCTTCAAGCGCTACCAAACGCCGGTGGTCAAGGATAAGCATGTGCGCTGGTATGACCGGGAATTCTGGGTTCCGGCAGGGTGCACGGCGGACACCTCGGTGCTGGAATTGGGATCGGGCACCGGCGAATTCCTGTCCTATCTGAAGCAAAAGGGGGTCGCCCGGTTTATCGGCGTCGAGCAGGATGCGGACGCCGTCGCCGTCATGGAACCGGGCCTGGAAGGCCATGTCCATGTCGGTGACATCTGGGATTACCTGGAAGGCGGGAGTAACGACGGGCCTTTCGGGTGCGTCGTGATGCTGGATGTTCTCGAACACTTCTCTGCCGGTGACGGGGTGCGGTTGCTGCAGACCATCAAGGGCGTGCTGACCCCCGGCGGGCGGGTCGTCGTGCGCGTTCCGAATATGGGTTCGCCCTGGGGCGGCATTCACCAATACGGGGACTTGACCCACTTAGCCGCCTACAACGCCCAAAGTCTTGATCAACTGGGCCTTATGGCCGGCTACAAAACCCTGGGCTTCTTCCCCTATCGGCGCGGCAGCCGCGCGCGGCGCTTCGCCGAAGACGCCTTGCATTGGGTTCTATCGAAGATTTTGACCCTGACCCCCGTTGTCTGGACGGCCAACATTATTGTTGTTTGGCAATTAGCGGATGACGGCCAAGGGAATTAAGCGACCTTGCCGTGACAGTGTTTATATTTCTTGCCTGATTTGCAGGGGCACGGCGCATTGCGCGAAACACGACCCCACGTCGAAGGCGCATCCGGGTCCAGGGTGTCCGCGGCTTGGCGGTTCATAAGCGGCGCTAACGGGATAGCTCCGTCGCCCTCGTCATCGGCAGCGTAGCCGGGTTCGCCTAACAAGGCCGGGTCTTGGCGGCCTTCGGTCATTTCCTGTTCGGGGCGGTTAAACAAATCGTCGGCGGTGGAAACTTCCATTTCGACAAGGCTCAAGACCTGGGTAATGCGCTCGCGCAACTGCATCAGCATCTCTTCAAAAAGATTGAAGGCTTCCCGCTTATATTCGTTCAAGGGATCCTTCTGGGCATAGGCGCGAAGGCCGATGCCCTGGCGCAGATGGTCGAGCGTCAGCAAGTGCTCTTTCCACAGCTGATCCAAAAGCTGCAAAAGCAGACTTTTTTCGACGTCGCGCATGATCTCGGGCCCGTAGGTTTCCTCTTTTTCGGAAATTTGCTTGTTCGTGGCTTCTGAAATCCTTTCCAGGATTTCATTGTCGGCGATACCTTCTTCCTTGGCCCAATCCTTGATGGGTAAATCCATGCCGAAAATCCGAAGAACCTCTTCGTGCAGCGTCTCCGTATTCCATTGCTCGGCGTAGGCTTTCTCGGGAATATTATCGGCAACCAAATCTTCAATAACCTGAGCCCGCATGCCGGTGACATCTTCGGACACGTCGTCGGCCGCCATCAATTCTTTGCGCTGCTCGTAAATGACCTTGCGCTGATCATTCATGACATCGTCGAACTTGAGCAAGTTCTTGCGGATTTCGAAGTTGCGGGCCTCGACCTTTTGCTGGGCCTTTTCCAAGGCCTTGTTGACCCATGGGTGGATGATGGCTTCGCCTTCCTCCAGCCCCAGCTTTTGCAGCATGCCGTCGATGCGGTCAGAGCCGAAAATCCGCATCAGGTCGTCTTCCAGCGATAGGAAGAAACTTGAACCGCCGGGGTCGCCCTGGCGGCCCGAGCGACCGCGAAGCTGATTGTCGATGCGCCGGCTTTCATGGCGTTCGGTGCCGACCATGAACAAACCGCCGGCATCAATGACGATTTTCCTGTTGGCGGCGACCTCGTCGCGAATTTTTTGCTCGGCTTTTTTGAAGGCTTCGGAATCTTTCGGGTCGTTGATTTCCTGGGCGATGCGCATGTCGACGTTGCCGCCTAGCTGAATGTCGGTGCCGCGCCCGGCCATGTTGGTGGCGATGGTAACGGCCCCCGGCGCCCCGGCCTGGGAGATGATTTGGGCTTCCTGCTCGTGGTAGCGGGCGTTCAGGACGTTGTGGGTGATCTTTCTTTTTTTCAGCATTTCCGCCAATTGTTCGGATTTTTCGATGCTGATGGTGCCGACCAGGACGGGCTGCTTGCGGGCTTGGCATTCGCCGATCAGATCGATGATGGCGTTATTCTTCTCGGCCGCGGTGCGGTAGACCTCGTCGTCCATGTCATTGCGAATACAAGGAACGTTGGTCGGGATATCGATCACTTCCAGCTTGTAAATTTCAGCAAATTCTCCGGCTTCGGTCATGGCCGTGCCGGTCATGCCCGCCAGCTTCGGGTAAAGCCTGAAATAATTTTGAAATGTAATGGACGCCAAGGTCTGGTTTTCGAGTTGGATTTTGACGTGTTCCTTGGCTTCCAGTGCCTGGTGCAGGCCTTCGGAAAACCGCCGGCCTTCCATCATGCGCCCGGTGAATTCATCGATAATGATGACCTGGTTGTCCTTGACGATATAGTCCGTGTCGCGGGCGAAAAGCATGTGCGCGCGTAGCGCCGAATTGGCGTGATGAACCAGTGAAACGTTGATCAAATCGTAAAGGTTGCCTTCGGTAATAAGCCCGGCGTCGCGCAATAATTGCTCGATCTTTTCGGTGCCGTCTTCCGTCAGCGTTACGGCCCGGGCTTTTTCGTCTTTTTCGTAATCTTCGGGGGCCAACATCGGGATTAATTTGTCGATGGCGGCGTAGAGTTCGGAAAAATCATCGGTCGGGCCGGATATGATCAGCGGCGTGCGGGCCTCGTCGACCAGGATGCTGTCGACCTCGTCGACGATGGCATACGAAAACGCCCGTTGCGCCATGTCTTCGAGCCGGAATTTCATGTTGTCGCGAAGGTAATCGAAGCCGAGTTCGTTGTTGGTGGCGTAGGTGACATCGGCGGCGTATGCGGCTTGCCGGTCGGCATCGTCGAGGTCGTGTTTGATGACGCCGACGCTTAGCCCCAAAAGCTTGTAAATTTCCCCCATCCATTTGGCGTCGCGTTCGGCCAGATAATCGTTGACGGTAACGACGTGAACGCCCTTGCCATCCAGCGCGTTCAGGTAAACCGGCATGGTCGCGACCAGGGTCTTGCCTTCACCGGTCTTCATTTCGGAAATCATGCCCCGGTGCAGCACCATGCCGCCCAAAAGCTGAACATCGAATGGCCGCTGGCCCAGGGTGCGCTTGGCGGCTTCGCGAACGGTGGCAAAGGCATCGACCAACAGGTCATCCAAGCTCTCGCCGCCGGCCAAACGTTCCTTCAGCCAAGGCGTCCGGGCGCTAAGGTCTTCGTCGCTTAAGCGCTCAAGCTCGGGCTCAAGCGCGCTGATGGCGTCAACGTCCTTTTGCAGGCCGTTCAGAAAGCGCTCGTTGGCAGAGCCAAACATCCGTTTGGCGATGGCTTGTAACATTTAATGACACCAAAATTAGGAAGAAAAATAACCCCAGAAAGAAAATAAAAACCCGTTCCGTTCGGCGAACAAGTCTGGGGATGAGATAGAGTCGTTTATGGGCTGTGTCAATGCAGGCCCAGACAATGCCTAGGCAATACTAAGGGGGGCCGGAATAAACCACCACGGGCGCCCCGGACGGAAAGCCCGCCAAAGCATTTTTGCGTGTCGTTCCCGTGTCATCATCCTTTCATCATCCCGTCATCATCTCATCATCATTCCATCATCATTCCATCATCATCGTGTCATCATCGTGTCATCATTTTTGACGTCTGAAATCTTCCAACCCATTGAATTTACGTGGTCTTTGTTCTGAAATAGGCCGAAAATGTCATCATTTCCTCCGTCAGCGGGTGAAAAAGCCGAGATTTAAAGAGGTTAGGCGAGTAGCACGGGCACATCATGACCTATAATTCCTATTGTAAAATTTAATAGGGAATAATATCTTAAATTGCAAAAGGAGTCAAGAACAAAAATGGAACAATTCGCCGGAAAGATTCTGTAAATTGATGATCCGCCCTGCGGCAATGCAATTTGGTTACCGCCGCTAAAAATTTGAAGGTAATTTGGGAAATGCTGGTTTATTCATACCGACTTAATTCTTAGCCGAGGGGGGCAAAATGGTTCGACTGGCCGATCTGCCGAAATATGAAAGCGATCATTTGCTGTCGAAGGCCTGCCCGCCGTTCGATAGCACGCCGTGGGTCGAGGGCCCTCCGTTGGCTGAGCGCCGGGTTGCGTTGGTGACCACGTCGGGGCTGCATTCTCCCGGACAGGCGACGTTTTATTTTCAGGATTCCACATACCGGGTCATTCCCGGCGATACCACGGGCCGTGACCTGGTGATGTCCCATTCGTCCGTCAATTTCGACCGCACCGGATTCCAACAGGACGTAAACGTCGTCTTTCCCATCGACCGGCTGCGCGAATTGCAAGCGGCCGGCGAAATCGGCTCGTTGGCCGACTACCACTACGCCTTTATGGGCGCCAACTTAAAGGCCGAGGATTATGAGAGTTCGGCCAAGGAAGTCGCCGGATTGTTGAAGGAAGATCGGGTCAACGCGGTCTTGTTTACCCCGGTCTGACCCAACTGTACGGTCGCCGTGAGCGGCCTTAGCCATTACATCGAAAAAGAAGGCATCCCGACGACGGGCATCAGTCTGGTGCGCGAACACACCGTCGGCTTCAGGCCGCCCCGGTTCCTGTGGGTTCCCTTCGAGTTGGGCCGGCCGCTTGGCGCGCCTAATAATCCCGAGTTTCAGACAAGGGTGCTGCGCGCCGCGCTTGCCCTGCTCGAATCAGATAAAGGGCCTGTATTGATCGAGGACTTTCCCGACGATGCCCCTGTCTCTGACGATGGAGACGACGGTGAGGGATGGGCGTGTCCGGTTAATCTGCCGCCGCCGCCCGAGGACCGGACAGACCTTGAAGCCGCCGTGATTGCCGAAATCGGTCGGCTTGCGCCGTGGTACGATCTCGCGCTCAGCACCCGGGGGCGCACGACGGTCGGCGTCAGCGGCCTCGACATCGAGGCGGCGGCTAAATTATTGGTCGGCTTTGTCGAAGGGTCGAGGGAGCATCCGCATCCCGAATTGAGTCTGGCTGAAGCCCTGAAAGCCGCTTGCGAAGATATCAAGGCGTGGTACGCCGAGGCTGCCACCGCCCGGCCCGGCAAGGCCACCAGCATGGATGTCCAAAATTGGTTTTGGGGCGAGACAGTCGCCGGCAAGGTCTTGATAGATGTTTTTGCCGCCGGGGCAACCGTGGACGACGAGCACATGAAGCTCTTTGTCGCAGGTTTTTCCATGCCCCGTTCGCAAAAACACCGCTTGGGGAAATAAACGGCGGATAATCAGCGGGGCCTCGCACCCCTCGCACTTCACCGGGTTTTATTCAAAACCCCCGCTGATATCCCGAACGTCATCAATGACGAATCCCTGAACACCGGGATGCATAGCCTCGACTTTGGCGCGGGCTTGGTTTTCATCACCAGCCTTGATCTCAATATATTGGAAATCCGCCCAAGAGTCGCTGAACCGTCTGTGGTGCTCACCAGCCTCCACATTCTCGCGGACTTCTTTATTGTAAATCGTGATTTCGAAGGTCGCCATTGCATGGGGTCCCCTTATGAGGGTCAGCTCGATAAGATTCCGACAATCACAAGAATGGCAAAAGCGCTCAAAAGCCAAGCAATAGGAGGTACCTTTTTAATAGTATTCATCGTTTTTCCTTTTATCTGTATTTGGTTTTTCTCTGCGGTGTATGGGGCCACCGACCCGTTCACTTTTTTGTAAATCCAACCCAAGATAGCCACGCCCTAGTGGCTGGGCCGATCAACCGTGCGGCGGCGACAGCAATTCAGTTAGAAAGGTCTGGTGGGAGATGCACACATGAACCCGAAGGCTATGCCTCACCCCAGTCCGAGCCGCGCTCGGCACCCGCAAGCGGGCACCCGGCGGTAACAGTCTCAGACGTTGGGTGGTCCTGTTGCGTGGAGCTCGAGCGTGGCGTTCGCCACATAGCCGAGGTCCCACGAAACCCAGTCGGATTGTTGGATTAAGGCATCATCGAAGATGTCAACCGGCAAGCCGACATCGAAGGACGTATTGTCATCACGTTCCTCGAAGGAAACCACCACCTGCTCGGCGGAGGTCAAATAGTCGTCCTGGGGAACGTTGTCACCGAGGTACGCCAGCTGGCCGCAGAAGAGGACGACCAGCGGCAGGCGTAACAATAAAGAGAGGCGACTGAAGTTCATAAAATCAACCTTGAGATTTCAAGGGAGTGTGCCCTTGCGCTTGTATCCTTGATACTTCTAAACTCTTGTAAAATCAACCGATTTAGGGATGAATAAGCGGCAATTCCGGCTGGGTGATGATGGCCCGTTCGGGGGGAAACCGTAAGGTCACTTTGGTGCCGACGCCGAACTCGCTTTCAAGGGATAATTTCCCCCCGTGCAATTCCGTCAGCGCCTTGGTTAAGGCCAGGCCCAAGCCCGTTCCCGGGGTTTTCCGGTTCATGTGATCCTCGACTTGCTCAAACGGCAGCAAAATACGCTGCAAATCCTCGGCCTCGATGCCGATGCCGGTATCGGCGACGGCGATTTTAAGGGATCCACTTTCCTCCAGGCCGGCCTCAAGGGTAATTTCCCCGCCCGTCGGGGTGAACTTGATGGCGTTCGATAAAAGGTTGAGGAAAATTTGCTTCAGCCTGAGATCGTCACCGCGAAATTCCGGAAGATATTTGGGCACCGAAAGATTTAACTTGATCCCGACTTTTTTGGCTTCGTCCTTCATCAAGGCGGCGCATTCCTTCATCGTGTCGTTCAAATCGACATTGCTTTCGTTCATTTCCATGGCCCCGGCTTCGACCTTTGAGACGTCCAGCACTTCGTTGATGAGCTGCAAAAGGTGACTGCCGGAACGGTGGATGTCTTTGGCGTATTCGACATATTTCTTATCTCCGAGCTTGCCGAAAACCTCCTGGTCCATGGTTTCGGAAAAACCGAGGATCGAATTCAGGGGCGTGCGCAATTCGTGGCTCATATGGGCCAGGAAATCGCTTTTCGATTTATTGGCGTGTTCGGCTTCTTCCAGGGCACGTTGGAGTCTTTGCTGGGCGCTCAGGCGATTACCGATTTCGTGACGTAGGTCCGCATATTGGCTTTTGATGATCTTATCGGCGCGCCGCACGATGATGAACAACACCCCGTACAAAAGCCCGAAGGCCCAAACCAGACCGATGGACAGCCATTTGACGTCGCTGGAAACGACCTCGACCCGATTGGTGGCGTCGGAATAAAGTTCGAAAATGGCTTCGATTTTTCCGCTCTTGCCCCGGACCGGGATATAGGAACCCACAATATGACGGTCGCTGAGTGGGCCGTTGATGCCATTGAATTCCGGGCGGAACCTGAACTCGCTTGCCGGAACCCCCCGGCGGGCCGATGCGATGGAGGCTTTGTTGTAACTTTGGATTTTCCCTATTTGCGATGGGTCCGACGAGTAGATGGAAAGTCCGTTTAAGCGATATATCTTTATTTTGACCACGCTCAACCCGGCCACCAGGCTTTTGGCGGCCGCGTGAATTTCCAAGGTTTCGGGCCGCGCCCGCAAGGCGTCGCCGTCCTCAGGCGCGCCAACCGTTACATAATCAGAAAACTTGGGCCAGATGGCATTGGCCAAGGCCTGAGACATGGCGACGTTTTCCGATTCCACCGTTTCGACGATGCTGGCAAGGGAAGCCTGCCGGTAGATGGCGACCAAAACCACCACCACCACAAGCAGGGCCAGCCCGCTGGCCACGGAATAATAACGAAGAAGCCGAAACATCGGCTGAGCCTCCGAGCAAAAATTGTTAACGCCCAGTTATAAGGGCAGCACTTTGGAACAGATACTGCCGTTTATCAAAGGATTGAGCAGTGACAAGGATCACTAAAAGTAAAAAATGCCTTGAAAAAAATCCTATTAAGTGTGAGTCGTACTAATAAGTAGTTATTTAATGGAGTGGTTATTATTGTATGGATAAGGTCATTTCCTCCGGATTTCGTCAAGAAAACTCCCCGGCCCAGTTTAGCGCCTACTTTGGCGCACGGGTAACAGGTATATGTATGGATTAATCATGGAAAAGAGCCTAGAATCACTCGCTTTTGGAGAGCTTCTATAATATTTTTGCCAGAGTGTGACGGGCATCACACCTTACAATAACCTTACAGGGTATGTTTAGGGCCTACTCGTTTATTTAGGCTGAATCGTTCGCCGATTCTGAGAGGTTGGTTCGTGAGCGCAACAGGGAAAAAATTAGCCGTAGCCGTAGCCGTTATTTTGGCTGCCGGCCTTCTGGCGTTCCCGGTCGCGGCCCAGGAACGGCCGCCCGAATCTGCCGCAACCGTCGCCGATAAGGGTGACGACGCAGCCATCCCGATGCGTGGAAAAATTAAGTCGGTCGGCGATTTCATCGCTTCCGGCACCCGGACACTGGTGAAGAAGGCCGCCGGCGCGGCGGCAAAGGCGGCGCAAAAGGCGGCGAGTTGGACCGTTAAGAGTTCGGTCGGCGACGCCACCAAGGGCGCCGCCCAGGATGCAGCCAAGGGCGCGGCCCAAGGGGCGGCGCAGGATGCAGCGAAGGGCGCCGCTCAGGATGCAGCCAAGGGCGCCGTCCAGGCGGCGGCGGTCAATGCGGCCAAGGGCGCCGCGCAGGAAGCGGCTAAGGGCGCCGTCCAGGCGGCGGCGGTCG
The DNA here is from genome assembly GCA_013203955.1 of Rhodospirillales bacterium. GTDB lineage: Bacteria > Pseudomonadota > Alphaproteobacteria > Rhodospirillales > Casp-alpha2 > Casp-alpha2. The sequence goes on along the minus strand of JABMOY010000154.1, from coordinate 8,807 downwards.
ATGCGGCCAAGGGCGCCGCTCAAGCAGCGGCGAAGGACGCGGTCCAGGCGGCGGCGGTTGATGCGGCCAAGGGCGCCGCTCAAGCAGCGGCGAAGGACGCGGTCCAGGCGGCGGCGGTCGATGCGGCCAAGGGCGCCGCCCAGGAAGCGGCTAAGGGCGCCGCCAAGGAAGCGGCTAAGGGCGCCGCCCAGGAAGCGGCTAAGGGCGCCGCCCAGGAAGCGGCCAAGAACGCCGCCCAGGCATCTGCCAAGGGCGCCGCCCAGGCAGCGGCCAAGGGCGCCGCCAAGAACTAAATCCCTCCGAGCGACCCCGTTAAAGGTTGTTTTACTAATTCCAGTATAGTAATAGGCTTATATACACCGTATTTTGTGGTGTTATGGGCTCGGGAAGAAGTCCCGAAGAATTGGGCGCGCTTCAGCTGAAGTCCCCATTGGCTTTCGTTAGGGTCAATATGCGGGAACCTGGGACAGCGATACGTATTATTGCCTGCTTTGCCGGGGCCATTCTGGTTTTCGGTGTGCATCCTGCTTTAGGCGCGGAAAAAAAGAACCCGTGGAAAGCAAAAATCAGTTTCGGCGTTGAATTCGACGACAACGTCAATACCTCCCAAACCGACAACAACTCCGGCCAGGGGGACAAGGCCGGGATTATGGAGTTCTCGACCTCCTACAAATTGATCGACGAAAAGAAATTCGGCCTAGAAGCCGGCTACGACTTTTTTCAATCCCTTTACCAAGACCTTGATGATTTCGATCTGCATTCCCATTCCCTGTCCCTGTTCGCCAATGGAGAAGTCCAGGGTTTGGATTTAAATGCCTATTACGGGTATTCCCGGACCCTGCTTGGGCGGAACGATTTTTTGGGCCTTCATAACTTCCAGCCGTCGGTCGGGTATTCGGTAACGCCCCAGTGGTATGTCACCGCCGGATTGAATTACCAGAACAAGAATTTCGTCACCGTCAATACCCGGGACGCCAACCTTTATGCCGCGTTATTCGACAGCTTTTACTTCTTCAACAACGCCAAAAGCTTTGTGAAGGTCGGCTACAAAATCGAAAATGAAAACACCCGGGATTCCGAGTTCGATTATCTGGGTCATTACCTCAACGCCGAATTCAAGACCCCCCTGGATATCATTCTCGCCAAATCAATCCTAAAGCTGCGGTACCAGTATTATTTCAAGGATTTCAGAAACATTACCGCCGAGATCGGAAAAGAGCGGTTGGACCGGCGTCATACCCTGCGGGCGACGTTCGTTGCTCCGTTGAATGACAATCTGGCGGTTGAGACCGACCTTAAATACATCCGGGCCTTGTCCAGCCTTGAAGCTTCCGATTTCGTGGAAAGGGTCGCCACCGTTTCCTTGAAGCTTTCCTATTAATTTGGAGGCTTCGCTCCGCCCCGGATTTCGTCAAGAACCCCCCGGCCAATTTTGAGCGCTTGCGGGCGCGGCATGCCGACGGTGATTCGTTTGTCGTAAAGCATTTTCAACATCAAGCGGTCATGCCCGGTAAGCTCGAAAAAGTGGCTTTCGTCGTTGAAGATTGACGGTTTGACGGCATTCGAGTCGTTAGGAAGACCCAACACCTGGGTCATTTCCTCGACCACACAGGCGCGCATGTAATCTTGTGGATGGTGGGATGGAAAAACGGCGATGGCCCAGCGGATTTCGTTTTTTTTCGTCCCGAACTTGGCGAAGCAGGTTGAAACCGAGATCATTTTTTTGACCTTGGCCGGGTCATCATCGAAATACCGCTGCAGGCGTTTGGGGATTTCGGCGACCGGCAGATAATAAAGGATCAGGTTGATTTTTTTGCGGTCGAAGTCCGGCGCCAGGCGGCCTTCCTTGTGCATGGCGGGCGAATAATACAAGCGGATGGGATGGCCGGTAAGCTTACGCAGGTCGCGGATATGCTGAAGCACGAAAACCTCGAAGTACCGGGGGTATTTACCCTCGATGCCGACGAGGATGGGTCGGCGCCACTTGCGAACGAAATTATAACGCCGCTTTGTGTATTCGTTGCCGAAGGCGATGGTGTCGAAATTCTTGATAATGGTTGCATTGGGGGGCGTTGCGACCTTTGCGTCTTCCCCCCATGCCGAGACCGGCAGCGCCAATAACAAAACCGCCAAATAAAGAATTTTTATAGGCTGTTTAAAACGGGTGTTTGCGTCCATGACCTGTGCCGAAGTCCCGCTATCTAGAAAGTAACGCAAACGTGCCTTACCAACCCTTGTTATGGGTTGATCGATATGCTTTACCCCTTTGTTCTATATGTCGCACGGGATTAAAAGGAAATTAGTCATGCTTTTGCGTATTTCAGCCGCCGTTTTCTCGGCCTTCATTGTTGTTTTTGCCGGGGCCGTTTCCCTGTCCGCCGCCGAGAATCCGGTGGTTGGCGTCGTCAACGGTTACGAAATTCGGCTTTCCGAAGTCAAGGACGCGCAGACCCGCCTGCCACAGCAGTACCGGAAGATTCCCTTCAACGACATTTTTTCCGGGCTTGTCGACAGTTTAGTCGACTCCAGGCTTGCCGCCGCCGACGCCCGAAGCCAAAAACTGCATGAAGACCAGGAATTCAAGGACGCCATGGCCCGCATCGGCGAACAGGTCCTGCAACGGATGGTCCTGTCCCGGATCATTAAGGGCAGCATCACCGAAGCCGATCTTAAGGCCCGCTATGCGGAATTCGCCAAGGAGACGGCGGGTAGCGAACAGGTCCATGCCCGCCACATCCTTGTCGAGGCGGAAGACACCGCCAAAGGCATTATCGAAAAGCTGGACAAGGGCGGGGACTTTGCCGAATTAGCCAAGAAAAATTCCACCGGGCCATCGGCGTCAAGCGGCGGCGACTTGGGGTTATTCGGCAAAGGCCAGATGGTTCCGGCCTTCGAAGCGGCGGCGTTTAAGCTGAAAAAAGGCGAATACACGAAAGCTGCGGTGAAGACGCAGTTCGGCTGGCACATCATCAAGGTTGAAGACCGCAAAAGCGCCGGTCCGCCGTCTTATGAAGAGGTCAAGGACACCATTCGTAACGAATTGTCGGAACAAGCCGGAACGGACTATATTAAGCGACTCAGAAGTGCTGCCAAGATCACCAAGTTCAACCCCGACGGTTCGCCCTTGAATGGCCCCGGGGAAGGGGCTAAACCCGCCGCCAAATAGGCGCCAGAAGCTTGCTTCAGGGTGCCGAGATGGTTTCTCTAATCGGAAGCAACCTGGACGATGAGTGCAAAGAACAACGAGACACCCCGGTCGCCGCTGGCGCCCACAGCTTTTCCCGCGATGCCCGTTGTCGATGGCGTGTCGTTGGCGGCGTGCGCTTGTGGCCTCAAAAAAAACGGCAAGACCGATTTGATGCTGGTGGAATTAGCGCCCGATACCACCGTCGCCGGGGTTTTTACGCAGTCCCTGACGGCGTCGCCGCCGGTTCATTGGTCCCGGAAGGCGCTGCAAGGGGGCCAGGCCAGAGGCTTGGTCGTTAATTCCGCCAACGCCAACACCTTCACCGGCCCGCATGGCATCAAGGCGGTGGAAGAAACCGTCGAAGCGGTCGCCGATCAATTGGCGTGCCGGCCGAGCAAGGTTTTTACGGCGTCGACCGGGGTCATCGGCGAGCCCTTGGACCACACCAAGATCATCGATGCATTGCCGGGCCTGAAAGCGGATCTTTCGCCGGGCGCTTGGGATGAAGCGGCGCAAGCGATCATGACCACCGACACTTTTCCTAAGGGCGCCACCCGCCAAACCGACATCGGCGGCATTGACGTCACCATCAACGGCTTCGCCAAGGGCTCCGGCATGATCCATCCCAACATGGCGACGATGCTGGCTTTCATTTTTACGGATGCGACCCTGCCGGCGAACGTCTTGCAGGCGTTGTTGGTCCGGTCTGCGGATAAGTCGTTCAATGCCATCACCGTCGATTCCGACACCTCGACCAGCGACACGGTGCTGTTGTTCGCAACCGGAGAGGGCGCGGACCATCGGCCGATAAGCGCTTCCGATGATGCCTCCCTCGATGATTTCAAGGCCAAGCTGGACGAGGTCACGACCGATCTGGCTCAACAAATCGTCCGCGACGGCGAGGGGGCGACGAAATTCGTTACCGTCTGCGTCACCGGCGCGGGGTCAGATTCGGCGGCAAAACGCATCGCTTTTTCCATCGCCAATTCGCCCCTGATTAAAACCGCGATCGCCGGCGAAGACGCCAATTGGGGCCGCGTCGTCATGGCCGTCGGCAAGGCGGGCGAAAAAATCGATGCCGATAAATTATCCATTTCCTTCGGCGGTATCGCCGTCGCCCGGGGCGGCGCCGTTGTTCCCGATTATGATGAAGCGCCGGTCGCCGAACACATGAAGGGCCAGGAAGTCGTGATCGACGTCGATGCCGGCCTTAATGCCAAAGAAGGCGAACAGGGCCAGGCGACGGTGTGGACTTGCGATTTGACCCATGGCTACATCGATATCAATGCCGATTACCGGTCCTGATAGCGGCTGCCTGGGCGCCGAATTCAAGCGCGCCAGCCTGTCCGGTGGGCCGTTGCCGACGGTGTTGGTGGTCGCCGTGGCGCTGGTCGATACCGACGGCCGGGTTTTGATCGCCAAGCGGCCGGAAGGAAAATCAATGGCCGGCCTTTGGGAATTTCCCGGCGGCAAGGTCAAAGAGGGCGAGCTTCCGGAAACGGCGCTGGTCCGGGAACTGGCCGAAGAATTGTCCATCGACATCACCGAAAGCTGCTTGGCGCCGATAACCTTCGCGTCGCACGTCTATGACGATTTTCACCTGCTGATGCCGCTTTATGCCTGCCGGGTTTGGAAAGGCGACATTCGGCCTTCGGAAGGCCAGGACGTAAAATGGGTGCGCCCGGTCAGGCTCGGCGATTTCGACATGCCGCCCGCCGATAAACCCCTGGTGGCGATGTTAAGGGACCTGCTTTAGGGGCTTTTTTGAAAAAGAGGGTTTACGGCGGCAATCCTTCGACTCGCTCGCTTGCGCTCGCGGCTCAGGATGAGGAGTGACATTTTATTTTCCCTCACCCTGAGGAGGAACGAAGGTCCGTCTCGAAGGGGGTTTGTGAAGCTTTCCACTCTTTCTTGTCATTCCCGCCCCCGCCTTCGCGGGAATGACGGAGAGGTGTGAGAGGGAATAACGGAAGGGATTTTTTTAGGAACCGTTGTTTTCAACTTCCCGACTCGACAGGCACATGGAATCGACGGCGGCATCGAAAAAACCATCCAAGCGCCCGCGCATATCGGAAGACAAGGCCACCAACTTCGACCGTGCGTCCTGGGGATTGTCCGTCTCGAGGATGATGCCGCGGGCAATAGCGGTCTCAAGATACTTGCCCGCCGTGTGGACGCTCTTGATGCCATTCATCATCCCCAGCGCATCGGTTTTACGCACCGGCCCGCCGGCGCGCCAGATGCCGGTCAACAAATCCCAGAAGGCGGCGGAATAGAACTCGGTATCGCCTTCGAATACCTGCAACCAATTTAAGCCCACCCGGTCGGTGAGGTTGAGGTATTCCCGGCGCTGAGCGTCGTTGTATTTGAGCCCGTTTTTCTTGGCCATTGGCATTTACATCCATGTTCTGAACTAACGAAACCAATGAATATCATGTGTTTATAAGATTTTCACTAAAAATTGCATGCAAATTTCAAAATAAATATTGACTATAAAATTACATGCAATTATATATATAAATGACGATTGATCAAGGAGGTATTTATCATCATGAAAACATCAAAAATCGCCGTCCTGGTTTTGGCGTCCGTGCTGTTGGCCGGATGCGTCACCCAGGGCAAAGAAAAACAATTCGCCGGCTCGCTTTTGGGCGCCGGGTTGGGCGGCTTCGCCGGTTCTAAAATCGGCGGCGGCAAGGGACAATTGGCGGCGGTCGCCGTCGGCACCTTGGCCGGCGCCGTCCTCGGTGGCGGCATCGGCGAAAGTTTGGACAATATGGACAAGCTTTACGCAGACCGCGCCCAAGACCGGGCCCAGGCCGCCCCCGTCGGCCAAGCCATTGCCTGGAACAACCCCGATAGCGGCCATGGCGGCACGGTGACCGCCGTTCGCGACGGCACCAATTCCCGAACCGGCGCTTATTGCCGTGAATTTCAGACCAAGGTCGATGTCGGCGGCCGCACGGAACGGGCCTATGGCACAAGCTGCCGCCAGCCCGACGGAAGCTGGCAGATCGTTAACTGATACCTCCTGGTGAGCGAGTGGGCTGATCGCCCGCCCGCCCATTAGACAACGGTCCCGGGCTTTCGAGTCCGGGGTCGCCCCACTTTTAGCCTGAGAGGCCGTTTCCCGTGGGGCGCTGTCCTGCTAGACTTTGCTCCATGTCCAAACCGTCCGAAAAACCCGCCGTCACCGCCGCCGTCATCATCATCGGCAACGAGGTGCTGTCGGGCCGCACCCAGGACGCCAACCTGCAGTTTTTAGCGACCGGCTTGAATGAGATCGGCGTCCGCCTGATGGAGGCCCGAATCATTGCCGATGTCGAGGCTGAAATCGTTGCCGCTGTTAACGAACTTCGCGCCAAGCACGATTACGTCTTTACCACCGGCGGCATCGGCCCGACCCACGACGACATCACATCGGCGTCGGTGGCCAAGGCTTTCGGGCGGGCCTTTGGCCGCAATGCCGAGGCCGAGGCGCTTCTGCGCAGCCACTACAAACCCCAAGACGTCACCGAATCGCGGCTGGCCATGGCCAATACGCCCGATGGCGTGACCTTGCTCGAAAACCCGGTGTCCAAGGCGCCGGGCTTCCAAATCGAAAATGTCTTCGTTTTGCCCGGCGTGCCGATGATCATGCAGGCCATGTTCGGGGGCTTGAAACATATACTGGTCGGCGGCGACCCGATTTTGTCGAAGACCATCACCGCCTTTATCCCGGAAAGCGTCGTCGCCAAACCCCTGGGCGAGTTGCAGGAAAAACACCCCTCGGTCGAAATCGGCAGTTACCCGTTTTTTCGCGGCGGCAAGCTGGGCACCAGCCTGGTATCCCGCTCGACCGACGCGGCCGCATTAGAGACCGTCGCCGAAGGCATCCGCGCCCTGATCCGCGGCCTCGGCGGCGAACCGGCGGAAGATTAAGCGCTTATCGCTCGATAATGAATTTTTGGGCGTCTTCCCGTTTCTGCCAGCCGGCGCGGTCCAATTCCGGGTCGATGTGTTCTTCTTCCGGGTAGCCGACACAGAGGTACGCGATCAGCGACCATTCCGCCGGCACGTCGAGGATCTCCGTGACCTTGGCAGGCTCCAAAATCGACACCCAGCCCATGCCGATGCCGCGCGCCCGGGCCGCCAACCACAACGTATTGACGGCGCCGACGACCGAATAACACAGCGTCTCGGGCATGGTTTTCTGGCCGAGCCCATGCCCGGCGGCCGTTTGCGTATCGCAAAAAACGGCCAGATGCACCGGCGCTTCCCTGAGCCCCGCCAGTTTCAAGGTGGCATATAAATTAGCCTTATCGCCGTCGTAATCGCCGAGCGCGTCTTTGTTGCAGGCTTCGAAATTCTCGACGATACGGGCCCGGCGGTCGGGATCGGCGACTTTGACGAAACGCCACGGCTGGCTGTTGGCGACGCTGGGCGATAGCGCCGCCAGGCCGATGATCTCGTCGATCAAGGCGTCCTCCACCGGGTCTGCGACGAACCGCCGGACATCGCGCCGCCAGCGGATCAGGTCTTCCAGGCGGGCGTGGAACGCCTCGTCGAAAAACGGGACATCGGATTTAGCCGTAATCTTGGGGGCCGGGTCGTTCATGGGAAATACTGTAGCCCGTCCGGCCTTGGGTGGCCACTGGCGAAAGCCCCGGTGAAAACATTGCGCCGGGACCGATGGCGTCATACCCTTTGGCCCAAGCGGGCGTGGTGAAATTGGTAAACACAAGGGACTTAAAACGATTCACTAAACATAAATAATTAAATAATTACAATAGGTTAATAATAATTTTTCCTTATCGCATTCTTATCGCACTTGTGGCACTTTTTCTTCTCGTTCAGATTTTTTCATCGTTTAGATTTTCAATTGCGAACAACTCGTGTAAGCACGTTGTTTAATGCGGACGTGGTGGAACTGGTATACACAAGAGACTTAATCAAAATTGAGTGCTCCATTGGAAACAACGGAAGTAGAACTACTCAAATTCGGGGAAACCTTTCAGGTAATGCTGATGGCAATCCCGAGCCAAGCCAACGAAAGTTGGAAGGTGTAGAGACTAGACGGGTAGCACCTACGGCAAATGCTAGGGTGAAGGGATAGTCCAGACCACAAACGTCAGACAGGCGGCAACGAAAGTTGTAGTTGGCATGAAAATCTCTCGGGCGTAAGCCCATGCGGGTTCAAGTCCCGCCGTCCGCACCATTTTCTTTATTTTTTTCACCGTAATCCTGCCTCATCCAACCTCCTAAGCAATAACGATGCTAGGCAAAGATGATCTAAGCACGTGTCTGGATCGTCCGAGATGCCACTCACATGTCCACGAGGATTTCGGATTCCCATCATTGCACCAGCGAACAGATACTTAAAACCATCTTGTTCGCCCTTCTCGGTCTTCGTCATTCCAGGATTTAACATCACCACTGGAGGATTTCCACCGAGCACATCGAACATCAATTTAGTACCAAAGCCTTGCTTGCCAGAGATGCGTTGCATCTCTTCATCTACGAACTTGAACGCCTCAAATGTCGCCTGTGGGAAGTGACCATTATCAAACAAAAGTTTTACATCGTTTGGAAGGTCTGCGTGGACGTTTCTTGTGTCGAAGGGGTGGGTGTTAACTTATTC
>JABMOY010000153.1 GCA_013203955.1 Rhodospirillales bacterium | reverse complement strand
TGATCGTCCACACCGGCAAGGGCAAGGGCAAGTCGACGGCGGCCATGGGTTTGGCGGCGCGCGCCATCGGCCACGGCATGAAGGTCGGCATCGTGCAGTTCGTCAAGGGCGTCTGGGAAACCGGCGAACGTGACGTGCTCAACAAATTTCCAGACCTCGTCACCATCAAGGCCATGGGCGAAGGCTTCACCTGGGAAACCCAGGACCGCAAGCGTGACATCAAGGCCGCCGAAACCGCATGGGCAGCGGCCAAGGAAATGATCGCCGACCCCGATTACAAGATGGTTATCCTGGATGAACTCAACATCGTTTTGCGCTACGATTACATTGCGCTCGAAGATGTCATAGAGACGCTAAAGGCCAAACCAAAAGACCTGCACGTCGTCGTCACCGGGCGCAACGCCAAGGAAGAACTGATCGACATCGCCGACCTGGTAACCGAGATGACGATGATCAAGCATCCCTTCCGCTCCGGCGTTAAGGCGCAGGTGGGAATCGAGTTCTAAGGAATTGGGGAGTTAAGCATGAAGCGCTTTGCGGCATTGGTTGTTATCATGGCCGGAGTCTTTGGGCTCCAAGCCTGCACGGAAATCCGTGAAACGCCGGCTGAGGGGACGGCCCGCGTCCTCGATTTATCCGCCGACACGGTGGAAAATTTCATTCGCTTACCGAGACTCAAGGAATTCACCAAGCACTTGCCCCAGGCCCGTGCGCTGATGATCATGCCGGCCATCGTCAAGGCCGGATTTATCGTCGGCGGCGAAGGCGGCACCGGGGTTTTGATCGCACGCCAGGCGAGCGGTGGATGGGGGTATCCGGCGTTTTACACAATCGGCGCCGCCAGCATCGGTTTCCAGTTCGGCATTCAAGACGTCGAAACCATCCTCGTCATCCGCAATGAGGGCGCGCTCAAATCAATCATCAAGAACCAGGGCAAGCTGGGTACCGACATCGGGGTGACGGCGGGTTTTGTCGGCGCCGGGATGGAGGCATCGACGACGACGAATCTGCGCTTCGACGTTTTGGCTTTTACCAACGCCAAGGTCGGCGCCTATGCCGGGGCCTCGTTGGAAGGCGGCGTCGTGGCGCGGCGTCGGGATTTCAACGAAGCCTTTTACGGTCGTGGTGCGACACCGGAAGCGATCGTTCTCGAGGGCCGCTACAAAAACCCCCAGGCGGATAAGCTGCGATCCGTGTTGGCGCGCTTTTAAGCCATGACCCGCCTATGACCTCCCTCAATGAATAGGGCCTTAATGATCCAAGGCACCGGTTCGGATGTCGGCAAGTCGCTGTTGGTGGCGGGGCTGGCCCGGGCTTATGTGAAACGCGGCCTGCGGGTGCAGCCGTTCAAGCCGCAAAACATGTCCAATAATGCCGCCGTCACCGCAGACGGCGGCGAAATCGGCCGCGCCCAGGCCTTGCAGGCGCAAGCCGCGGGCGTTCCGCTGACGCCGCACATGAACCCGGTGTTGCTGAAGCCGCAATCCGAAACCGGCGCTCAAGTTATCGTCCAGGGAAAGCTCGAAGGCACGGCCCAGGCCCGCGACTACCATGCGCTGAAACCGAAATTGCTGCCCCGGGTGCTGGAAAGCTTCGCCATCGTCGCCGAGGGCGCCGACTTGGTCCTGGTCGAAGGCGCCGGCAGCCCGGCCGAGGTTAATTTGCGACAAGGGGATATCGCCAACATGGGCTTCGCCGAAGCCGCCGACGTGGCGGTCGTGTTGGCCGCCGATATCGAACGCGGCGGCGTCATTGCTTCCATCGTCGGCACGGTGGCGTTGTTGAGCGCATCCGAGCGCGCCCGAACTTGCGGCTACATCATCAATAAATTCCGGGGCGACCCCAGGCTGTTTGATGATGCGATTGGCATCATCAAAGACAAAACCGGGCTGAATAGTTTCGGGGTGGTGCCGTTTTTCGAGGCCGCCCGCCTGCTACCCCAGGAAGACGCCATGTCGCTGGCAGGATCAGAAGACGCGAATGGCGGCCTTAAGATCGCCGTCCCCCGGCTGTCGCGCATCGCCAATTTCGACGACCTCGACCCGCTGTCGGCGGAACCCGGCGTCACCGTGCGTATTATCGAGGCCGGGGAGGCGTTGCCCGGCGACCTCGACGCCGTCCTTATCCCGGGGTCGAAATCGACGCTGGCCGACTTAGCCCAAATCCGCGCCGAAGGCTGGGACATCGACATTGCCGCCCACCACCGGCGCGGCGGGCTGGTGATCGGGCTCTGCGGCGGTTATCAGATTTTGGGTCAAAAAGTTTCGGACCCCGACGGCGTCGAAGGCCCGGCTTCGGAAGCGGACGGCCTAGGCCTGCTCGATGTCGAAACGGTAATTCGGGGCGAAAAAACACTAAGCGAAACCACAGGCGTCGATATTGCGACCGGCGCGTCAATCACGGGCTACGAAATGCACATCGGCGAAACCACCGGCCCTGGGCGGGATAACCCGTGGCTGACCTTGGGCGGCGGCCGGGCCGAAGGCGCGCGCGCGGCCGATGGTCGGGTGATGGGGACCTATCTTCACGGGATTTTCGCGTCTGATAAATTTCGCCATGCTTTTCTGGAAAGGCTCGGACGCGGCGGCTATCGGCAAACGGCTTACGCGGTGCAGATCGAAAAAACCCTGGACGCCCTGGCCGGTCATCTGGAAGTGCACCTCGACCTTGACGCGCTGTTGGCCGCGGCCACGGAGGTAAAAACGCAACGCCTAAGCGCTGTAGGCTGAAGCTCATAAATTATGGCAATGTTAATAAGAAACCATGTCTTTAAGATTAAGGACATATACGTGCCGACGAAGCGAAGAGAGACGCTTGATCCGGACGTCGTCGCCTCCATTGCCGAGAGTATGTTGGAAGAAGGTCAGCTGACCCCGATATGGGTTCGCGAAGACGGCAAGCGTTATGTCCTTGTCGAAGGCCTGCATCGATTAGAGGCGTGTAAGGCGCTCGGCGACGAGACGATTGTCTGTATGCTGGTTCAGGCGCGTAAAAAATAAGCCCACCCTCAGCCCTACAAACTAAACCGCACCATGGCGATGGCCGCTACCCACATGGCGTTGATCAGGCAGGCGATGGCGTAAAGATAAAGCGCCCGGGAAATGTCCTTGCGCCCGGCCTGGGCGTTGCCGTCGCCGATCCAGGGCTCGTTGATGGTTTGGTTGGCATACCGCCTAGGCCCCGCCAGGGCCAGGTCGAGGGCGCCGGCCATGGCGGCTTCCGGCCAGCCGGCGTTGGGGGATTGGTGAAACTTTGAATCGCGCAGCATCACTTTCAGCGCCGCCCCCGGTTTCGCCTTCGGCACGAAAAGCGACGCCAGCACGATGAACAGCCCGGACAAGCGCGCCGGGATCAGGTTCAAAACATCATCCAGCCGCGCCGCCGTCATCCCGAAAGCCCGGTATTTGGGCGACCGGTAGCCGATCATGCTGTCCAGGGTGTTGACGGTTTTGTAGACCAGCAGCCCCGGAAACCCGAACAGCCCGTACCAGAACACCGGGGCGACGACGCCGTCACAGAAATTTTCGGCCAGCGATTCTATGGATGCCCGCGCGACGCCCGGCCCATCGAGGCTGGCGGGGTCGCGGCCGACGATGTGGGAAACCGCTTCGCGGGCTTCCTCGACATTGTTCTTCAATGCCTTGCTGACGGCGCTGACATGATCGTAAAGGCCCTTGGCCGCGAGCAGCGCCACGACGCCGAAAAATTCAATGATCCACCCCCACGGATGATGCAGGGTCAGCCACGCCACGGCCCAACCGATGGCAAACATGACCGTGACCATGAACGCCACCACCAAGGCGCCGCGAAAGGCGCGGTCGACTTGGGCCCGGTGTTCGCGGTTGAGCTTGCGGTCCAAAAACCCGATGGCGTTGCCGATGACGCGGACCGGATGGGGGATGACTTTGAACAGCCATTTGGCCTCGCCGACATAAGCCTCGACGATAAGCGCCAACAACAGCAACACCAGCGGATCGAAGCCGCCGGCGGCGCCGGACATGCCGAAAGTTAACATAGCCCTGACAATCGCCGTTTCAGCCTGCCCCCGTCAATATAAATGGGCAATGTATATGGGCAATAAAAAATGCCCCCTATGCGCCGGACGCGCTTTCAGGGGCGGGGGAAATATGTATGATCGCTCCACCGAACTCGCCCGGAGGCAATGACCAGGCGACGCCGGTGGGAAAGGCGACGGGACCTTTTTCAAAATATCGCTCGAAGGCAAGGACCAAGCGCAATGACCAAGAAGACCGCCGTCATGATATGTGGCCACGGCAGCCGCGACGATGGGGCCATCGAAGAATTTAATCGTCTGGCCGGGCACCTATCTAAGCGCCTCCCCGATTTTGATGTCGAAAGCGGATTCCTGGAATTCGCCACGCCGGTCATTCGCACCGGCCTCGATAAGCTAAAAGAACGCGGCGCCGACAAGATCGTCTGTCTGCCGGGGATGCTGTTCGCCGCCAGCCACGTCAAGAACGACTTGCCGTCCGAGGTCAATAATTTCGGCGCCGAAAACCCCGGCATCGACATGATCTTCGCCCGCGAACTGAGCATCGACCTTAAACTTCTGGAAGCCGCCCGAAATCGCATCGAAGAGGCGGAAAAAGCGGCGCCGACCAAGGTCGATCGAAAAGACACGCTGCTCATGGTCGTCGGGCGCGGCACCAATGACCCCGACGCCAATTCCAATGTCTCCAAGGTCTCGCGTATGTTGTGGGAAGGCATGGGCTTCGGCTGGACCGAGGTCAGCTATTCCGGCGTCGCCACGCCCTTGGTCGATGCCGGTATGAGCCACGCAATGTTGCTCGGCTACAAGCGGATCATCGTTTTTCCTTATTTTTTATTCACCGGCATCTTGGTCCGGCGCATTTACGATTGGGCCGACGAGGCGGCGAAGGCCAACCCCGACGTCGAGGTCTTGAAGGCGTCTTATCTGGACGACCACAGGCTTTTGATCGACACCTTTGTCGAGCGCGTCCACGAAGCGCTTGCCGGCGACAACAACATGAACTGCCAGCTCTGCAAATACCGTGAGCAGATCATCGGCTATGAAGGTGACGTCGGCGCCCCCCAAGTCGGCCACCACCACCATGTCCAGGGCGTCGGCACCGACGGTCAGGATGCCCACGATCATGGGGTCCATGGGCATGATAACGGGCATGATCACGGGCACGACCATCACCATCACCACGACGACGACTAGATTGGCATTTGGTGATGATCGACTACATTCGCGACCCTTTGGAAATCTATAAGCGTTCCTTCGAACTGGTGCGCGCCGAGGCCGATTTGTCCGGCCTGCTGGCCGACGAGGCGGTGGTGGCGGTGCGTTTGGTTCACGCCTGCGGCATGCCCGACATCACGGGCGACTTGGTTTTCTCCAAGGGCGCGGTGAGGGCCGGGCGCAAGGCGCTGCAAGGCGGCGCCGTCATTTTCGCTGACGCGGAAATGGTCAGCCACGGCATCATTCAAGACAACCTTCCCGCCGCCAATGAAATCCGCTGTATGTTGAACGAAGACGGGGTCAGGGTTATGGCGCCGGTCAAGGGCATCACCCGCTCGGCGGCGGCGGTGGATTTGTGGGGCGATGATCTGGCCGGCGCCGTCGTCGCCATCGGCAACGCGCCGACGGCGTTGTTCCGATTGCTGGAACTCATCGATGAGGGTGCGCAGAGGCCGGCGGTGATTTGCGGCTTTCCGGTCGGCTTCGTCGGCGCCGCCGAATCCAAAGAGGCGCTGATCGAAAACGCCCAGGACATTCCCTTTATCACACTCCGCGGACGTCGCGGCGGCAGCGCCTTGGCGGCGGCCTGCGTTAATGCGCTGGTTAAGGACACGACATGAGTACCTATCCCATTACCCCCCGGATAACTGTCGTTGGCATCGGCGAGGACGGGCTCGACGGACTTTCGCTTAAGGCGCGCGAGTTGATCGAAGGCGCCGACGTCCTGGTCGGCGGGGCGCGGCATCTCGGCAAAATCCCGGAAGACCCGCCCGGCAAGGAAGAAAAGTCCGAGCGCATAGACTGGTCCGACGGCTTCGATGAAACTTTTGATAAAATCGAAAAATTGAAAGACAAGCGCGTCGTCGTGCTGGCGTCGGGCGACCCGCTGAATTTCGGCGTCGGCACGAATCTGGTGCGCCGTTTCGGCGCCGCTGCGCTCGACATCATTCCGGCGCCCGGCGCGTTTAGTTTGGCGGCGGCGCGCATGGGCTGGCCGCTGGCCGAAACCGAATGCCTGACCGTTCATGGCCGGGCCTTGGAGGCGATTAATCTCTACCTGGTTCCGGGACAAAGGCTGTTGATCCTGAGCTGGGACGCGACCACGCCCGCCCAGGTCGCAAGCTTGCTGAGCGCCAAGGGCTTCGGAAAAAGTATTTTAACGGTCTTGGCCGACATCGGCGGCGCCGACGAGGCCCGCAGCGATGGCGTGGCGGCGGATTGGAACGACAAACCCGGCTCCGACCTCAACACCATCGCCGTTGATTGCGTGGCCGGTGATGACGCCGTCTTTTATCCGCGCATTCCCGGGCTGCCCGATGACGCCTTCGAGCACGACGGCCTGATCACCAAGCGCGAAGTCCGGGCGGCGACGTTGGCCCGGTTAATGCCGCTGCCGGGCAATGTGCTTTGGGATGTCGGCGGCGGTTCCGGGGCCATCGGCATCGAATGGCTGCGCGCCCAACCCAACTCGACCGTCTTCGCCATCGAGCGCGACGCCAAGCGCTTTGGCGCCATCAAACGCAACGCTGCAAACCTGGGCGTGCCGAAACTGACCGTCGTCGAAGGCGAAGCACCGGGTGCGTTCAAGGACTTGGACGCTCCCGACGCGGTTTTCCTGGGCGGCGGGGTGTCGGTGCCGGGGCTTCTCGAAGCCTGTTGGGGTGCTTTAAACGCTGGCGGGCGGCTGGTCGCCAACGCGGTCACGGTCGAGGCCGAGCAACGATTGTTGGCCTTTCAAAACGAATTCGGCGGCGATTTGACGCGCATTGCCGTCAGCCGCGCCGCGCCGGTTGGCAGCCTCCACACCTTCCGGCCCTTAAAGGAAGTCACGCAATTGGTTTCGATAAAGAAATGAATGCAAAAAGTAACGATAAAAAGGGCGGCACCCTTTACGGCCTCGGCGTCGGCCCCGGCGATCCCGAGCTGATTACGCTAAAGGCGCAGCGGATTTTGCAATCGGTTTCCGTCGTCGCCTATCCGGCGCCTGAAGAAGGCGACAGCCTGGCCCGCGCCATCGCAGCACCCCATCTGGTCGACGGCCAGACGGAAATCGTCATCCGCACGCCGATGACGCCGGGCAACTTTCCCGCCGATGACGTTTACGACCGCTATGCCGCCGAAATAGCCGAACACTTAACCCAAGGCCAGGACGTGGCGGTTTTGTGCGAGGGCGATCCGTTCCTCTATGGCTCGTTCATGTACTTGTTTGTTCGATTGTCCGAAGACCACCCGACCGAGGTCGTGCCCGGCGTCTCGTCGCTGGGCGCCGTCGCCGCCGTCGCCGGGAAACCGTTGGTGTCGCGCAACCAGATCCTGACCATCCTGCCGGCGCCCATGGACGAGGCGGAACTGGAGAGTCGCTTGGCCAGTACGGATGCGGCGGCGATCATGAAGGTCGGGCGGCACTTAAAAAAAGTAAGGCGCGTGTTGGCGCGTCTTGGGCTGGAGGACGGCGCCGAATACGTCGAGCACGCCTCCATGGAAGGTCAGAGAGTTTTGCCCCTGAGCGAAGCCGGCGACGGAACAGCGCCCTATTTTTCGATGATCCTGGTGCGCCATAGGGACGGGGTGAAGGTATGACCGCGATCATCGTCTTGGGCGCAAGCGGGCTCGAACTTGCCGAAACCCTGAAACGGGTTTTGCCGGGGGCAGACGTGCACGGGCTTCGCGGTCGCGCTGAGGATGGCGTCGACGTGGTGTTCGATGAAACGATGGTGCACATGCGGAATTTGTTCGAGGGTGGGCGTCCGATCATCGGCGTCTGCGCGTCGGGCATTCTGATCCGCGCCTTAGGCCCTGCGCTGTCGGACAAGCGGGCGGAGCCGCCGGTCGTCGCCGTTTCGGATGACGGCGCAAACATCGTGCCGTTGTTGGGCGGGCATCGGGGCGCCAACAAACTCGCACTCGCCATTGCCGAAGCCACCGGCGGACACGCAGCCGTGACGACGGCGGGCGACGTGCGTTTAGGTCTGGCGCTTGATGAGCCACCACAAGGCTGGATCGTCGCCAACCCGGAAAACGCTAAGGGCATCACGGCGGCGCTGCTGGCCGGTGAAGTGGTGAGCCTCAACGTCGAAGCCGGAAACGCCGATTGGATCACCGGCTCGAAAGCGTCTTTCGCCGACGATGCAACCATGATCGTCCGCGTTACCGATAAAGCCGTCACCGACCCCGGCAAGGATTTGGTTTTGCACCCCCCCGTTCTGGCGCTGGGGGTGGGGTGCGAGAGGGGAGCGGATTCAAAAGAGCTAATCGCGTTAGCCGAGGAGACGCTGACGGGGGCGGGTCTGGCGGCGGGGTCCGTCGCCTGTGTGGTGTCGCTCGACCTGAAATCGGATGAAGCCGCCGTTCATGGGCTGGCGGCCCATTTGAACGTGCCGGCGCGTTTTTTTACCGCCGCCGAACTGGAAGCCGAAGCCCCCCGCCTCGCCAATCCGTCCGACGTAGTTTTCGCCGAAGTCGGCTGTCACGGCGTCGCCGAGGGCGCGGCGCTGGCGGCGGCCGGGGTGAAAAGTCAACTCGTCGCCGAAAAGAATAAATCGAAGCGCGCCACCTGCGCCATAGCCCGCAGCATCCGCGACATTAATCCGCAAGCCCTTGGCCGTGCCCAGGGAACGCTCGCCGTCGTCGGCATCGGTCCGGGCGCCGATGATTGGCGGACGCCGGAGGTAACGGCTGCGCTTCGGGACGCCGAAGACGTTGTCGGTTATGCGCTTTACCTCGATCTCATCGAAGGCCTGATCGCCGGCAAGCCCCGCCATTCGTCGGACTTGGGTCACGAGGAAGACCGCGCTCGCCAAGCCCTTGACCTCGCTGGCCAGGGAAAGCGCGTGGCGCTGGTCTGTTCCGGGGACGCCGGCATCTATGCGCTGGCGACGTTGGTCTATGAGCTTCTTGACCGCGAAGACCGCGCCGATTGGAACCGCGTCGCGGTTTCGGTGAAGCCGGGAATTTCGGCGTTGCAGGCCGCCGCCGCCCGCATCGGTGCGCCCTTGGGCCACGATTTCTGCGCCATCTCGTTATCCGATCTTTTGACGCCGATGGAAGACATCGAGCGGCGCCTTAAGGCAGCGGCAGACGGCGATTTCGTCGTCGCCTTTTACAATCCCGTTTCCAAGCGCCGCAAGAAACAACTGGTGCTGGCCCGCGATATCCTGTTGACCGGGCGGGGGCCTAAAACGCCGGTGGTGTTGGCCCGCAACCTGGGGCGCGACGGCGAAAGCATCGACGTCATCGACTTGGCCGATCTGACCCCGGACCGCGTCGATATGTTGACCCTGGTGCTGGTCGGGTCGAGCCAGACGCGCCGAGTGACCCCCGTCATAGAAGGCGCACCGGTGCGGGTCTATACCCCCCGTGGATACGGCGATAAAATGGACAAAACATGACAATCAGCCCTGACCCCAGAGGAGTAAAAGCCATGCGGTTTATATTGAGCCTTGCCTTTGTATTTGTCCTTCTTGTCGCGCCTGCCTGGGCGCAGACGACAAAGGATTTGGGCAACACCATTTTCAAGGAAGTCGAAAAACGCGCCATCGAAGAATTCTTCGGCAAGAAGGCGGCGCAAGCAGTCACCGGCGACGATGATGACAAGGGCCAGGGCAGGGGCCAGGGCCAGGGAAAGAAGAATAAAAAATGGAAAAAGAAAAAAGACAAAAGTAATGGCCGAGGGCGGGGCGGGGGTATGCCGCCGGGATTGGCTAAGCGGGGCTCGCTGCCGCCTGGGCTGCAAAAACAATTGGAGCGTAACGGCACCCTGCCGCCGGGTCTGGCCAAGCGAGATTTGCCTGACGACCTTAAATCGAAATTACCCCCGGTACCCGAAGGCTTGGAACGCGTTATAGCCGACGAAAGTGTGGTGCTGATTGAAAAGGCCACCGGAAAAATCCTGGATGTCATCCAGGGTGTTCTCAAAAAGAAGTAAGGGGAAAAAGAATTTTATGACCGTTCATTTCATCGGCGCCGGGCCAGGTGCGCCCGACCTGATTACCGTTCGCGGATTAAACCTGATCCGCGACTGCAAAGTGGTGCTCTATGCGGGCTCCCTGGTGCCGGAAAGCATCGTCGCCGAGGCGCCGGCGGATGCCCGCGTCATCGACACCTCAGCCTTGCACTTGGACGAGATCATCGCCGAAATGAAGGATGCCGCCGCCGCCGGCCACGATGTCGCGCGCGTGCATTCCGGCGACCCGTCCTTGTATGGCGCCATCGGCGAACAGATGCGCCGCCTGGACGATCTCGGTATCGCCTATGACATTACACCCGGGGTTCCGGCTTTTGCTGCTGCGGCGGCGGCGCTGGGGTGCGAGTTGACGCTGCCCAATGTCAGCCAGACGGTGGTCCTGACCCGGACATCTGTTCGCAGCACCGACATGCCGAAAGGCGAGGAATTGGCGAAGTTGGGAGAAAGCGGCGCCACCTTGGCCGTACACTTGTCGGTCAACAATCTGGTTCCCGTCGTCCGCGACCTGGTGCCGCATTATGGTGAAGACTGCCCGGTGGTCGTCGCCTATCGGGCGAGCTGGCCGGACGAGCAATACATCCATGGCACCCTTGCCGACATCCGCGACAAGGTGAAAAAATCCGGCATCACGCGAACGGCCTTGATTTTGGTTGGCCGGGTGTTGGACGCCAAGGCTTTCGACAACAGCCGCCTTTACGCCGCCGACCATCACCACGTGCTGCGTCCAAAAAAGGAAAAAGTTTAACCACGAAGACGCAAAATAAAATCTTTTCCGTCACTCCCGCGAAGGCGGGAGTCCAAGGGGCGTTTCTGGATTCCCGCCTGCGCGGGAATGACGTGAGGAGTTTGTTCTCTTTTTTTTCAATACCTTTAAACCTGCGCCGCTACCCAGGCGAAGGCGTCATTGACGGTTTCGACGACGACTCCCGGTTCCGGTGGTGGGCGATTGATCAACACGATTTTGACGTTTGCTTCGGACGCCGCAAAGATCTTCGCCGCCGTCGCCTCGCCGCCGGAATATTTGCTGACCAATGTGTCGATGTCGTGTTCGGCCAGGATCGCCCGTTCACCTTCCAGCGAATAGGGCGGGCTGCCCCGGGCCAGGGTATAACTTTTAAGCGGCAGCGGGTCTTTGGGCGGGTCGATCATGCGCACCAGGAACCATAAATTTTCCAATCCTGATAATTCCTCGAACCCCCGGGCGCCGGTGGTCATGAAAACCCGTTTGGCGAAACTGGGCAGGATTTCGGCGACGCCCGCCATGTCGTCGACTTCGATCCAATCGGCCCCCGGCGGCATTTTCCAAAGCGGTCGAACCAATTGCACCCTGGGAATGGCGGCGCCCAGACAGGCGAAGTTGGCGTTGGCGGAAATTTTCGGGCTGAAAGGATGGGTGGCGTCGACGACAAAATCGACGGCGTTATCGGCGATATAGTCCTTCATGCCTTCGACGCCGCCGAAGCCGCCGATGCGTAACTCACCCGGAAGCGTCGGGATTTTGGCCCGGCGCCCGGCAAGCGACGTCGTCACCCGGATTTTTTTTGAAAGCTCGATGGTCAAGCGGCGGGCCAGGGTGCGGGCTTCGGAGGTGCCGCCCAGGATTAGCAGATGTTTTTTGGCGTTATCCGGCATGGCCGACCCTATCGCCGTCGCGGCTAAAGACCATGACCTCGACCTCGGTGTCGCCGGCGAGCGTCGCCATCGCCGCCTCGCGGGCGTGGCGCGCGATCAGGTCGCCCAGGGCCAAGTCGAGAGGCGGGTCGAGTTTTTGCGCCATCGCCATGACCTCGCCGGTATTGTTGGCGTTCTCCGCTTTGGTGACAGAATCTGCATCCGCACCGAGCGAACTCAAGCACCCCGCCAGCGCCTTCATGTCGACTCGCGATCGGGCCGAATGCAGGTCCATGGCCCCTTGCCCCAATTTCGTCAGCTTGCCGGCGCCGCCGGCGATGGTCAGCTTTTCAACCGGGTTTTTGCGCAGGTACTTTAATAAGCCGCCGGCGAAGTCGCCCATGTCGATCAATGCCTGTTCGGGCATGCCCAGCAAGTCGCGGACGGCGGCTTCCGACGTGCGGCCGGTGGCGGCGGCGATGTGGGTGATGCCACAGGCGCGGGCGACATCGACGCCGCGGTGGATGGAATGGATCCACGACGAACACGAATAGGGAATGACGACGCCGGTGGTGCCGAGGATCGAAATCCCGCCTTCGATGCCGAGCCGCCCGTTCATCGTACTCTCCGCCAGCTTCTCGCCGCCGGGGACGGAAACGGTGATCGTCACGCCTCCTTTATTATTCCCGGTTTTGTCTCCATATTTTCGGGATAAATCCTCGATCACGGCTTTCATCATCTTTCGCGGGCCGGGGTTGATGGCGGGCTCGCCGACATCCAGCGCCAGGCCGGGCCGGGTCACGGTGCCGACGCCGTCACCGGCCCGGAAGGTGATGCCGGTACTGCCCGGTTGCTTTTCCACGGTAACGACAATTTCAGCGCCGTGAGTAACGTCGGGATCGTCGCCGGCGTCCTTGATGATGCTGGCGGTGGCTTTGGCGCCGTCCAGGTGCGCTTGCTTCAAGGCGAAGCTGGGCTCCTCGCCCTTTGGCAGGGTGATCGTCACCGGGTCGGGAAAATCACCGGTCAGCAGCGCCTGATAGGCCGCCGTTGCCGCCGCCGTGGCGCAGGCGCCGGTGGTCCAGCCCCGCTTCAGGGGGCCGGAAGGTTTGCGCACGTCGGGTTCACTGCCGGTCATGTGGTTCCCATATTATCATTTCATAGCGCTATGGGGGGCTGTAAGGTTCTCCCTTGTATTTGGTTGAGGGAAAAGGTCAATGGCGAAGCCGGGCAAAGGCAAGGGCGGCGGCAAAGGCCCCCGGTCGACGAATGACCCGGCCAAAAAACCTGCCCCTAAGCCGCCCCCCCGGGTGGAACCCATAACGCTCTCGCAAGAGCAGCCGTCCTTTATCAGCCGCCATTCCGGGGCCCTGCTCGTTGTTGCCTTGGTCGGCATTATTTTTCTGTCCGGCCACCGGGTGTTCTTCGGGCCCAAGTTCCAGCCCCGGCAAACCTCGCAGCAAGTGCAGCAAGCCGTGTTGTCGGCCATCGGCGGGCCGTTTTCCTTGGTCAACCAGCTGGGCCAAAGCGTCACCGAGGCCGATTTCAAGGGCCGCTTCATGCTGATTTATTTCGGCTATACCTATTGCCCCGACATCTGCCCGGCGGCCTTGACCGACATCGGCATCGTTCTCGACGACTTAGGCGCCGCCGCCGACAGAATCGCCCCCATTTTCATTACCGTCGACCCTTTGCGTGATACGCCCGAGTACCTAAAGGAATATCTCAGCCATTTCGACCCCCGCCTTATCGGGCTGACCGGCACCGAGGCGCAGATCGCGGCGGTGGCCAAGGCCTATAAAATATTTTACAAAAAAGAAGTACCCGCCCCGGGGGCCGAGGCCCCCGCCCATGCACACGCCCACGCCGAAGGGGCCGCCGAAGCGCATGCCCATGAAGCGGACGAGGGTGATTACGACGTGAGCCATATGTCGATCATGTTCCTGATGGGGCCGGACGGCGTCTATCGGACGCGTTTTTCCCACGGGACCAGCGTTGACGACATAGCCCGCGGCATCCGGAAATTCCTATGAGCGAGGGCAAAGGATTAATCATCGCGGCGCCGGCGTCGGGAAGCGGCAAGACCGTTTTGACGCTCGGGCTGCTCCGCCACTTGGCGAAGTCTTCGGGCGGCGAAAATATCGCCTCGGCCAAGGCCGGGCCCGATTACATCGATCCCGCCTTTCACGCCGCCGCCACCGGGCGGCCCTGCGTCAACCTGGATTTATGGGCGATGCGTCCTGAAACCATCGCCCGCGCCACCTGGGCTTTGGGGGCAACGTCTGAGATCGTCGTCTGCGAAGGCGTCATGGGGCTGTTCGACGGCGCCTTTGTGGGTCCGGATAAAAAGGGAGACGTTGCCGGATCGACGGCGGATTTGTCCTTTGCGACCGGCTGGCCGGTGGTTTTGGTCATTGATGCCGGCGCCCAGGCCGCCTCGGCCGCCGCCGTGCTCAAGGGGTTTGCCGAATTCAGGGCGGACGTGACCATTGCCGGCGTCGTCTTCAACCGCATCGGCGGCCCGCGTCACGAAGAAATTTTACGCATCGCCTGCGAACAGGCCGTCCCGGACATTCCCGTCCTCGGCTGCTTGCCCCGGGCCCAGGGGTTGGACTTGCCGTCCCGGCATTTGGGCCTGGTGCAGGCGACAGAGCATCCGGACCTGGAAATTTTTTTACAAAATGCCGCCGAGCTGATCGCCGAGTATGTGGATGTGGACGAGCTTTTGATGCTGGCCGAGCCGTTGAAAATTCAACGGGATACAAATGACGTGGCGCTTCCCCTGGCGCCATTGGGACAACGCATCGCCGTCGCCGCCGACGATGCGTTCACTTTTTCCTATCCCCTGGTCGTCGGCGGCTGGCGGGGCGCCGGGGCGGAGATCACGACGTTTTCGCCGCTTGCCGACGAAGCGCCTGATAACAGCGCCGATGCCGTCTATCTGCCGGGCGGCTATCCGGAACTGCATGGCGGTACGCTCGCTAATTCGGCAAAATTTTTGGCCGGTTTGCGGACGGCGGCGGCAACGGGGGTGACGGTTTACGGCGAATGCGGCGGCTACATGGTGTTGGGCCAAGGGCTTGTCGATGCCGACGGCCAGCGCCATGCCATGGCCGGGCTTTTGGGCCTGGAAACGTCGTTCGCCGAGCGCAAGCTTCACCTCGGCTACCGGCGGGTGGCGGCCCTCGCCGCAGGGCCGTTGGCGGAACAAGGGGCGTATTTTCGCGGCCACGAGTTTCATTACGCGACGATTGTCGAGGAAACCGGGGCTAAGCCTCTTTTCGGGGCCGAAGACGCCGAAGGCAATGACTTAGGCACGGTCGGCCTCGTTGACGGCCGGGTGGCGGGATCGTTTATTCACTTGATCGACCGCGAATAGGGCCATAAGTCAGAGGCCAACGAGGCAGCCGGAAAAACAATAAGTGAAACAAGAAGCCGTCCCCTTTTGGAAAACCAAGGCCCTGGCCAAAATGACCAAGGCCGAGTGGGAATCCCTTTGCGACGGCTGCGCCAAATGCTGCCTGAACAAGCTTGAGAACGATGCCACCGGTGAAATTCAATACACCGACATCGCCTGCAGGCTGTTGGACACAGAATTGTGCCGCTGCGTCAGTTACGCCGACCGCAAGCGTTTCGTGCCGGACTGCCAGATTCTCAACATCCAAAGCATCAAACGGTTGACGTGGTTGCCGTCGACCTGCGCCTATCGGTTGCTCGACGAGGGCAAGGAGCTTTTCTGGTGGCATCCTTTGATTTCGGGCGACCCGGAAACCGTGCACGAAGCCGGGATTTCGGTGCGTGGCCGGGTGGTCTCGGAACGCGACACCGATGATTTGGAAGGCCGTGTCGTCGGCTGGCCGAAGTGACAAACAAATAAAGAGAGTGAAGGAGAATTTAAAAGTGGCCGATCAAAATTTTGCATTCAAAGGAGTCTACGCCGCCGCCTTGACGCCGCTGACGGCTGACCTGAACCCGGACTTAAAGCTAATGGCGTCGCATTCAAAGTGGCTGTTGGACAACGGCTGCGACGGGCTGGCGATTTTGGGGACGACGGGCGAAGCCAATTCTTTCGGCCTGAAGGAACGCATTGGCATCCTCGACGGCCTCGCCGAAGCCGGTATTCCCGGTGAGGCGATCATGCCCGGCACCGGAAGCTGCGCCCTGCCCGACGCCATCGCCCTGACGAAAGTGGCTTTAAGCCACGGCTCGGCAGGCGTTTTGATGCTGCCGCCGTTTTATTACAAGAACCCCAGCGACGAAGGCCTGTTCGCAGCCTATTCCGAGGTCATTCAGAAAATCGGCGACGATAAACTCAAGATCTGCCTCTACCATTTCCCGCAGATGTCGGGTGTGCCGATCACTTATAACCTGATCGAAATGCTGTTGAAGGAATATTCCACAACCATCGTCGGCATGAAGGATTCGTCGGGCGACCTCGCCAACATGACGGGAGCGGCTAAGGAATTTCCGAATTTCGCCGTGTTCGCCGGATCGGACGAGCTGATGGCGCCGTTGTTGGACGCCGGGGGCGCCGGCTGTATTACGGCGTGCGCCAATGTCGGTTCTGTTTTGGCGGCGGAAGTCTATGCCGGCTGGCAAAGTGGTGGTGACACCGCCGATGCCCACGGCAAACTGACCGCGGTCCGGAACGCCATCGTCCAGTTCCCGCTGTCGGCGGGCTTGAAGGCGCTGATGGCGCGCCATTCCGGCAACGATGCGTGGCTCAGCGTTCGCCCGCCGTTGATGCGGATGAGTGACGCGGATCGGGAAAAGCTTTATAAGGATTTCGACGCTATCGGATTCGCACTGCCGATGGCCGCTTAAAGGCTCGGGTTTGCATTTGGGGGCAGTCCATATTCGATGACTCAGGCGCTTCTTAAAGAAACGTCCGTCGATCTCGGCGACAAGCGGGTGCCGGTCAGGCTTTACCGGAACACCCGCGCCCGGCGTCTTATTCTCCGCATTGATAGTCAACGCGACGGCGCCGATGGCGTCGCCGTGACCCTGCCCCGGGCGACGTCGCAGCGCGAAGGCCTGGAAATGGTCTTGGACAAGGCCGACTGGGTCTTGGCCAACCTTGGCGGGTTAGAGCCCCGGGTGCCGTTCGCCGACGGTGAACGGGTGCCGCTGGGCGGCGTCGATCACCTGATCCGCCACACGCCTTATGTCGCCGGTGGGGTGTGGCGGGAAAATGGAGAAATATTCGTCACCGGCAAACCCGAACATCTAGCCCGGCGCTTGGGGGACTGGTTAAAGGCCGAGGCCAAGCGCCGCATCGGGCCGCTGGCCCGCGACAAGGCCATGATCTTGGGCCGGCCCGCCGGGCGCATTTCCATCCGCGATACCAAAAGCCGCTGGGGGTCGTGTTCGCTGGAAGGCAATCTGTCGTTCTGCTGGCGGTTGGTGCTGGCGCCGGAAACGGTTCTCGATTACGTCGTCGCCCACGAGGTCGGGCATCTGGCCGAGCTTAACCACGGGCCGAAGTTTTGGCGCGCCGTCGCCGAGTTGACCGCAGACATGAACGGGGCCAAAAAATGGCTCCGCCTCAACGGCGAAAAACTTCACCGCTACGGTTGATAAAGGATATCCGATGACCCGCTATCTGTTTTTGTGCGTCGCCAATTCGGCGCGCAGCCAAATCGCCGAAGGCCTGGCCCGTCATTTGTTCGGCGACCAAGCTGAGGTCCAAAGCGCCGGCTCCCAGCCCTCGGTGGTTAATCCCTTGGCCATCGAGGCGATGGCCGAGATCGGCATCGACATCACCGGGCAAACGTCGAAATCCGTCGACACCATCGATCCCGAAACAATTGACCTGGTGATTACGCTGTGCGCCGAAGAAGTCTGCCCGGTGATGCCGGGGCGCGTGAAAAGATTACATTGGCCGATCCCCGATCCGGCGGCGTCCGGGTCGCTCGACGGTTTTCGAACTGCGCGCGACGAAATCAAATCGCGCCTGGAAAGTTTGAGCCTGGACGAATGAAACAAGTACAAGACCTACTCAGCTTCGAGACGTCGGCCCAAGGCTTGACCGAAATAACCGGTGACATCGCCCTTTGGGTCGCCGCTCAGGATATTGATGCGGGCATGCTCACCGTTTTCATCCGCCATACGTCGGCGTCTTTGATCATTCAGGAAAACGCCGATGACGACGTCATGCGCGACATTGAAGCTTTTTTCAAAAAAATGGTCCCCGAAGGCCCCGGCCTTTACCGCCACAAGACGGAAGGTTTCGATGACATGCCGGCCCACATCAAGGGCGCGTTGACGCAATCGTCGCTTTCCATCCCCGTTACCGGCGCTAAGTTGGCGCTCGGTACATGGCAGGGGATATTTTTGTTCGAGCACCGGACCAGCCCGAAGCGCCGCGAAATCGCGCTACATTTAATAGGTGTTTAGGCTGAAGAGCTGAGGGCGTTTGCTTCTTCGAACATCGCCATATTTTTTTCGACATCGTAGGGGCCTTCGAGAAGGTTCTCAGGGTCCCATTCGCTTCGCTCGGCATTGAAAAAATCACCGCCGTAAACGTGAATGGCGCCGGTCAGGCGGGAAAGCGGATTGTTGACCGAATGGATGATGTCTTTGCCCAAAGGAACGGCGTCTTTTACAGCCAAGGACCGCGCTCCGGCGGCTTCGATTTTGCCGCCGTCCTCATCCGCCAGTCGGCGCCAAAAAATATTGTCCTCGCGCCCCGTATAAACACCGATGACGGCCCAGGTGTCATGATTGTGCGGCATAATCGTCATACCCGCCGGCCATACGACATTAAGGATCGTCAGGCTATCGGAATGATGAATTTTTTGGACGCCGCCGGCTTTAGGATCCCCCAAACCCTTGAGCACCGCTGAGGGGTCCGAAACCGCGCCTGCCACCAACTCGGCAACGGCCTTGTGGCTGTCGTCTTCGGCCCGGGCGGCGGTGCAATCGGCGATGAATTTGTCTAGATCAAACATGGTTATTTCCCTAAATTTGCCGTCGCCTATGTTAGTCCATAAGGGGTTTTAGGAAAGGTCTTAATAGGAGTACAGTTGCCCCGGAATAAGGGGAAAATTTGAGGGGTCCATGGCGTCTATTCTGTTTCTAGGTTTTTTCATCGGCATGCATCACGCGCTCGAAGCCGACCATGTGGCGGTGGTGGCCAGCGTGTCGGCGGGCGAACGATCGGTTTCCCGCGTCGTCAGGCATGGCGTTGTTTGGGGCATCGGCCACACGGTTACCCTGTTGGTGGTTGGCGGCGGCGTTGTCTTGCTGGGCGCGGCCGTGCCTTCATTCATATCCGGGGGCTTGGCCCAGGGTTTGGAAGCCGCCGTCGGCGTTATGTTGATTGCGCTCGGCGGCCACGTGCTCTACCGGCTGGTTCGCGACCGCATTCATTTTCATCTTCACCGCCACTCCGGCGGCGTTTCCCATTTGCACGCCCATTCGCATTTGGGGGAACAGGCCCGTCACAATCCGAATCGCCATAGCCATGAACATACCTCTCGATTTCCGGTTCGCACGTTGCTGGTCGGCATGATGCACGGCATGGCCGGTTCGGCGGCGCTGTTGGTGTTGACGGCGGCCTCTATAGGCCCGTCGCCTTTGGGTTTATTTTACGTGGCGCTTTTCGGGGTCGGCTCGATCATCGGCATGGCGGCGCTGTCCGTGGTCATCGCCGTGCCGCTGGCCTATACGGCAAAGTCGCTGACCTGGGGAAACTGGGGGCTGCAAAGCCTTGTCGGGGCGGGCACGGTCATCTTAGGCGTCGTCGTCGTCGTCAATACGATCTGGGCTTAAGGCCCGGTTGCCGATAACCCGAACAGGACACACGCCTTGGATTGGACAATGCCCGCTTTGCTGACTGTCGCCGTGATCGCCGGGGCCGGCGCGATCTGGGCCCGCCGGCGGTTGTCGGACCCTGAAGGCGAATGGCGCAAATGGTTCAATGCCCGGCTGCGGTCGAAACTGGCCTGGGGGGTGCGGGCGTTTTTTTACCTGACCTTGGTCTTGTGGTTCATCGTCTACCTGACCGCAGGCGAGGGAGAACGCGGGAGTATAAGCGATCTGCTCAAGGGGTTCTCTCAATCATTTGGCGGCAGCGGGAAAGTTGCAAAATGAAAAAGCAGAAAAAAGGCAAGCGCCCACCCGCCTCGAAAAATGTCTCGAAAAAGGCTTCGAAGAAGGCGCCGGCAAAGGTCAACAAGAAGCCCGCCCCCGTGATGGCCTCCATTCTGGCCCCCATCCTGGCCATGACCGAGGAAGAGATCAGGGAGCAATTGGGCCGGGCCGCCGAAACCCTGCAGGCGGGTAAGGCCGAAGAAGCCTTGGCGCTTTGCCGAAGCGTCCTGGCGGGGGCGCCCGATAATACCGAGGCCCTGAACCTTTGCGGCGTCGCCGCCTTTCACATCGGCGACGCGGTCGAAGCGGTGTCGCTTTTACAGACGGCTGTCACCTTCCGGCCCGATTTCGCCGATGCCCACAACAATCTTGGCAACGTGTTTAAGGCGATGGAAACGTACGACGAGGCGGAAATGGCTTATCGCAAGGCGCTGGGCGTTTGGCCGGAATATATCAGTGCCGAATACAATCTCGGCATCGTGCTCGAAGCGCAAGGGCGTTTCGCCGAGGCCGAAGACTCTTACAAAAAATGCGTCACCCTGGACCCCGGTTTCGCACCGGCGCACTTCAACGTCGGCAACGTTGCCAAGGCCCTGGGCCGGCTGGATGAGGCGCGGGCGGCCTACCGCAAAGCGCTCGACATCCGCCCCGAATTCGCCGAGGCGCTGAACAACCTGGGCACCGTCGAGATGGAATTATCGAACCCCCAAGACGCCATCCATGCCTATCGCCGGGCCATCGGTGTGCGTGGTGATTTCGCCGATGCCCATTACAACCTCGGCATCGCGCTGCAGGAAGAAAGTGAATTTGAGGCGGCGATTGCCAGCTACCGCAAGACGCTTGAAGCCGAGCCCGCCCACGCCGGCGCCCAGGTCAACATCGGCTATGCGCTTAAAGAGTTGGGGAAGCTGGACGAAGCGGTCGAGGCCTACCGCCAAGCCATGGTGATGTCGCCGGATTACGACAAGGTCCGGGCCAACTTAGGCGATGTCTACCTGCAAATGGGCGACCCCGAGGCGGCGCTTGAAGTTTGCGACGTTTATCTTGGTGATCACCCCGGCAACATTTCGATCCTGGCTTTTAAGGCCATCGTCCTGGCGGAACTGGGCCGCCCGGAAGACGTCCGGGTTCTTTACGATTTCGAGCGGCTGGTCCGCCCGCTTGCCGTCAGCGCGCCGGAAGGCTTCGACGATATGGCGGCTTTCAACGCGGCGTTATGTGAACACGTTCTCGGCCATCCGTCGCTGGTCTACGCGCCCAAGTCCCACGCCACCCGTTTCGGGCGGCATTCGGGCGAATTGTTGGCGGAACCGAAAGGCCCGATGGGGGGCCTCGAAAAAACCATCATGGCCGCCGTCGAAGACTATCGCCGGGACGTTCCCCCCGATCCCACCCATCCCTATCTGGCTAGGCGCCCGGAACGCCTGGGCCTAAGCATCTGGGGCGTCGCCATGGACAGCCAGGGCCACCAATTGGCCCATATTCACCCGTCGGCGTGGCTGTCGGGGGTTTATTATGCGAAAGTGCCGGCTGTTATTGGTGACGACGACCCCACCCATGCGGGTTGGATCGAATTCGGCCGCGCGCCGGATGATTTTCACAGCTCCAAGCCGCCCGAGGTTAAGTTATACAGGCCCGAAGAAGGCCTGATGATCCTGTTTCCGTCCTATTTTTATCACCGCACGGTGCCGTTCGAGGCCCCGGATATCCGCCTGTCGATCGCCTTCGATGTCGTTCCGGGAGAATACTCTGGTATTCAAAACAACTAAAAAAACCGCTAGAGCGGTTTCCGACTAAAAGGAATCGGTGTTCAAAAGCGGCCTCATCCTGAGCTTGTCGAAGGATGAGGCCGCCCACCCCTGATGTTTCGACAAGCTCAACATGAGGGGTGGGCTTGT